>CAYGIF010000007.1:0-34892 GCA_964349865.1 uncultured Gallionella sp. | reverse complement strand
GGCCGCATGCCCGGCCACATGAACGTGCTGCTGGCCGAAGCCAAGGTGCCCTACGACATCGTGCTGGAAATGGACGAACTCAATGAGGACTTTCCGGACACCGACGTCGCGATGGTCATCGGTGCCAACGACATCGTAAATCCGGCGGCACAGGACGACCCGAACAGCCCGATCGCCGGGATGCCGGTACTGGAAGTCTGGAAGGCCAAGACCTCAATCGTGATGAAGCGCAGCATGGCCTCCGGCTACGCTGGCGTGGACAACCCGCTGTTCTACAAAGAAAACAACCGCATGCTGTTCGGAGATGCGAAAAAGATGCTGGATGAAGTGTTTGTCGCGCTGAAGGCATAGTGTTGGTCGGGCTATGCCCGACATTGATCGTTCCCACGCAGAGCGTGGGAACGATCAACTGAACACACACAACACCTACCCCTCATGCCACATATAAGCCTGAACCCAGCCACCAACCAGGTGATCCAGACCCACGCCAGTTGGGATGCTCGCCGTTTGGAACAGGCGCTGGAAAAAACCCACCATGCGCAGCAAGCCTGGGCGCAAACGCCCTTTTCGCAACGCGCCGCAGTGTTGCGCAATGCAGCAATACAGTTGCGCGCGCAGCGCGACCGCTACGCCACCCTCATCACACAGGAAATGGGCAAACCGCTGCGCGAAGCCCGGGCCGAAGTCGAAAAATGCACCACTGTCTGTGACTACTATGCGCAGCATGGCGAGGAATTCATGCGCGCCGAGCCGGTGGCATCGGATGCCGGCAAGAGCTATGTCGCGTATTACCCGCTCGGCGTGGTGCTGGCCATCATGCCGTGGAACTTCCCGTTCTGGCAGGCCTTCCGCGCCGCCGCCCCGGCCCTGATGGCGGGCAATGCGCTGCTGCTGAAACACGCGCCAAATGTGCCGCAATGCGCGCTGGCCATCGAAACCCTGTTCCGCGAATGCGGTTTGCCGGAGGGTGTGTTTACGAATCTGATGATCGAAGTCGAACAGGTCACCGAGACCATCGCCAGCCCGCATGTGCATGCGGTCACGCTCACCGGATCGGAAGCCGCCGGGCGCAAGGTCGCGGCGTGCGCCGGACAGCATCTGAAGAAATGCGTGCTGGAACTCGGCGGCTCCGACCCGTTCATTGCTTTGCATGATGCGGATATAGAATTGACCGTCAACATGGCGATGGCCTCGCGTTTCATGAATTGCGGACAATCGTGCATCGCCGCCAAGCGCTTCATTGTCGTGCCGCAAATCGTGGATGAATTCCTGCGCGAACTCAAAACCAGAGTGGAAGCGCTCAGACTTGGCGACCCGATGATTGAGGCCACGCAAATCGGCCCGATGGCGCGCCTCGACCTGCGCGATGAACTGCATCAACAAGTCAGCGACTCCATCGCGCAGGGCGCGGTGGCGGTAACCGGTTGCAAACCGGTCGAGCGCGAAGGATTTTTCTACCAGCCCTCGATCCTCGATCAGGTCACCGCCGACACCCGCGCCTGGCACGAAGAGCTGTTCGGCCCAGTGGCAACCGTGATCCGCGCCGCAAACGAAGCGGACGCGCTGCGCATCGCCAACGAAACCCGCTTCGGCCTCGGCTCATCGATCTGGAGCCGCGACACGGCGCGCGCCGAACAGTTGGCGGCACACATCCAGGCCGGCAGCACCTTCATCAACGGCATGGTCAAATCCGACCCGCGCCTGCCGTTCGGAGGCGTGAAAGCCTCGGGCTACGGGCGCGAGTTATCGAGGCTGGGGATGCATGAATTTGTGAATGCGAAGACGGTGTGGATTCGGTAGATACGTCGCCGGTGCAGTACCTAATTGGGGCTGAAATTGACTATTTGCGAATAACCGCTTGGTGCCATTAGCAGAAATTCAGCAGATTATATTCACTTCCCGTCAACTGCCGATTAAAGCGAGGTAATGCGAGCAACCAACACTTTGCCTAGCCTAATGCCTGTGTGTATAGTGCGTATCCGGAAAATGCGCATGTGTTGTCGATTCATGGACGTGCGGATGGCTGTGTCGGGTACCCGGTGGTGCTTCATCGTCGTGTGAATGGGAGTGATGCTCGTCACAAGCAGAAGTTTATGCTTGTTTTTCAAAGCGGCGGTTCACAAATGTTAGGCATGCGCCTCGGCCTAGTGAAAATGTGACTAGGACGAATTGCCTAGATACTTCGGTCTATATGCGGAGAGTAAACGGCATGGTTTAATTCATTCTTCAACGTCAATCTATCAAGGTGGTTCGAGGCCATTGGTGTACTGTCAAGCAATTAACCATTAGGCCGGGTGTTTACAGAAATTTGACTCAGGGAGTCATTTGAATGTCAGCAACAGCGGGAAAGTCAGAGGCGGGTGAAGTATCCGGCTCTGCCAATGCGCCACAAATTTCATTGCCTAAAGGTGGCGGAGCCATCCGCGGCATAGGCGAGAAGTTTACCGCTAATCCAGTTACTGGTACGGGTTCAATGTCGGTACCGATTGCGACATCATCAGGTCGATCCGGTTTTGGTCCGCAGATCTCACTCACATATGATTCTGGTGCCGGGAACAGCCCGTTCGGATTGGGTTGGAACCTTTCTCTACCTTCGATTACGCGCAAGACAGACAAGGGTTTGCCGCAATATTGCGATGCGGAAGAATCCGATGTATTTATCCTTTCTGGTGCGGAAGATATGGTTCCGGCGCTGGTCGAACAAGGAGGACTATGGGTACGTGAGCCGGTATCCAACCGTACCATAGGCACGAGCACTTACAAGATTCGCCGCTATCGACCCCGTATTGAAGGCCTGTTTGCACGCATTGAACGATGGACAGACGCGCAGGGCATATCGCACTGGCGCGCCATTTCCAAAGATAACATTACAACGCTGTATGGCTATACTGAAGCGAGCCGCATTTTTGACCCGGCTGATGAGAAACGCATTTTTAGTTGGTTGATCTGTGAAAGCTATGATGACAAGGGCAACGTCATCGTCTATGAATACGCAAAAGAAAACTCGACCAATGTTGATGCAACGCAGGCTAATGAACGCAATCGCACTGACAACACCCGCAGCGTAAATCGTTATCTCAAGCGCATCAAGTACGGTAACAAGCAGTCACGCCTCGATAATCAGGACTATCAACAACAAGGTTGGCATTTTCAGGTCGTTTTCGATTATGGGGAGGGACACTACCAAAATGTCAGTGCCAGAGGCAGCGATCCGTTTTACATCGAGAGTCAGGCTAGTGTAGCGGGATCGGTCAACTGGCCGGTTCGTCATGATACGTTTTCTACTTATCGTGCCGGCTTCGAGGTGCGAACATACCGTTTGTGTCGGCGCGTATTGATGTTCCACGAATTCAGCGAACTCGGACTTACCCCCTGCTTGGTGCGCTCAACGGAGCTTATCCACAAAGAAGACTCAGTGGCCTCCTTTATAACCTCCGTCATCCAATCCGGCTATGTGCGCCAGCGTGATGCGAATAATGATTTTACTGATCGTTACCTGAAAAAATCTCTGCCGCCGGTCGAGTATGAATACACCCAGCCTACCATTCAGAACAGAGTGCAGGTTGTTGACCCGGAAAGCCTGGAAAACTTGCCCATCGGCGTGGATGGTTCCGCTTATCAATGGACCGACCTGCACGGCGAGGGCATCCCCGGCATCCTCACCGAGCAAGCGGGTGCATGGTTTTATAAACGCAACCTCAGCCCCGTCAGCGAGCGCCCAGTCGAATTCTCACCGCTGGAACGCGTTGCCACCAAGCCCAACCTCGCTTTGGCGGGAGGGGCGGCGCAGCTCATGGACCTGGCCGGAGATGGGCAGCCCGACCTCGTGGTCATGGATGGCCCTATGCCCGGACTGTACGAGCACGACACTGATGAAGGATGGCAGCCATTCCGCCCTTTCACCTCGCGTCTTAATCGTGATATGCGCGATCCGAACCTGAAGTTCGTCGATCTGGACGGTGATGGTCATGCCGACGTATTGATCAGCGAAGATGACGCCTTCGTCTGGCACGCCTCTCTGGCTGAGGAGGGTTTCGCTCCAGCCCGGCGGGTGGCTCAGTCATTGGATGAAGAAAAAGGCCCACGTCTGGTTTTCGCCGACGGCACACAATCTATCTATCTCTCGGACATGACTGGCGATGGGCTTACCGATCTGGTGCGCATTCGCAACGGTGAGGTGTGCTATTGGCCCAATCTGGGTTATTGCCGCTTCGGCGCCAAAGTCAGTATGGATCATGCGCCACATTTTGATAACCCGGATCAATTCGATCATAAGCGTCTGCGTCTTGCTGACATTGATGGCAGTGGCATTACGGACATCATCTACCTGCACCGTGATGGTGTGCGTCTTTACTTTAACCGGTCCGGCAACCGTTGGAGCGATCCCAAGGTACTGAGAGTTTTTCCTCGTGTGGACGACATCGCGTCCATCGTCCCCACTGATCTGCTTGGCAACGGCACGGCTTGTTTGGTCTGGTCATCGCCTTTGCCAGGCGATGCGCAGCGGCAGATGCGCTATGTGGATCTAATGGGTGGGCAGAAGCCGCATCTTTTGGTCAGGACTGTTAACAACCTCGGTGCGGAAACGCGTGTGCGATATGTTCCATCAACACAATTCTATTTGCAGGATAAGGCTGGGGGAAAGCCTTGGATAACCAAGCTTCCATTCCCCGTGCATGTGGTCGAGCGGGTCGAAACTTTTGATTACATCAGTCGCAACCGATTTGTTACCCGCTACGCATATCACCATGGCTACTTCGATGGCGTCGAGCGCGAGTTTCGAGGTTTCGGCATGGTAGAGCAGTGGGACACTGAGCTACTCGCCGCGCTTGGCAATAGCGACACCTTCCCACTGGGCAACAACGTTTCGGCCGAATCGCATGTTCCGCCCATCCACACGAAAACCTGGTTTCACACTGGCGTCTATCTTGGGCGCGAACGCGTCTCCAATTTCTTCGCGGGTCTATTGAATAGCAACGACAAGGGAGAATATTTTCGCGAACCCGGCCTAACGGATGCTGAGGCACGCGCTCTGCTTCTGCCTGATGCCCTTCTGCCCATGGGGCTGACTCTAGACGAGGAGCGCGAAGCCTGTCGTTCATTGAAGGGGGCGATGCTGAGGCAGGAAGTCTACGCACTCGATGGCACGCCCAAACAAGCTTATCCTTACACTGTTACCGAGCAGAACTTCACGATTGCGCATGTGCAGCCGCGCGAGCGCAACCGCCATGGCGTATTTTTTACCCATGCCCGCGAGGCGATCAGTTTCCACTACGAGCGCAATCCTGCTGATCCGAGAATTCAACATGCGCTCACGTTGGCAGTGGATACCTTCGGCAACGTCCTCAAATCTGCAGCCATAGCATATGGTCGCCGCATGGATTCCCCAGATGCGGCGCTCTTGCAACAAGATCGCATAAAGCAGCGACTCATACATATCACCTGTACCGAGAACGAATTCACCAATGCAATCCTTAATCGGCCAGGCGCATATCGCACCCCGTTGCCCGCACAATCCAGCACCTATGAGCTGCACAAAGCACAGCAGGAGAAAAGTGCCAACGGATTGACAAAGCTCTATCGCTTTGAAGAAGTATTGGACTGTGTTAACCAGTCGGGAGATGGTACACACGATATCGCGCACGAAGATATTGAATTTGCCTATGCGAGGCAGCAAGTGGCAATTAATGGCAGTGAAAGTAACAAATATTTTCGCCGCCTGATCGAACAAGTGCGCACGCTCTATCGCGCCAATGATCTGGGTGTCGCGCAGAACAATCCATTGGCGCTATTGCCATTTAAGACTGTCGAATCGAATGCGCTTCCGGGTGAAAGTTACAAGCTTGCCTTTACACCAGGCTTGCTGGATGTCTATGAACGCGATGGCCAGAAACTGTTGCCGGTGAATCCTGCCAGTGTCCTGGAAGGGGGGGGCGCGGACCGGGGTGGCTATGTCGATCTTGTTAATGATGGCCGATGGTGGATACCTTCCGGGCGGATGTTCTATTCGCCGGACAGCACGCACACCGCCGCGTTAGAACTCGCATACGCACGTCAGCATTTCTTTCTGCCGCGCCGCTATCGAGATCCGTTCCACACCAACGCGGTCAGCACCGAGAGCTTTATTACTTACGATGGCTATGATTTGCTGATGACAGGAAGCCGCGATGCTGTGGGCAATCGTGTCACCGTGGGAGAGCGGGATGCGCTTGGCAACCTTATCGTGCCGGGCAATGACTACCGCGTGCTCCAGCCCAAACTGGTGATGGACGCTAACCGCAATCGTACGCAAGTGGCATTCGACACTTTTGGCATGGTGGTAGGCACAGCGGTCATGGGTAAACCATTGCCCGCACCGGCGGAGGGAGATTCGATTGCCAATCTGGCTACCGATCTGACGCAAGTTCAGATTGATAGCTTCCATGACGCTGCTGATCCGCACACCGTTGCCACCAATCTGTTGCAAAATGCCACCACGCGTATCATTTATGACCTGGATCGCTTTCAACGCAGCCAACGTGCCAATCCGCATGATCCGACGAAGTGGCTGCCTCCCTATGCAGCGACGTTAGCACGCGAGACTCATGCCAACGATCAGCTGCCGCTGCATGGCCTCAAGATACAGATCAGCTTTTCCTACTCCGATGGTTTCGGTCGCGAGATACAAAAAAAGATACAGGCAGAGCCCGAGAAGGTCGGAGGTGTCGCCGGTCCGCCACGTTGGGTGGGCAGCGGCTGGGCCATCTTTAACAACAAAGGCAAGCCGGTTCGCCAGTTCGAGCCATTCTTCAGTGCCACGCATCATTTTGAATTTGGTGTGATAGCGGGTGTCAGTCCGGTATTGTTTTACGACCCGGCCGAGCGCGTCATCGCCACGCTGCATCCCAACCACACTTTTGCGAAGACGGTGTTCGATCCATGGCAACAAACCACTTACGACGTTAACGATACTGTAGCCCCACGCAACGCTCAAACCGGCGACCCGCGCACTGATTCTGACATTCAGGGCTACGTTGCAGAGTACTTCAAGGCGCAGCCAGTTAATCCTGCCCAACCATGGCAGACCTGGTACCAGCAACGCATTAACGACAACATACGACCACATGAACGCGTTGCGGCGCAAAAGGCCGCTGCTCATGCCGACACCCCAACTACGGCGCACTTCGACGCACTGGGCCGTCCTTTCCTGACCGTGGTGCGCAATCGTGTAGTCTGCGCCAATCATGCGCTGGATGGCAGCGAAGACCTGTTTGCTACCCGCGTCGAGTTGGATATCGAAGGCAATCAGCGCGCCGTGCGCGATGCCAACAAGAAGGCGCGCAACGCGCAAGGGGCAGAGGTCGAAGACCCGTTGGGCCGTATCGTCATGCGCTACGCCTACGACATGCTCGGCAATCGCATACATCAGTTCAGCATGGAAGCGGGCATGCGCTGGATGCTCAAGGATATTTCAGGCAAGCCCATTCGATCTTGGGACAGCCGCGGGCACAACTTCGTCACCGCTTACGACGCCTTGCGCAGGCCAGTTGGGCAATATGTTCTCGGTACCACGGCTGCTTCCGACCCTCGTACGCGCAAAGCAAATCCACTGCTGGTGGACAAGATCGAATACGGGGAAACCTTGATGAACGCAGAAGCGGTCAACCTGCGCACACGCATTTACCGCCATTTTGATTCGGCAGGCGTGGCTACCAACGCCAGGCTCGACGCCAACGGCAGTCCCATCGAAGCCAACGACTTCAAGGGCAACCTGTTGTGCAGCACACGCCGCCTCGCCCGCGACTACAAAGCAATCCCAGACTGGTTGCTGCCAGCGGAGCCGCAACTCGATGCGGAATTTTTCGAGGGCAGCACCCGCTACGACGCGCTCAACCGCCCCATCCAGAGCATCGCCCCGCATAGCAGCCTTGCTCGTGCCAAGCGCAACATCATTCAGCCGGTATTCAACGAAGCCAATCTGCTGGATCGGGTAGACGTGTGGCTCGATCGCGCTGCCGAGCCTTCCGGATTATTGAACCCACAAACAGATGCACCATCAGCAGTCGGCATCAGCAACATCGACTACGACGCCAAAGGCCAGCGCCAAGTCATCGAATACAAAAACGGCGCTTCCACACGCTACACCTATGACAAGGAAACTTTCAGGCTGATCCAGCTCTACACGCGGCGAGGATCGGCATTCATACAGGACTGCGACAACCCGCAGCCACCGCCGCCCGCTACTATTGCCGCACCGGAAACGCCTCCGGCAAACAGATACTGCGGACTGCAGAACCTGCACTATTGTTACGACCCGGCAGGCAACATCACCCACATTCAGGACGATGCCCAGCAACCCGTTTACTTCAATAACCAGCGCATCGAGCCGAGCAACGACTACACCTATGATGCTCTCTACCGCCTGATCGAAGGAACCGGCCGCGAGCATCTCGGCCAGGGCGGAGCACCCATGCCGCATTCTTACAACGATGCGCTGCGCAGTCGATTGCCGCAACCGGGTGACAGCAACGCAATGGGCGCCTATGTCGAGCGCTACTTATACGATGCTGTGGGTAACTTTATCGAGATGAAGCACGCTCGTACCGATGCGCAATTTTCAAGCTGGACGCGCAGCTATACCTACGCCGAGAGCAGCTTGATCGAGGACGGCAGCGGAGGCGCATTGCTGAAGACCAGCAACCGCTTGAGCCAGACCACGCTGAACCCAAACAGCAGCAACCCGGTGGTGGAGCCCTATCAGCATGATGCCCACGGCAATATGCTGGGCATGCCGCATCTGCAGTTGATGCAATGGGACTACAAAGACCAGCTGCGTACGAGCCAGCGGCAAAAAATCAACGATGAAGATTTGGATGGAGTTGCGCACAACGGAGACCGCACTTACTACGTCTATGACGCTGGCGGTCAACGTGTGCGCAAGGTGACTGAGCTCGCGGGCGGAAATGTCAGCGAAGAGCGCATCTACCTCGGCGGCTTCGAAATCTTCCGGCGGCATGGCAGTGCAATTGGCGCAAACACGGCCACGCTGGAGCGCGAGACGTTGCACATCATGGACGACAAGCAGCGCGTCGCATTGGTGGAAACGCGTACGTTACCGACTACGCCAGACCCTAACGATCCGATACAACTCATCCGCTACCAGTTCGGCAATCACCTCGGTTCGTCCAGCCTGGAGCTGGATGAACAGGCACAGATCATTTCCTACGAGGAATACACACCGTATGGCAGCACCTCGTATCAGGCTGTGCGCAGTCAGACCGAGACGGCGAAACGCTATCGCTACACCGGCAAGGAGCGGGATGAGGAGAGCGGGTTGTATTACCACGGGGCACGATATTACGCACCTTGGTTGGGGAGATGGACAAAGTGTGATCCAGCGGGATTTGGTGACGGGCTTAATCTTTTTGCCATGACAAGAAACAATCCGATCAT
Source organism: uncultured Gallionella sp. (assembly GCA_964349865.1). Lineage (GTDB taxonomy): Bacteria > Pseudomonadota > Gammaproteobacteria > Burkholderiales > Gallionellaceae > Gallionella. The sequence continues at coordinate 25,460 of CAYGIF010000007.1, read as the reverse complement.
ATTTCATGATCCAACAGGAATGGGTGGTGAGGAAACTTCTGTGGTAAGGCCATTGGTGCAGGCAGCTTTGGAGCAAAAGGGTCTAAGTTATGCAGCAGAAGTTTCTTTTGATGTATTGGACAAGGCCGGAAAGACTTTGACGTCAGGACGTTTTGATCTGGTCTTTCTTGATCCGAGAACAGGCAAGCCGATCATACCGGAATTGAAAGGAATCGATTTAGATGCGCTTACAAAGAATCAGCAGATTTATAAGCCAATGCTTGAGTCGACGGAAGGTGCGCAAATTCGAATTACTGGAAGTAAAGCCTCATCGCTTGGCCTAACAAAGGGAACGACATTGGTGGTGAGTGGCGAGAACTACCTAGTCGTTGGAATGGAGAATTCACAGGAGTTTCGTGCAGCTTTGGACGAAGTGGCTGGTGGTGGAAAGATTAAGCACACTTTTCTTGACAAGTCCGGCAAGGCTCACATGTTCAAGACAACCGAGGAATTCAAGGCTTTTCTGAAAGAAACAGGTAGAACAGAACCCAAACCTCCAGGTGGAACGAGAGTTCCAGGAGCTCCCAGAGGATTTGCCACTATAGAAGCTCTTGGTCTCATGTTTGGTGCTGCAGTGGCGGCCACGCAGTACATCAAAGGTGCAGAGGAAATTGCTGAGGGTAAGTCTGCTGAAGGGGCTATTACCACAGCAGAGGGATCAGCAACCTTATTTATGACATTTGCGCCTTATGCTAAAGGGATGACAGCCGCTTCAGGAACAGGTGCAGGTCTGCTGACATTTGGAGCGTTTTCAGCGGCAGCAGGAGGGGTAGCACTGTTGGCTGATACTGCCAGATCAGCAGTGCGAGGTGAAAAAACTCCAATTGAGGTGGCCGATGAATACTATGGTAGTCATCTGAGCGATGTTTCCAAAATTCCCGCGCAAGTGAAACAGTTATGGGGAGGTATGTGGGAATGAATTCAACAGGAATACTGGGCAAAGTGACAACGTGTGATTGACCATCAAAAAATTCGATGAGTGTAACTGAAAAATAACTGTGTTGCGTAACACGGAACATCAACAATCAAAGCACGACAACTTGAATAGTGAGGAATTAACCAAGCATCAGGGAGACGGGAAATGGCTAAGAAGAGTGACGATGTTAAAAGCAAATCCAAAAAGCAGACGGTCAAAACTACTGTGAAGCGAGTGGCAAAGCCTGCGCAAACCAAATCTAATGCATCGCGCCAGCCAGCGGCCACGCCCAAGCAGATGACATCGCCCCGCACTCGAATAGCGGCGAGCAATAAGCTGATAAAGGACAACGATAAAATTTTTGTCGTTTCCGGTCAGGTGATCTACGCTGTTAAACAGCCTGCGATCGGTGTTGAGGTTGTCGCTGTTGATCGGGATGTGGCAAGCGAAGATGTGCTTGGCACTGCGTTTTCCGATAACTACGGCCATTACTCGATCACATTCACAGCCGCAAAGTTCAAGCGCACTGCCGCTGAGCTGGGCGGGCCAGAATTGGTTGTTCGCGTCTATGACCAAAATGGTGAAGAGATCGGGAAATCCCGGCGCGTAAGCAATGCTGGACGCGTTACCGATCTGAACGTAGAGATCAAGCATGAAGCACCTAAACTTGTCCATGTGCAGGGCAAGATTATCAGTCGCTCCCGTGCCGGAGTGGGCGGGTTGCGGGTTGAAATCTTGGACAAGAATATTGACGGGGACGTGTGCCTTGCACAGGCTATCACCGCAGAAGACGGCTCTTATGCCGTAAATTTTTCCATGGTCGGCTTGCTGCTGCGCGGCAAGCAGCAAGCCGATTTACAGGCACGTGTCTTCACCGGGGAAGTTTTTCTTGCTTCGTCTGAGGTGCGCTACAACGGATCTGTCCACGAGATTCTGGATGTGGTGCTGAGCGAAGAGTCATCGACTGCGCTGCCATCTGAATACGAAACCTTGTTGCCTGCGCTGACAAGACACTTCAAGGGGAAGTTACGCGATTTGAAAGAGAGCGACGGTCAACTGCACATCACTTATCTGGCAAACAAGTCTGGTTGGGATGCGCGTGCGGTGGCGCTTGCGGTGCTGGCCGATCAATTTTCAGAGTATCGATTCGACAACAAAGATGCGACGGGAATAGCAGCACCGCTGTATTACGCTTTGTTTCGAGCGGGGTTACCTGCCAATCCGGATACGCTGTTCAATGCAGATATTGCAACGGTAGAACGAGCCTGGAAGTCGGCTATCGAGCAAGGTGTAATTCCAAAGTCACTGAAGCAAGCCATACCAAACGCTGTCAAGGTGTTCCAGAAACTCGGCGCGAAAAAAATGCTGGCCAACTCTGCGCTGGTGGGTACTTCATCCATGACTGAAATGCTCTCCTCGTCTGGTCTTGATGAAGCGGGGCGGGAGCGGTTTGCCGATCTTTACATGGCGCATCGAACGGACCTGAATACATTCTGGGACAAGGTCGGCAGCGCTCTGGGGAAAACCAAGAAAGATCGGCTACAGGTAGATGGGAAGCTTGGTTTTGTCACGATCAATAACGTTCCGTTGATACAGAAACTACATGCACGGGCAGGCGATAGCGGCATCACCGATCCTTTGCAGCTTGCTCAATCAGGCTACCATAGTGCCAAGCATTGGGACGATTTGTTGACCGGCGAAGTGCCCATTCCCCAGGAAATTCCCGGTGAAACGAGCGAAGCGAAGCGCACCAACTACGCCGAATATCTGGCGGCTCAAATTCGCCTGAGTTATCCGACTGCTTCAGTCGCAGAAATGGTTAAGAGTCGTGCAATTTCTCTGACCACCGTCGCACCAGGCACAAATTCAGAAGCGGCAGCACCTAAGAGTATCGCGGATGATGTGTATGGCTTTCTCACCGCGCAGCAGGGGAAGTTCGAGATTGGCATGCAACCCGTGCAGCAGTACATTGCCCAGAATAAGCTGCAGATATCCGCCGAGGTGGTTCATCAGGTGAAACGCTTGCAGCGGGTCTACCAGATCACGCCGAACGACCGTGCCTTGATTGGCATGATGAAGAGTGGGGTAGACGCTGCTTATCATGTGGTGCGCTATGACAAAAATACCTTTGTGCAGACTTTTGCAACGGATTTGGGCGGAGCGGATCATGCGGCGCAGATCTACGACAAGTCGGTGCAGGTCCATAATGTCGTACTGAACATTGCGCTCGGTTACCTGTCTGCGCGTACCGCGCCCGCGATCGGTGTTCACAGTCCGGCTGGGGTGATAGATCCAGTGCCACATGCAAGCGATGTCATCGCGTCTGCCACGCTGGAAAACCTGTTTGGTTCAATGGATTTTTGCGAATGCGCTCACTGCCGTTCCATTTTGAGTCCGGCGGCTTACCTGGTTGACTTGCTGCTCTTTCTTGATCCACCGGGTTCGCTGGCAGGAACGGAGAGTCCGCAAAGTGTCCTGTTCGGGCGTCGCCCCGACATCCAGCATCTGCCGCTGACCTGTGAGAACACAAATATTGCGTTGCCATATATCGATGTGGTTAACGAGACGCTTGAATACTTCGTCGCCAACGATGTTTGTAAACTTTCATTGCAGGGCTATGGTGGGCACGATACCAATGGCGTTGCATCGGAAGACTTGTTGGCAAGCCCGCAGTTCGTAAGAGATGCCGCATATACAACTCTGCGCACCGAGTATTTCCCGGCTCCTTTGCCGTTTCACCAGCCTTTGGAAAACCTGCGCCGCTATTTCAACAAGTTCGACGTTCCGCTGTCGTTGGCAATGGAGCGTTTGCGCAATACCGATGATCTCGAACGCACAACCAATCCCTATGGCTGGCGCGACATCCTGATGGAGCAGATCGGTCTCTCGCGAGACGAATACGAGATACTGACCAACTCGACTAGCGTTCCCTTGTGGCGGATGTATGGCTTTTCCAGCTTGCCCAATGCGCCGACAGATGCGGTTGTTATTGCCGGGCTCACTAATGCAAAGCATTTCGCACGCAGGATCAAGATAAGTTACGAATATCTGATTGCGATCCTCAAGACACGATTCATCAATCCGAATGCTTACTTGATTCCGAAGCTCGAACGGCTTGGCGTTTCGTTTGCCGACATGAAAGCCTTGAAGGATGCGACAGGCAATAGCGGCGATGCGGCATTCGATGCGCTGCTGGCGAAGCTTGCGGTTCCGCCCGACCCTGCGGAATATGGTGGCGACATTAAAGCGTGGGTAAAACGGCAAGACAACTACGACCGCATCATGGGGCTGGTCACACTCGCCATCCCGGCAAGTTCCTGGGTGGCCTCCAAGATTTACTCCATCGGTGATTGTGTGCGGTCTACTGCAACAGCATCGGTTGCTTCGCTATATTACGAATGCACTGCTGCCGGAACATCGCACAACAGTACGCAACCCATTTGGCCGACGCTAACAGGCACGAGCATCAACGATGAGGGTGTTGTCTGGACCTGCCGTGACGCGTCGAGCTGTCTCAGCTTCGACAATCTGGCTTTTCGTTATTCCGACCCGGCCAAGCTTGGTCAAAATATCGGCCAGGCTGAATTCGTCCGCCTGTTGCGCTTCATTCGATTGTGGAAAAAATTGGGCTGGTCGATTGAGCAAACCGACGCGGCGATCTGCGCGCTTTATCGTGCGGACCTTGCGCCACTGGATGCAAGCGATATAGACACTGTAACCAAGCTCAATACGGGTTTCCTGACGCTGCTACCCCGCCTCGGCATTGCCATGCGCGTGATGCAGGCGCTGAACCTGACGGTGAAGCGCGATTTATTGTCGTTGCTGACGTGTTGGTCCGAGATCGACAGCCACGGCAACACTGCGCTCTACCGTCAGATGTTCCTCAACCCGACGCTCATCGAGCAAGATGCCATCTTTGCAGATAACGGCTACGGCGAGTTCTTGCAAAAGTCGGTCGTGACTTATGTGCATTCGCAGGCCAGTCTTTCACCATCAATCCTAAGTGTTTCGCCTAGTCTTGCTTACGATCATGTCAACCATAGATTGTCGTATGTCGGGATTCTCAGCATCACAACCCGAGATGCCTATAAAAATGTTTCCGGGGTGAGCGCCACGTTTAAGGCAGCAGTTGACGCGCTCTACACACAGCAGCGGCTAGTCACACATTCCGAGTCGTTGCGCTCGGCGTTCAACCTGACCGCAGATGAATTGTCGCAAATCGTTTCAGCCATCGTTTCGGCAATGAACAAAGTAATACCCACGCCGAATCCATTGCTGACAAACGATACTGTCCCTCTCACGCTTGGGAATATAAGTGCTGTTTATCGTCGCGGTTGGCTGGCGCGTAAATTGAAGCTGAGTGTTCGAGAGTTATTGTTGCTGATCAAGTTTACCGGTCTTGATCCCTATGCTGTGCCTGATCCAACGAACCCGGCGATCCTGCAGTTGATTGTGCTGATACAAGCGATGAAGGATAGATCGCTCAATCCGGCTGCTGCGCTTTACATGGTCTGGAATCAGGATGTGAGCGGCAAGTCTGTGCCTGATGCAGCACAGGTTGCTGCCTTTGCGCGTACGCTGCGCCTCAGTTTTGCCGCCATCGAGTCCGAGTTTTCGATCAATGATGATCCAGACGGAGCTATCTTGCAGGCCAGGATGGCACTGGTCTACGGAGCCGATACGGCGGCATTCTTCTTCGGCCTGCTTAACGGTACCTTCGCAACTGAAGTCCCATATGGCCGTAATCAAGCGCCTTTGCTAACCCAGGTGAGCTGCAGCCGCGGGCATGTAGCCATCGTCAGCTACGTTTCATATAAACATCATCAAGCAACCTTGGAGCAGGCAATTCTTGATGTCGCTCCCGGACTCATCTCTTATGATGACAATACAGAGCGACTTGCTTTCACCGGCGTCTTGTCTCAGGCCAAAACTAACGAACTTAAGGCTGTTGCGGCCACCGAAATTGCTGATAACGCTTCGAGCGTGCTGTTCAAAGCTGCCGTGGAACAACTCTATGAAAAAAATAAGCAGGTTGTCACTGCCAATCTTGAACAGTTTATCGTGAATGCTGCACCGGGTCTTGTTTATAGCGAAACAAACAGCCGGCTTTCCGTTACAGGAGCGCTATCCGAGGCGACCGTTAACGCGCTCAAGGCCGTTTCTGCCACGGCGATTTCCGATGCCAATGCGAGGGCTAGTTTCCTGGCAGCCTTGCAAATACTTTACAAAGAGAACCAGAAGGTTATCAAGGCAAACCTGGAGCAGCCTATTGCCGATGCTGCGCAGGGGTATATTGCTTATGACGATTTCCGCAAGTTGCTTTCGTATACAGGGGTGCTGTCAGCCACAATGTGCAGCAATATAAAGCAGGCAGCCGGGGCAGGGGCTGTGGCATTTAATGAAGCGATGGATGCGCTGTACGCGAAGAGCCAGTCTGTCATTGCACCATTCTTTGTGCGCTATCCGGAATTACAGTCGCACTACGATGTATACATAAATTCGAGTGGCCCGGTGACAACCAAGCGGCAAGTACTGCTGGGTCTGATTCTGCCTGAATTGGTGATGGGGCAGAAGAAACAGCAAGCGCTACAGTCAATCAGTGCGGTGGCAAGCACCGATCTGGCTTTCGCGCAAACACTGTTGGACGCTCCTAACGATAACTTCCCGCTCCATGCAGTCGCTCTCGACGACCAACCAGCGTTGAATGACATGCTTGAGTTGGAAACCACTGGACTATCGGTGCAGTTCTTTGCGAATAGTACGGCCGAAGGAACTATCATCTCCGACTCGCCAAGCATTGCACAGGATATTAACTACGCCCCTGTGGTAGGTGGGGTTGGTAACCCGTTGCCTGGGAATACCGTGTCAACTTCGTCCATTTCCGGAATTTGGAGCGGTTATGTTGAAGCGCCGGAAAACGGGCTGTTCAACTTTCATATCGAGGCGGATACTGCGGCAACTGTTACGCTGCTGTTGGATAACAAGCCCGTTGTGCTGGTGCAAACTAGTGCAAATTGGATTAATACCACCCGGTTGGAGTTGCGGGCAGGCACACTCTACCCGCTTGTTCTGACCGTCAATAACGTACGTGACAAGCTGCGCGTGCAGTGGGAATGGCAGCCCAATGGGCAGGGGCGCGGCATTGTCCCCTCGCGTTACCTCTATCCCGCGACGCTGTTCGCACACTTCCAGAAAACTTATGTTCGTTTCCTGAAAACGGCTTCACTGGCGACGGGCTTGGGCTTGACCGCTAACGAAATGGCGTATTTTGCCACGCATCCTAATTATCACATCAATGCGCTAGGACAGTTGGATATCACTGGCAAAAGCTGGCTCAATGCGTTGCCGGTGAATGATGATCCATCTTCTGCAACTGCAGTTGCGTTGTTCAAACCATTCCGGGCATTGCTTGACTATGCACGTATCAAGGCTGAGCTGGCGCCCAACGATGAACGTCTGCTTGCGGTGTGCGAAGACCCGGTGACGGCAAAGAACAGCGGGCTTCTCCAGGTGCTTACCCGGTGGGAATCCACTTCCCTAGACGCGCTGCTGGTTCGGCTTGGCAAGGTTGATCGCGGCAATCCGAATTATAAAGAATTGGCGAATCTGGATATTTTCGTGCGTGTTTATGATGCCTTGGCTCTTGCTCGGAAGATGGGTGTTGCCGCAAGCCCATTGATTAATGCTGCAACCAACGAGCCAGTGGGAAGCACCGTGCGCGACTTGCAGTCAGCGCTACGGGCACGCTATGACACCGCCTCTTGGCGTGATGTGGTCAAGCCCATCAATGACGAGATGCGCCGTCTGCAGCGGGACGCGCTGGTAGCCTACATACTTCATCAGATGAGCATGTACCCGGCAAGCGCGCATATCGATACACCTGAAAAATTATTTGAATATTTCTTGATGGATGTGGAGATGGAGCCGTGTATGCAGACTTCGCGCATCCGTCACGCGCTTTCTTCTGTGCAGCTTTTCATTGAGCGTAGCCTTATGAATCTTGAACCGCGCGTTTCTCCCGCCGCCATCAACGCCAAGCAATGGGCATGGATGAAGCGCTACCGGGTTTGGGAAGCGAATCGCAAGGTATATCTCTACCCGGAGAATTGGCTGGAACCGGAGCTGCGCGACGACAAATCGCCGTTCTTCAAAGAAATCGAGAGCGAACTGCTGCAGGGCGACATCACTGAAGATTCAGCGTCCACCGCGCTGCTCAATTATCTCGCCAAGCTGGAGGAAGTTGCCAAGCTAGAGCCTTGCGGCATCCACCATGTCGAGGCTAATTCCGCGTTGCGAAAAGGTGAAGTCGACCATGTTGTTGCCCGAACTGCAGGCGCGAACCGCAAATACTATTACCGCCGTCGCGAGGGTGGAGCTTGGACGCCTTGGGAACAAATCAAACTGGAAATCGAAGACAACCCGGTTATCCCGGTGGTGTGGAATGATAGGCTGTTTCTCTTCTGGCTGCGTATTTTGGAACAAGCACCGCTCAATGCGCCAACGAAACCTGATCCAGCACCAAATTCGATGGATATTGTCGCGTCCATGATGTTCGCCACGCCGAAGACCACGGTGCAGGCAGTGTTGTGCTGGAGTGAATACTATAACGGCAGATGGCAGTCTACCAAGACATCTGACGTTTCCAGGCCAGTCGATCTGGGGAAGTTTCCCACTAACACATTTGACCGTTCGGCCTTGCATCTTTCGGTGTCTGAGGAGAGCGATGTCTTGAAGGTGATTATCTCGGGACAAGGCGAAACCTCATGGTTTAGTATTTACAATACACACAGCCTTCCGGTACCCAAGGAGCCGAATGCGCACTTAGCATTTGTTGTCGGGCAACCATCACGAATATTGGGTATTTCGGCTGGTTGTTTTACGATTACCTATAACAGAGGTTTTGTCATTCGTAATCCTGATGGTACTTGGCCAGATTTTGTATTGCCGCGTCGACTTCTCGAAATTAATAACATAATTCCATCTCACACGACTGAACCGCGTCATGGCCTGAAGAACCCGTGGGACGCGCCATTCTTCTATGAAGACAGCCATCACGTATTTTATATCTCCACAGATGAAAGCATGGTGCTCGTTCCTCAATGGAATGATATAGGTGTCGTGGTTAGGCCGCCTAAGCTGGAAGGCGATCTCCCGCTGTTGGTGCTGGGTGAGTTGGAGAATTTCAAGGATCCAGGCGGGCCGGTTACCAAACAGCCAGGATTCGGTGTCACCGACCCGGTGCCTGTCGAGCGCTTTGTTACGAAGGATCCATACATTCACCGCGGCATCGGCAGCGTTGGAACAGTGCAGTTCGATGGCAAAGAAATCGGGTTGACAGGCAGTCAGATGAATTCTGAAAACTTGAAATAGGGAGCGAAGAAATGGACAAGATTACAATAAATAGTTACGGCCATCATGAACTCGAACTTCTTGGTTTATTAAAAAAAGGAAGCATCAGCTACAAGCCGGATACTGAGTTTAGATACACCTTCGAGAATTTCTTTCACCCTTTCGTTGGCGAGCTAATCACGGAGCTGAACAAAAACTCATTGCCTGGGATGCTGGCTCCATCTTTCCTTGAAGGCTTGTCGGAGCGAGTAAGCAACCCGCCCCAGACTGATACATTTTTCAAATATTTCGAACACTTTTATAAAAAGCCATCAGGCGAAAAGCTGGCCAAGGTTGAAGGTTTTCCGAAAGAGATTGATGTCTCAGAACATGGGCCGTATGCCAACTATAACTGGGAATTGTTCTTTCATATCCCTTTGACGATTGCAGTGCATTTGAGCAAAAACCAGCGCTTCGCCGAAGCGCAGCGCTGGTTTCACTATATTTTCGATCCGACCTCGAACGACCTGGGCGATGAAAAGCCCAAACGTTTCTGGAAGTTTCTCGCTTTCCGAGAAAATGATGTGAGCAAGCGCATTGAAGACATCGTCAGGGTTTTGAGTATTCCCGCCAATCAATTGACAACTAAGGAGCAGCGCGATCTTCAGAAAGAACTCCTGAGTGGTTACTATGAGATTCTCAAAAAGCCATTTCATCCGCATGCGGTCGCGAAAACGCGGCACCTGGCTTACCAGTACTGCGTAGTGATGAAATATTTGGACAACTTGATTGCATGGGGTGATCAATTGTTCCAGCAGGATACGATCGAGTCCGTCAATGAAGCAACCCAGATTTATGTGCTGGCAGCGAACATTCTGGGCGAGCGCCCACAACGGATTCAGCCGACCGGGAAAACCAAGGCCAAAACTTTTGCGCAACTCAAACAGCAGGGCCTCGGGGAGATAGGCGATGCGCTGGTGGATTTGGAGGGGCAGTTCCCTGTCAATTTTGCTGCATCACAGTCGGGGGGCAGCAGCGGAGATCCCGGCGCGCTTTTTGGAATTGGCCGCACCCTGTATTTTTGCATCCCGCGTAATGACAAGATGCTGGGTTACTGGGACACTGTCGCTGACCGGCTGTTCAAGATACGCCACTGCATGAATATCGCGGGCATTGTGCGCACACTCGCTTTATTTGATCCGCCGATTGACCCGGGTATGCTGGTCAAGGCCGCAGCAGCGGGGATAGATGTCGGAAGTGTCGTCAACGGCATGAACCAGCCCATTGGACCGGTCCGCAGTTTGCTCCTGATGCAGAAAGCGCTGGAGCTCTGCGGCGAAGTACGCGGCCTTGGCAATGCGTTGCTTGCCGCACTGGAAAAAGGAGATGCCGAGCATCTCTCGCTGGTTCGCCAGCGCCACGAGATTAAACTCCAGCAGATGACGCAGGAAGTGCGTTTCTTGCAATTCAAATCGGCGCAGGAGGCAACCACTTCCTTGCTTACCAGCCGCAAGACAGCCCTGGAACGACTACGCTATTACCAGCGATTGCTTGGTCTACCAGCGGATCAGAACGTACCGGATGTGTTGACACTCGATCATGCCTCAAGTCCGGAAGAGCCACCAAAACTGACGCAAGAAAATTTCGATGATGCCTACGGTACCTTGGTTGGGCAGTTTGAAAAGCCAGTGGCTATGCAAGATTACTCGCAATTGAGGCTTGCCCCTAAGGAGCTGGCCGAAGCTTTGGGTGGCGCTCTGCAGACGGGCAACCTGCATTTGAGCATGCATGAATTTCTGGAGATGAATGTGCTCGGCCCTTCCGCACAAATATTACGCGTGGCCGGGGCGGCATCAGACACGATATTCGCAGTCTTGGCACTCATACCAGACGCGAATGCTCATGTACAACCAGGAGGCTCTGGAGTTCACGCACAAGTTGCAGGTGGTTCCAAGTTGGCCGATGTTGGTCGGGCAGTATCCTCAACGATCAATTCTCTTGCAGGTGTTGTTGACATGGCCGCGATATACACATCAAAAGCAGCCAGTTACCAGAGAAGGGCTGATGATTGGCTGTTGCAGTACAACCTCGCCGCGCACGAGTTGATGCAGATCGGGCGGCAAATCCTGACTTCGTTGATTGCCGAGCAGATCGCTCATCACGAGTACCAGAATATCCAGCAACAGATCAGGAATGCACAGGAAGTGGATCAGTTTCTTCACGACAAATTTACCAACGAAGACCTCTATTTATGGATGCAGGGCGAGATTTCGCGACTCTACTATGAGTATTACCGTTTTTCTTTCGACACCGCTCGCAAAGCAGAGAAGACCATGAAGCAAGAGCTGATGCGCCCCGAAGTGGACGGGCAGGACTTTGTGAAATTCAACTATTGGGACGGCGGGCGCAAGGGCCTGCTTTCCGGTGAAGCGCTCTATCTGGATGTGAAACGGATGGAAATGGCCTATCACGACAACAACAAGCGCGAGCTGGAGTTGACGAAGCATGTGTCGTTGCGACAACTTAATCCTATCGCATTGCTCAACCTCAAGTCGACGGGAACATGTCAGGTGACCATTCCGGAATGGCTCTACGATCTCGACGGCCCCGGTCACTACATGCGACGTATCAAGAGTGTCGCACTGTCCATACCGTCCGTCGTCGGACCGTACACCAGCGTCAATTGCACGTTGTCTTTGTTGAAGAGCAGTCTGCGCAAGTCTCCATTACCCAAAGACGGTGATTACATTCGGAAAGATGAGGACGACCGTTTTGTCGACTATATCGGCGCGGTGCAGTCGATTGTCACCAGCAGCGGGCAAAACGATAGCGGAATGTTTGAGACCAACCTGCGCGATGAGCGCTTTCTGCCATTTGAGGGTGCAGGTGCGGAAAGCACCTGGAAGTTGGAACTGCCTAAGGATTATCGCGCTTTTGACTACGACACGATCTCGGATGTCATCCTGCACATTCGCTATACCGCACGCCAAGGTGTAGAGACTGGCAAAGTGAAAACAGCGCTGGATGATCTGTTCCAGCAGGCCAACAATTCGGGTCTTGCACTGATTTTCAATCTGCGCCACGATTTCCCAAGCGAATGGTCGGCATTTGTGAATGGTGCTGGTGACTTTAACGCCACGATACGCAGGGACTACTTCCCCTACTTTACCTTGGGTAAGCAAAAGCAAATTTCGATTTCCGGATATGAGCTGTATGGGAAGGATGTGACCAAGCATCGTGTCGTCGGTAATGCAAACGACTGGAGTGCGGCAACCGAACATTTGGCAGATATAAGCAAGCAGGTGTTTACCATTACGCTTCAGCCCGATGTGCCCGGGCCTAATCAAATTCTGACGCGTACAGAAGGAGAAAATGTGTTTTTTATTGTTCGTTATTTAGTTTCCTGATTCGGTGTTTTGTGGATTCAAGAATGAAGCGCGATTTGGAATAACACCAGTTAAGTGTGCTGAGTGCGGTAGCATCCATGCCTTCATGACCAGCCGCAGAATCGTCAGCATGAGTATCCGGCTGAAGCACCTAATCAGGCATGGGTGGCCGATATCACGCATCTCAAGGTGAGTTCATCTACCATTATTGGCGGTGGTGATGGTCAGATTTTCGCGGCATATTGTGGGCTGGGCCTTTGGCCAGTAGAAGAATGCCGCGTTGGCTTTGCGTGCACTCTGTAGGGGTGCCGTAACAATTCAAACATTGACCGACAGCTTTGGAGAAAATTGAAGGGCGGCTCAGTGTCGGTAGCTGACATTGATGAACGGTGTAAATAAAAGTGCTTGGTTCAAATTGATTTTCAGACTGCACCACAAGTAACCAGCCGGTTATAAAACGTAACTGACTGAAATAGCCCGATCTGCCATCCATGAGCAAGGAACCCTGACCATGCAACCCCGGCCAGCTATCTTTGAGGAGCATGAAATCCGCCGCGTGTACGATGAGGCCGCAGAAACATGATGGTTCTCGGTGGTGGACATCGTGCAGGTGCTTACGCAACACCCTCGTAGGGCGGATGAGCCGCAGGCGTTATCCACCGAATGAAAAACATACGGCGGAAGGCACTGCGCTTTGCTGCCCTTGCCTTACACAGCCGTGAACGTGGTGCGCATCACCGAGGGAAGAGAATAAACGCAGAATCAGGAGGAAAAACGCCATGAGCAAAAAGACTGCGATATCCGGCAAATCTGAAAACCATCTTGTGGTCTTTCAGGAAAAGGCGATCCGCCGCACCTGGCATAACGAGGAGTAATGGTTCTCGATCATCGACGTGGTGGGCATTCTTTCCGAAACGGCCATCCCCAAACGCTACTGGTCTGATCTCAAGCGAAAACTGGCTCAAGAAGCGGGTTCCGAGCAACCGTACGAAAAAATCGTACGGTTGAAACTCACCGCGCCCGACGGAAAACAGCGGGATACCGATTGCGCCAATACGGAAACCTTGTTCCGTGTCATTCAATCCATCCCTTCACCCAAGGCGGAGCCCTTCAAACGCTGGCTGGCGCAGGTGGGCTGCGAGCGGGTGAAGGAAATCGAAAATCCGGAACTGGCCAGCGCCCGCGAGCTTTATCAGGCCAAGGGTTACCCGCAGGCGTGGATCGAGAAGCGCCTGCGCTCCATCTCCATTCGCAGCGAATTGGCCGACGAATGGAAGGAACGCGGTGTGCAGGAAGGCAAGGAATATTCCATCCTCACCGCCGAAATCGCCCGCGCCACTTTTGGCGTGACACCCGGTGCGCACAGCCGCCTCAAGGGGCTGAACAAGGTCAAGACCGGCAACAATCTGCGCGACCACATGACCGATCTGGAATTGATTTTCACCATGCTGGGCGAGGCGGGCACCACAGAAATTGCGCGGCGCAAGGATGCCCAAGGCTTTGCCGACAACCGCAAGGCAGCCAAGGAAGGCGGCACCATCGCAGGCGATGCGCGCAAAGCGCTGGGGGCTAGGTTCAAATTGTTTTCACGGACTGCATCTAAAGCAGCCAGCCGGTTACAAAACGTAACCGGCTGAAATCGCCCGGTCTGCCATCCATGAACAAGGAGCCCTGACCATGCCACCCCAGCCAGCCATCTTTGAAGAGCATGAAATCCGCCGCGTGTATGGCGAGGCGACGGAAACTTGGTGGTTTTCGGTGGTACTCGATTGGATCTGAGATTGGCTATTTGGATATGGTAAAAAGATTACCTGAATAATTTGGTATATTGACCATGAGGCGGGAAAGGCGCAGCCTGCTCTCAAAGTTCGGCGTCGATATAAGTGGGTAACGAGAATGAATAGGTTGCTAAAACAGGTGTTGTTGGTATGTGTGTGTTTTTTTGCATTGACCGGGCAGGCAATGGCCGATTCTTTATCAGATGCAAATCGTGTATACGATGCGGGTGATTATGAGAAAGCCGCAAAACTGTATGACTCCTTGGCAAAGGGCGGGAACGCTGAAGCACAATATAACCTTGGAATGATGTATCGCGCCGGGCGAGGTGTTCCTCGGGATTTCAAAGAGGCCAGGAAGTGGTATCGGCTGGCCGCAGAACAGGGCCATCCTTTAGCGCAATTCAATCTTGGGTGGATGTATGCCAGCGGGAAAGGTGTTCCTCAGGATTACGTTCAGTCGCACATGTGGTTCAATATTGCGATTGCCAATGCTGGCAGTGAAGCCAGGAAAGAATTTATGGTAGATCGCGATTCATTGGCAGCGTCCATGACTGCCGCCCAGATTGCCAAAGCGCAGGAACTATCCAAAAAATGCACGGCTAAAAAATTCAAGGGATGTTAAATATTAATTAATCGGGGATGTGCAATGCGTAAAGTTATATTGATGATATTGCTGTCCGTTATGAGCAGTAGTGCGATAGCGGAGTGGGTTAAGGTTGGCAGCAATGAAAAGACCACCATTTACGTCGATTCCGCCACCGTTCAAAGGACGGGCAATATGGCGACAATGTGGCATCTGGTTGACTTTAAAACGGCAAAAAAAGATATGGGGGATATGTATGTGTCAACCAAGGATCAGAATGAGTACGACTGCAATGAAAAGAAATTGAGAAGGCGCGCTTTCTCTGAGCACTCAAAAAATATGGGCGGCGGTGAAGTGGTTTACAGCGACTCTTTTACTACAAAGTGGAAGCCGGTCACGCCTGAAAGCGGAATACAAATTTTGTGGGAAACCGCCTGCGGGAAGCGCTGAGCGTTTATGAACTTGTAACTGACATTGACGAACAGCGCAGATAAGATCTTGATACGACTCTTTGTTCTCTGTACTTGCGCAAATCCGCCCGTATTATCCGCCCAACAAGCGTGCCTATGAAACCGGTCGATACCTGCAACGCCTTTGTGCCCGGCGAGATGATGACGGTTACCCCCAACAGGGAGGGGGAACTTTCAGCGCTGACCTTTGCGGTAAAAGAGCTTTACGATGTCAAAGGATTTGTTACGGGCGCCGGCAATCCGCGCTGGAAAAATGCGCATCCGGCAGCCCAAACAACCGCGCCCGCCGTCGAGATGCTGTTAAACGAAGGCGCCACGCTGCTCGGCAAGACCATTTCGGATGAAATGGCCTTTTCGCTCGACGGCGAAAATTTCCACTACGGTACGCCGTTAAACTCCAGATGCCCCGACAGGATTCCGGGCGGCTCTTCGAGCGGCTCTGCGGCGGCGGTCGCCGGCGGCCTGGTGGATTTTGCGCTGGGCACCGATACGGCCGGTTCGATGCGCATCCCGGCATCGTATTGCGGCATTTACGGTTTGCGCCCGACGCATGGCGCCGTTTCGCTGCAAGGCGTGCACCCGATGGCACCCAGCTTCGATGCGGCCGGCTGGTTCGCGCGGACACCGGAGATGCTGGCAAGAGTGGGCGGCGTATTGCTCGGCAGCGACATACCGGAATTCAAGGTCGATAGATTCGTGATCGCGCGCGACTTGTTCGACACGAAAGACCCCGGCATCGCAGCGAAATACGACGCCTTTATTCAACGGTTATCCGGATTGCCCGTCGAGGTTATCGAGACTGAACTAGGCAAACCCGACTTTGCAATCTGGATCGAAACCCTGAGAATCATCCAGTGGTGGGAGTTGAACCAGGCGCACGGCGCATGGATTTTTCAAAACCTCGACGCCTTCGGCGCGGAGATACGCGGCAGGCTGGAAAAAATATCCTCTGTCACCCGGGGCAAGATGGAGGAGAAAAGGTCGGTCAGGAAGCAGTTGATCGGCCGGATCGAAAACCTCATTTCTCCCGGCACCCTGATCGTTTTCCCGACCGCCCCCGGCATCGCGCCGTTAAAGGGCAGGCCGATAGACGAAGCCAGGGCTTCGCGCCTCAGCACGATGCGGCATACCTGCATCGCCGCCATCGCCGGGCTGCCGCAAGTCTCAATGCCGCTGATCGAACAAGACGGATGCCCGCTCGGAATATCCTTCATGGGCGCGCGAGGCCAGGATGGACAACTTCTGGCGGCTGCCCAAGTTTTCGGAAAAGGTTAAAATACTGCCCTGCGCGCTGAAAATGGAACCTGCGCCAATTTTTCATTTTTTACCTGTGGAGCCTTCATGCCTCTTGCCGCTTATCTCGATACCATGCCGACTCTCGGCGCTCGCGTCTATGCCCATGCCTCCTGCCAGATCATCGGTGATGCAACCATCGGCGACGACAGTTCGATCTGGTGCAACGCGGTATTGCGGGGCGACGTGAACCGCATCGTGATCGGGCGAGGCAGCAATGTGCAGGATTTAACCATGGGGCATGTCTCCCACAAGACGCCGGACAAACCGGACGGCTCTCCCCTGCTGGTCGGCGACTATGTGACTGTCGGGCACTCCGTCGTTCTTCATGGCTGCACCATCGGCAACGAATGCCTGATCGGCATGGGTTCGATCATCCTGGACGATGCCGTCATTCCCGACCATGTCATGATCGGCGCAGGCAGCCTGGTTTCGCCGGGCAAAGTGCTGGAGAGCGGGATGCTGTACGTGGGCCGCCCGGCAAAGGTCGTCCGCGCACTGACGCCGGAAGAAATCGCTCACCTGAGATACTCGGCCGAGCATTACATCCTACTGAAAAACAATTATCTGGATAATTTGCCGTAAGCATTTCTTCAGCGGGTCATACCCCGCACCGTTTGGCCTGCATGCCGGATTAAAACGGCTTGGTTGACCTGCGTCATGGTTTCTTGGTGCAAGTCGCATTTATACTGAAACAGATTAACAACTTAACGCACACTGTGCAGGCATCCGGCAAAGTTTTCACGCTTCCTCTAAAACATGCATGTTTTTGACAGCATTTTTGGTATAATTTTTTATCGCAGCCGTCAGGGTAGCGCCCGCGGACAGCATATCCCCCAACACTATGTTACTGAGGAGTTGTAGATGCAAGGCATAACCAAGAACGATCTGATTATCCGAATCGGCGGCGAAGGCGGCGAAGGTGTTATCTCGGTAGGCGATTTCATCACCCAGGCCTGCGCGCACGCCGGACTCGATGTTTACACTTTCAAAACCTTCCCCGCCGAAATCAAGGGCGGGTACGCGATGTACCAGGTGCGCACCGGCACCGAGCGACTGTACAACCAAGGGGACACCTTCGATGTCCTGTGCGCGTTCAACGGCGAAGCCTACAACAATAACCGCGCCTTCCTCAAATCGGGTACTGCTATCGTTTATGACAGCCCGAGCGACTTCACGCCCGATATTCCGCCCGGCGTACACGCTTACCCCATTCCGATGACCCAGACGGCAAAGGAGATGCACAACCTGCGCGCCAAGAACATGGTGGCAATGGGGGCGATGTCGGTTCTGTTCAACATCCCCGTGGAATCCCTGCGCGAAGTGCTCACCACCAAGTTCTCACGCAAGGGTGAGGACGTGGTCAAGGGCAACCTGGACGCATTCGAGCGCGGCCGCGAACTGGCAGCCGCACTAAAAAAGACCGATCCGTGGACTCTCGGAACGCCCAAAGGCAAACAGGATGTCATCGTGATGTCGGGCAACAACGCCATCGGCCTCGGCGCCTTGATTGCGGGGCTGGACTTTTTCTCCGCCTACCCGATCACACCGGCGACCGAAGTCGCAATCTATGTGGCCAAACATCTGCCCAAACTCGGCGGCACCCTGATCCAGGCCGAGGACGAGATCGCTTCCATTTCCCAGGTACTCGGCGCTTCTTATGCGGGCAAGAAGGCGATGACCGCCACCTCAGGCCCGGGTCTGGCGCTGATGAGCGAGATGCTGGGCATGGCGTTCATGAGCGAATTACCCTGCGTGATCGTTGACGTCCAGCGCGGCGGCCCCTCAACCGGCTTGCCGACCAAGCATGAACAGTCCGACCTGTTTTTGGCGGTGCATGGCGCCCATGGCGATGCCGGGCGCATCGTGCTATCCGTGGAAAGCATCCATGACTGCATCAGCCTGACGGTGGTGGCATTCAACCTGGCGGAGAAATATCAGTGCCCCGTGCTGCTGCTTTCCGACGGCTCGCTGGCGTTCTCGACCCAGAACGTGCCTTATCCGAACCCGGACGACTATCCAACCGTAGAGCGCAAGCGCTGGGACGGCCAAGGCGAATACCAACGCTACAAACTGACCGCGGACGGCATTTCGCCGATGGCCGATCCGGGCACACCCGGCGGCATACACATCGCCACCGGCCTCGAACATAACGAAATCGGCCTGCCCAACTACTCGTCGACCAACCATGAGGCGATGCAGGACAAGCGTTTCCGCAAGCTCAAGAATGTGGTCAACGATGTCGAGCCGGCGGAAGTGGATGGCGCGGGCATCGCAGACTTGGGCGTGATTGCCTGGGGCAGCACCATCGGCGTGGTGCGCGAGGCCTTGCAACGCCTGCGCGCCGAGGGCTACAACGTCAAGGGTTTTTATCCCAAGCTGCTGAACCCCCTGCCGGTGCAACAGTTCGAAGACTTCGGCGCATCGTGCAAACGGCTGCTGCTGCCCGAAGTCAATTTCCAGGGCCAACTGGCCCACTTCGTGCGCGCGGAGACTTCGTTGCGCCCGGAGTCCTATACCATTTGCGGCGGGATGCCCTTCACGCCCGAGATGATCGTCAATAAAGTCAAGGAGATATTGGCATGAACGCGCACCCACAACAACACTTGCATAAAGTTGAGCTCAAACCCAAGGATTACAAGAATGAAACCACAGCGTTCTGGTGCGCCGGCTGCGGTCACTACGGCGTACTGACGGGGCTGCTGCGCGCGCTTTCCGAACTCGGCGTCGACCCGAATTTCCTGGTGAGCGTCTCGGGGATCGGCTGCTCCTCGCGCCTGCCCTACTTCGTCAATTCCTACAAGATGCATACGCTGCATGGCCGCGCCGGCCCGGTGGCAACGGGTGTCCAGCTGGCGCGCCCCGACCTCGCCGTGGTGGTCACCGGCGGCGATGGCGACGGCTTTTCCATCGGCGGCGGGCATATGCCGCATATGGCGCGCAAGAACGTCAACATGACCTACATCCTGATGGACAACCATGTTTACGGCTTGACCAAGGGCCAATGCTCGCCCACTTCCCGACTGGAGATGAAGACCACCACCACCCCTTATGGCGGCATGGAAGAACCCCTGGACCCGGTGCTGTATATGCTCACCTATGGCGCCACTTATGTCGCGCAGGCGTTTGCCGGCAACGTCAAGCTGGCGTCGCAACTGATCAAGGATGGCATGGAGCACAAGGGGTTCGCCTTCATC
This sequence comes from uncultured Gallionella sp., assembly GCA_964349865.1. Classification (GTDB taxonomy): domain Bacteria; phylum Pseudomonadota; class Gammaproteobacteria; order Burkholderiales; family Gallionellaceae; genus Gallionella. Next base: position 5,470 of record CAYGIF010000007.1, on the reverse strand, counting down.
AACCTGCTCTCCCAATGCCCGTCTTTCAACGAGATTGACACCGCGCAGGCCTTCAAAGGCGCCTGTGACGAAGTGGATGCCGGTCACGACGTGAGCGATCTGGGTGCCGCAATGAATGTGGTCACTGCGGCGAAACAGACAGGCCGCATACCGTCGGGGCTGCTGTACAAGACCGAGCGCCCCACCCTCGACCAGCGCATGGCCGAACTGGTGAAGCGTGTCGGCGGGCACAAGGATTATGATCTGCGCAAGATCATCAACCTCGCGCGCCCATAACAACAAGGATTGTCATGTCGACTACGGCGAATGAGGACGGCCAGCAGCCAGACTTGGCGCTGACCATCAACGGCCTCGCTGTCAACGCACCTGCTGGCATGACCCTGGTCGAGGCGGCGTGGCACGCCGGTGTGCCGCGCATCACCGGAGTCGGCTGCATGGAAGGCGTGTGCGGCTCCTGCCGCGTGATGCTGCGGCGCGGCAAGGAAGTGACGGTGGGCCTCGCGTGCCAGACCTTCGCCGAGAGCGGCATCGAGGTCGTGTTCATGCCGCCTGCGTCGGCGCCACGGCATCATTACGAGATCAGTGATTTCAAGGATGGCTGGGACATTCATGCGCGCTTTCAGGATATTTTTCCCGAAGCGTCGCGCTGCCGGCATTGCCACGGCTGCGACAACGCCTGCCCCAAGGGTATTACCGTCGAGAACGGCGTGGCGCTGGCTGCTGCGGGCCGCTACCGCGATGCGGGAGAGGCATTCTTTGAGTGTGTCATGTGCGAACTGTGCGACGTTGCCTGTCCCGAACTGATCGCACCGGCCCATGTGGGCCTGTTCAGCCGGCGCATAACGGCTCATTTTCACCTGCGTCCGCCCAACCTGATCCACCGGCTGGAGGAGTTGCGCCAGGGAAAAGACAAACCTGAAAATACTCAGGAAGAAAAAAATGAGTAATGGCATCCCTCTGACCGAGGCACTGGCCCGCTACCGCCCCGATTCTGACCTCGGGCCGTTGCCCGAACTGACCGATATCGACGCGCTGCTCAACGCCTACCACCCGGACCACTTGCGCGGCAGCGTGGCCAAGCTGGCGGTGGGAGCCAATGCGGGCGACAACTGCCAGCGTGAACTGGCCGAACTGTTGCAGGCCGAGGCGTTTATCGACGAGGCCGACCTGGCCGGCATCCCGGTGACCGACATCGACGTGCTGGTGATCGGCGGCGGCGGCGCGGGCTGTGCGGCGGCGCTGGCAGCGGCCGAGAAAGGTGCGCGCGTCCTGCTGGCCACCAAGCTGCGCCTCGGGGACAGCAACACAGTCATGGCCGAAGGCGGCATCCAGGCCGCCATCGAACCGGACGACTCGATCCAGCGGCATATCCAGGACACCCTGCGCGGAGGCCATCATGCCGGAGACCCGGCGCTGGTGTCCGCGATGGCCGAGGACGGCCCGGAAGTGCTGCGCTGGCTGATTCGCCAGGGCATGCAGTTCGAGCAGACCCCCAGCGGCGACCTGCATACGCGGCGCGCGGGCGGCATGAGCGCGGCGCGCCTCGTCCATTGCCGCGACTACACCGGCCTGGAAATGATGCGTGTGCTGCGCGAGGCCGTGATCCAGCATCGCAGCATTGAAGTCTGGGAGCAAAGCCCCGCCGTCGAGCTCCTGTCCAACGAGACCGGGCAGAGATGCGTCGGCGCGGTGCTCACCTCGCTGGTTGACGACCGGTTGCGTATCGTGCGCACCCGCTCCGTGATCCTCGCGACCGGCGGGCTCGGGCGGCTGCACCTGAACGGCTTCCCCACCTCCAATCATCTCGGCGCGACAGGCGACGGACTGGTTCTGGCGTACCGCATCGGCGCGCGGCTGCGCGAGCTGGATTCCTTCCAGTACCACCCTACGGGTCTGGTACACCCTTCCCATTTATCCGGCAAGCTGGTGACCGAAGGCGTGCGCGCGGCGGGCACGCTGCTGGTGAATGGCCTCGGACGCCGCTTCATCGACGAACTCCAGCCGCGCGATGTGGTGTGCTCCGCGATCCTGCGCGAATGCAACGAGGGGCGCGGCATCCGCATCGACGATCAGCGCGTTGGGGTATGGCTCGACACGCCGCGTCTGGAATGCGCCAATCCGGGTCTGCTGGAGAAGCAATTTCCCAATCTGATGACCCGCACCCGTGTCTCGGGCATCGACCCGCGTATCGAACCCCTGCTGGTCCATCCGACGCTGCACTACCAGAACGGCGGCGCAGTGATCGACGTCAACGGCGCCACCACGGTGCCCGGTCTGTACGCGGTGGGCGAAGTGGCCGGAGGCATCCACGGGCGCAACCGCATCATGGGCAATGCCCTGCTGGAGATCATCAGCTTCGGGCGCCGCGCCGGTATCGCGGCCACCGCCAATCGCGACCGCGGACCGAAGAAAATCACCCTGGAACATGTGAACCGGCTGCGCCGCGCCCTGACTCTCGCCGGCATGCCCCTGACGCGCCGCGCGCCGCTGATACTGCCGGACTATGCTGCGGGAGGCGTATGGAAACGCTGAACCATAAATCTTTCGTGTTTTTTGAGAATAATTTATCACGCGGCAAATTATTAACCGTAGGGTGGGCTCTGCCCACCATGTCGGGCAAAGCCCGACCTACATTAACGCCCAGCTTGAAATAAAATGCCATCAATTGAACCACAACTGGTACTGCTCCACCCGGATCGTCGCGTCGGCGCCGATATGACCCGCTGGCGCAATTCGGGCGGCGGCGAAGCGCTGGCCCGCGCCGCAAAAAATCCGGCTGCAGTGCGCGAGGAGGTGCGGCTTGCCGATCTGCGCGGCTTGGGCGGCAGCGGCTTCCCGGCCTGGCGCAAGTGGGAGGCCGTTGCCGCCGAGACACCGAAGCCGGACAAATATCTGATCGTGAACGGCAACGAAGACGAACCCGGCACTTTCAAGGATCGCATGCTGCTGGAAGAAACGCCGCACCAGGTGATCGAAGGCGCAGCCGTGGCGGCGCTGGCGGTCGGCGCCAACCGCGTCGTGTTCTACATCAACCCAGACATGGCGCGCTCGACTGCGGCAATGAAAGTGGCGCTCGAACAATGGCGGACATCCGACCTGCTGGCGCTCGCCTCGTCCGCGCTCGGAAAACCGCTGGAACTCGTGCTGCTGCCCGGTTCCGGGCATTACATCGGCGGCGAAGAAACCGCATCGATGGAATGGGTCGAGCTCCGTTTCCCTTTCCCTCGCGGCAAACCGCCCTACCCTGCGCAGGCCGGCGTGCATGGATGCCCGACGCTGATCAATAACGTCGAAACCCTGGCCAACGTATCGCATATCGCGCTGCATGGAGGTGCGTGGTTCCACGCGCTCGGCAAAGGGCCGGGCACCGGCACCAAGCTGTATTCGCTGAGCGGAGACGTGCTGCATCCCGGCGTGTTCGAGTTGCCGATGGGCACGCCGCTGCGCGAGCTCATCTTTATCCATGGCGGCGGCCTGCTGTCGGGCAAGCCGCTCAAGGCGGTGTTTACCGGCGGGCCTTCGAGCACCCTGCTGACGCCCGCCGACCTCGACGTGGCGCTGGATTTTGATTCCCTGCGCGCGCGCGGCAGCAACCTCGGCACAGGCGCGATGATCGTCGTCTCTGAAGGCACGGGTATCGTCAAGCGCGTGGCCGAATATGAACGCTTCTTCGCCCATTCCTCATGCGGCCAATGCAACTCGTGCAAGGTGGGCACCGCCACGATGAGCCGGCTGTTGGATCGCATCGACACCGGGCGCGGCACTGCGGCCGACCTCAACACGCTGGAAAATCTCTGTACCATGCTGCCCGGCAGCGGCCGCTGCCACCTCATCAACGGCGCCGTGCAACTGCTCGACAGCGCCTTCCGCCACTTCCACGACGAGTTCAGGCAGGCATTGCGTTAGGAAGCCTTGATTTCCTCCCGGCCTGCCCTCACACTGAGCGCATAGATCGAAAGGGAGGTTGCCATGTCTGCCGTCCGCACCCCTGCCGTCGCAGGTCTGTTCTATCCAGCCGACCCCCGGCAGCTTGCTCATGACGTGCAACAATTTCTGGCTGCGGCTCGCCCGCACAGCCTGGCCCCGAAAGCCCTGATCGTGCCGCATGCCGGATACATTTACTCCGGCGCCATCGCGGCGACCGCCTATGCCACGCTTCAGCCAATTGCAGAGCATATCCGCCGCGTGGTGCTACTCGGCCCGACCCACCGCGTCGCGATCCGCGGCCTGGCGCTGCCCGGCGCGGAGGCCTTCGACACGCCGCTCGGACGAATCATGCTGGATGCTGAGGCGGCGCGCAGCATCGTCCATCTGCCGCAGGTGACCGTCAGCGCGCAGGCACATGCGCTGGAGCATTCGCTGGAAGTGCAGCTGCCGTTCCTGCAAAGCGTGCTGCCGGACTTCACGCTGCTGCCGCTGGCAGTCGGCATGGCGACGCCCGAAGAAGTCGCCGCTGTGCTGGAAACGCTGTGGGGCGGCGAAGAAACGCTGATCGTGATCAGCTCCGACCTGTCGCACTACCTGCCCTACGCCGCCGCACAGCGCGTGGATCACGACACCGTGCAAGATATCCTCAAGCTGCGCCAGCCTGTCGAGCACGACCACGCCTGCGGCGGAACGCCGATCAGCGGCCTGATCGTCGCGGCGCGCCGGCACCATCTCACACCTCATTTGCTCGATCTGCGAAACTCCGGGGACACTGCGGGGTCTCATGACCAAGTGGTGGGCTATGCCGCGCTCGCCTTTACCGAGGAAATGAAACATGAACACTGAAGATGGAAGAATATTGCTGCCGATTGCGCGTGCCGCGATTGCGCGCGCGCTGGACGTACCCTTTGCAGCGGATGAAACCGCGCCCTGGCTGGCCGAGCATGGCGCATGCTTCGTTACCCTCACGCAAGACGGCGAGCTGCGCGGCTGCATCGGCACGCTGCAAGCGCACCGGCCGTTGCTTTCCGATGTCAAAAGCAATGCCGTGTCCGCCGCCATGCGCGATCCGCGTTTTACGCCATTGGACGCCGAGGAACTCGACATCACCACGGTCGAAATCTCGCTGCTCTCGCCGACCATCGCGATAGAGGTTCGGGACGAGGCCGATGCGCTGGCGCAAATACGCCCCAACGTGGACGGCATCGTGTTCGAATACGGTTCGTACCGCAGCACTTTCCTGCCGCAGGTATGGGAACAGTTGCCCCAGCCCCGCCAGTTCATGGCGCATCTCAGGCGCAAGGCCGGTCTGCCAGATGACTTCTGGGAAGAAGGCGTGAAGCTGTCGCGCTATACCGTGACCAAATGGCGCGAAGAACGCTGACCCCGAGGAACATTGAAATGGACGAACCGATCAGCAGCGCCGAACGCTATCCGGGCAAATACTGGCACCTGCTGGATGACGGGCGCATCCAGTGCGACCTGTGCCCGCGCGACTGCAAGCTGCGCGAGGGGCAGCGCGGCGCGTGTTTCGTGCGCGGCC
>CAYGIF010000006.1:0-34923 GCA_964349865.1 uncultured Gallionella sp. | reverse complement strand
GTCCTGGATATATTCGGGGAGCAGCCAGTTTTGCATTACGGCACTTTCATTTAATCCAGTACAACAGCAACAATCCGGAAATCATCGCGGTGATGCCAGCGAAGCGCAATTGCCCATCCGTCAACGAAACCATTTTTCGGAAGGTTTCGCGCCACAAGGCGGGAAACATGAACGGCAGCAAACCTTCAATCACCAGCATCATCGCCAAACCGAGCAGCCAGTAATCCAGCACCGCTTATCCCAATTCTATTTCGAAGGTCAAACAAGGCGGCGACGAACGAACGACGCAGACAGTACAACCGGTACGGCAAGGAGTGAGAGAGGAAGCCAACACAGTTTCACCGATGAAATTGAATTGGGATTACCCGCCCTTGCCGGAGCTCTTCAGATACTTGAAAAACGCCGAGCTCGGATCCAGCACCATCACGTCGCTTTTGTTCTTGAAGCTTTGCTTGTAGGCTTCCAGGCTGCGGTAGAACGAATAAAACTCCGGGTTGCGCCCGAATGCGGCGGCATACAGGGCGGAAGCCTTGGCATCGCCCTCGCCCTTGGTCTTCTGCGCGGTGCGGTAGGCTTCGGCCAGAATAATCTCGCGCTGCCTGTCGGCATCGGCCTTGATTTTTTCGCCTTCCGCCGCGCCGGAAGCGCGCAGTTCATTGGCCACACGCTTGCGTTCGGCATCCATGCGGCGATAGACCGACTCGCTGATTTCCAGCGGAAAATCGACGCGTTTCAAACGCACGTCCAGCACCTCGACGCCGATCTTGCGCGCATCGCTGTCGGCCTTGGTGCGCAGCACTTCCATGATCTTGTCGCGTTCGCCGGACACTACTTCGTTGATGGTGCGCTTGCCGAACTCTTCGCGCATGCTGGAGTTGACCGTCTGCAACAAACGCGTCCTGGCGCGCACCTCATCGCCGCCCACGCTGACGTAATATTGCTTCACGTCTACGATGCGCCACTTGACGAAAGAATCCACCAGCACATTCTTCTTTTCCGCGGTAATGAAGCGCTCCGGATCCACGGTATCAAGCGTGAGGATGCGCGAATCAAAATAGCGCACGTTCTGCAATAGTGGCACCTTGAAGTAAAGGCCTGGGTCGGTTTTGACGCTGACCATTTCGCCCAACTGGAACACGATCGCATTCTGGCGCTGATCCACCACGAATACGCTCATCCCCAACAGAACCAGCGCGGCAACTGCGCCGATCAATACGTTACCAATTTTCTTGTTCATTGGCGTGCCTCCCTGTCGCGGCTGAGCAACGAATCCCGTGCACGTTGCGCCGCAATATTATCGCTTGACTGTGAAGTGGCGGGAGCGGCCAGCGCCTCCGTTGCCGCAACGGCAGCGCGTGTGCTTTCCACCAGTTTATCCAGCGGCAAATACAGCAGGCTGTTGCCGTTCTTCTGGTCGACCATCACCTTGCTGACATTGCCCATCACTTGCTGCATTGAGTCCAGATACATGCGCTCGCGCGTGACGGCGGGAGCCTTTTCGTACTCGACGAGAATTTGTTTGAAGCGGCTGGCATCGCCCTCGGCATTGGCGATTACGCTTTGTTTGTAACCCTCCGACTCCTGGATCAGGCGCGCAGCCGTACCGCTTGCGCGTGGTATCACATCATTGGCATAAGCCTGCCCCTCGTTCTTTTGCCGCTCTCGATCCTGCCCGGCTTTCACCGCGTCGTCAAATGCCGCCTGGACTTGTTCGGGCGGCTGCGCGTTCTGCATGGTCAGCTTGCTGATCAGGATGCCCGACTTGTAGCGATTCAAAATCTCCTGCATCAACTTGGTCGCCGAGGCGGCCACTTGCTCGCGGCCTTCATACAGCACGAAGTCCATCTTGCTTTTGCCGACCACCTCGCGGATGGAAGTTTCCGCAGCCTGGCGCACATTCTCGTCGGGCATGCGGTTGTTGAACAAATACTCGGACGGATCGCTCAGGAAGTACTGCACCGCGAATTGAATGTCGATGATGTTTTCATCTTCGGTCAGCATCAATGACTCTTTCAGCATTTTGTTTTTGACGTTATCGCGATAGCCGACTTCCACCGTCCTGACCTGGCTCAGGTTGACAATTTCTACCGTTTCAACCGGGAACGGCAAATGCCAGCGCGGGCCCGGCTCGGTGATTTCGACCTTCTTGCCAAAGCGCAGCACCACGCCGCGCTGGCTGGCATCCACGATATAAAAGCCGCTGCCCACCCAGATCAGCGCGGCAATCGCGGCAATCAAGCCAATGCCGATGCCGCCGCCAAATCCCTTTGCTGCCCCACCGCCGCCGGGCTTGCCTTCACCGCCCTTGCCGCCTTTTCCGCCCATCATGGCCGCGACTTTTTCGTTGAGCTTGCGCAACAATTCTTCCAGGTCGGGCGGGCCGCCGCTATTCTTTTTGCCCCATTGCGGATCATTCAATCCCATAACTATTTATCTCGCTTGTCTAGTTTGATTTTCAATTGCTTCAGATGCCTGGCGCGCGGCCTTGGCTTCAGCCAGGGCGAGCCGCAAACCATCCAGCCCCGCACCGCTTTTGGCGCTCAGGAAAACGCGGGCGATTTTACCATAATCGTCGCGCTGCACGCTGGGCGGAATATCCTGCAAATCGATTTTATTGAACACCAGAAGCTGCGGAATGTCCGCCGCGCCGATCTCCGCCAGCACCTTGTTCACCTCCGCAATCTGGTCGTCGCGGTTGGCATTATTGGCATCCACCACATGCAGCAACAAGTCGGCCTGCACGGTCTCCTCCAGCGTGCTGCGGAACGCGGCAACCAGTGAATGCGGCAAATGGCGGATAAATCCGACCGTGTCCGACACTATGATCTCGCCCTGCCCTTCGGTAAACATGCGGCGCGAGGTGGTATCCAGCGTGGCGAACAACTGGTCGGCCACATACACATCGGCGCGGGTCAGCCTGTTGAACAGCGTGGACTTGCCCGCATTGGTATAACCGACGATGGACACCGACAGCACGTCGGAACGATTGCGCGCGCGGCGCTGCACCACACGCTGCTTCTTGAGCTTCTCCAGGCGCTCCTTCAGCATATGGACGCGTTTGTCCAGCTTGCGCCGATCCAATTCCAGCTTGGTTTCACCGGGGCCGCGTGCGCCCACGGCATGTTTTTGCTGCCCCATGTCCTGATTCATGCCGACCAGGTGTGTGGCGAGATACTTGAGTTGCGCCAGTTCGACCTGAAACTTGCCTTCGTGGCTTTGCGCGCGTTGCGCAAAAATATCCAGGATCAACATGGTCCTGTCAATCACCCGCGTATTCAGCTTGGCGGTCAGGTTGCGCATCTGCGCGGGGGAAAGGTCATGGTTGAAAATGACCAGCGGAGCTTCCAAGCGCTCGACGAGTTCGGCGATTTCCTGCACTTTGCCGCTGCCCACAAACAGCGCCGCATCAGGGCGCTGGCGCTTGGTTTCAACGACAGCCAGCGTGCGCACCCCGGCGGTATCGGCCAGCAAACGCAACTCCTCCAAACTTTCGCTGTGGTCGCTTTCGCCGAAATCAATGCTGACCAGAACTGCGGCCTCAGGCGGGTGCCCGGACAAATGCTTTCCGTCGCCGGGTGGCTGTTGCTGCATTATTCGGCGGCGTCTTCGTAAGGAATGTTGACCGCGCGTGCCGGAACGATGGTGGAAATAGCGTGTTTGTAAACCATTTGCGTAATGGTGTTTTTCAACAGCACCACATACTGGTCGAACGACTCAACCTGGCCTTGCAGTTTGATGCCGTTCACCAGGTAAATCGCGACCTGCACATGCTCTTTACGCAGCGCATTGAGAAAGGGGTCTTGCAGTTGTTGTCCTTTTGCACTCATGTTATTGCTCTTATCAGTTAGGAACGGGATGGCACTTTACTGGATTCCGGCGCAACTGTGAACATATTTGCCCAAAAGTTAACAAAACGCTCCGCTTAAACGGGGCGCAATTAATAATGCAATCAACAATATATTAAGAAATTCTGGCTCTTAGCGGCGGCTAGCGGAAAATCTTCCGCAGCTTTATGGCGGCGGGCTGGATTCCCAGTTTTCAAACAGGCGTTGCGGTTGGGAAGGCTCCTCCGAATGGTCAGCGCTTCCTTCAGGATTCGGCTCTATCACGCGGAATTCTCCGGCATCGCTGTGATATTGCATCAATGTTCCGTTTTCCATGTCGAAATACCAGCCATGCAGCGCCAGCTTGCCCTCGTTGACGCGCCGGCTGACCCAGGGGTAGGACATCAGGTTTTCCAGTGACTTGAGGATGGACGCTTGCTCGCAGGCGCGCGCCTGGATTTCCGGTGGCTTTCCCGGCAGTTCCTTCAACACCCGCTGCCTGGCATCTGCGGCGATCCCAAGCCATTTCGCGATGAGTTGCTCTTCGTCACAACCGGGGGGCTTGTTCTCCATCAACGCGCGGATACCGCCACATCTGGCATGCCCCATCACGATAACATGCTCCACCCCCAGGTTGCATATCGCAAACGCGATGGCGGAAGTGGTGCCGGCATAGGAAGTCGCCTGGATATAGGGTGGAACGAGGTTGGCGACATTGCGTACCACAAACATGTCGCCAGGCGCGCTGTCGGTCAGCACCCCAGGGTCGCAGCGCGAATCGCAGCAGGCCACCATCAGTGCCCGCGGACGCTGTCCTTCCGTGAACAACCGGTCGAACAGTTCCGGATTCCGGTCAAAATAATGATGCTGAAAGCGCCTGAAGCCCTTCAGGAAAATATTAACGTCGCTCATATTTAGGTGTTGTCATAGATGAAGATGCGCATGAGCCGGCGATCGGCACTCCAGAGTCGCAGTGCGGATCGAAACGGAGACCGCCATCATGGCAGGAAGGGTGCGCTGCCCTTCCGTAAACAACGGTCAAGCAGCGCGAAAGACGTAAGCAACAATAGCGGTATTGCCCAAATACGGCTACTGCTCAGGCGATTTACCGAGGTCGTATCTGTTGATTTCCTGATACTTCAATCGCTTCGTGCGCACGATCTGGTAGGCGCGCGCCAGATAACCGAACGGCATGCTCCAGATATGCACCAGACGGGTGAACGGGAATATCAGGAACACGGTCATGCCTGCGAGCAGGTGCAGCTTGAAGATCATATCGATCCCCTCGATGAACTGCGGGCTGGGATACAGGTAAACGATGCTCTGCACCCAATACACCAGGGAAGTCACCGCTTTAGTGTCGTACACGGTGGCATGCCCGAGGGAGGTCGGGACGGTCAACAGACCCAGGATCAGCGTAAGCATTATCCAGAAGATGGTGAATTTGTCCGCCCAGCGGCTGGTCAGAGAAATGCGCGGGTTGCCGAAACGCCGGAACAACAGGATCGTGCCACCAAACAGTGCGCACATGCCGAAGATGCTGCCCGCCACGATGGCCAGCCACTGGTGCGCGATATCCGACATGAGCGCCGCGAACACGGCATGCGGCGTCAACAAGCCGACAGCGTGGCCGCCGAAAATGCCGATCACGCCGTAATGGAAGAAATTGCTGGCAATGCGCATCCACGGTTTGGAAAGCAGTTGTGTGGAATCCGCTTTCCAGCCGTATTGCTCGCGGTCGAAACGTAGCCAACTGCCAATAAAGAAAACTGACAGGCAGATGTACGGATAAATACCGAACAGCAGGTTATGTAGTGTAAATACTGAATCTTGCATTTCATTCTCCTTAAGTTTAAGCAGCCAGACGAGTCAGCGACGCCCGACTCTCGATGATGGAAAGCGGCGCGGCATAAGGACTGTTGGCCTTGGTCAGGTTATCAGCCAGCAAACTCAGCACCTTGTTGACATCGGACAGAAACACCGTCGCCTCGCTATCGTCCAGGTGAGCGGCAAATTCCAGCAGCAACGGCAGGTAGTCCGGCAACTCATTGGTCACCGTTTTTACGCCATACGCCTTGAACATTTCTCCCAGATCGATCAGCGCCGGGCCACGGTTCCTGTCGTTGTCATCACCGAACAAATGGTGCGTCAGGTGCAGACTGTGCTCCGGCGTTCTATCGAATGTATCCACATAGTTCACCTGCAGCTCGGTAAGCGGCATGCTTACCAGGTGGTCAATAAACTTAAGCATGGCCACCCTTTCCGCCGCATCGATGTCTGTGTTTTCATCGACGATAGTACGGATTTCCGGCAGGTTGTCGATCAACTCTTGTTCCGGATATTCCAGCAGCGCTGATAAAATTTTATAAATTCGCATGATTTTCCCCTTAACGGTCGCCCGCGAATGGAGCTTTTTCTCTGGGCTCCATGGATTCCTTGCGGCGGCGCGGGAACAGCGTGACTTTGCTGATGCCCGTCGAAGAATCGTTGCCGAAGCTGAATCCGTTCTGCCCCTGGAAGCCATGCGCATCGTCCAGACGCTCTTCTTCGTGGCCGGTCGGGATAACGAAGCGATCTTCGTAATTGGCGATCGCCAGGTAACGGTACATATCCTGCGCCATCTCCTCGGTCAGGCCAGCAGCCTCCAGAGCTGTGGTATTGACCACGCCTTCCACGCGTTTCATGCGCTGATAGCTTCGCATTGCGATCATGCGGTTCAAGGCGCTGATAATCGGCGCTTCCTTGCCGGCAGTCATCAGGTTGGCCAGATACTTGACCGGAACGCGCAATTCGCTGGACAGCGGGATCACGCCGTCCGGGCCGGTTTTCAGCTTGCCCTGGTCGATCGCATTTTGCACCGGTGACAGCGGCGGCACATACCACACCATCGGCAGCGTGCGGAACTCGGGATGCAGCGGGAAGGCTATCTTCCAGTCAATGGCCATCTTGTAGATGGGCGATTTCTGCGCCGCGATGATCCAGTCTTCGTTGATGCCTTCCGCACGGGCAGCGGCGACCACTTTCGGATCGTTGGGGTCAAGGAAGATTTTGCACTGGGCTTCATACAGGTCCTGCTCATTTTGCATGCTGGCCAGTTCCGAGATGCGGTCGGCGTCATAGAGAATGATGCCGTTGTAGCGGATACGGCCGACGCAGGATTCGGAACAGATTGTCGGCATGCCGGATTCTACGCGCGGGTAGCAGGCGATACACTTTTCGGCCTTGCCGGATTCCCAGTTGTAATACACCTTCTTGTACGGGCAGGAGCTCATGCAGAAGCGCCAGCCGCGGCACTTGTCCTGATCGACCAGCACGATACCGTCTTCTTCGCGCTTGTAGAGCGAACCGGACGGGCAGGAAGCCACGCAAGCGGGGTTCAGGCAGTGATTGCAGATGCGCGGCAGGTACACATGGAAGGTTTGCTCGAACTGGCCATAAATCTCCCTTCCGACATTGTCCATGTTCTTGTCCACGCTACGCTCGGACCACTCCCCTGCCATGATGTCTTCCCAGTTCGGCCCCCAGCTGATTTTCTCCATGGACTCGCCGGTAATCTGCGAGATCGGGCGGGCAGTAGGCGCCGCCTCGGACAGCGGTGCGTTCTGCAGGCGGGCATAGTTGTAGGTAAACGGCTCGTAATAATCGTCGATCTGCGGCAAATCTGGGTTGGAAAAAATGTTCAACAACTTCCCCGCTCGACCGCCGGATCTCAGTTCCAGCTTGCCGTTGACCAGCGACCAGCCTCCCTTCCACTTTTCCTGGTTTTCCCAGTTTTTCGGGTAACCGATACCCGGCTTGGACTCGACGTTGTTAAACCAGACGTATTCCACGCCCTTGCGGTTAGTCCACGTGTTTTTGCACGTCACCGAACAGGTGTGGCAACCGATGCACTTGTCCAGGCTAAAAATGAATGCGAATTGTGCACGTACTTTCATAAGTTTCTCCTAATTTATCCTAATTCACGCGACGATTAACGCTTGCCGATTCCGGGCGGGTTGCGCTGTGCTTCCCGTTCCGGGGTAAGCGGGCGCTCCAGCCAGTCGATATCCTGATCCTCCACCTTGTGCAGAATGATCTCGGTATCGCGGTTGCATCCCACCGTACCGTAATAGTTGAAGCTGTAGGCCAGTTGCACGTAACCGCCGACCATATTGGTCGGTTTCATGATGATGCGGGTCAGCGCATTATGGGTGCCAGCGCGTTTGTTGGTGGTAACAGATCCCGGCACGTTCACGTTCTTCTCCTGGGAATGATGCATCACCGATGTGCCGCGCGGAATGCGCTGTGAAACCACCGCACGGCACATGGAAGTGCCATTGCTGTTGACCAGTTCCAGCCAGTCGTTGTCCTTGATTCCGACCTGCTGCGCATCAATTTCGGAAATCCAGATATGTGGGCCACCGCGGAACAGCGTCAGCATGCGCAACGTATCCTGATAGCTCGAGTGGATGCCCCACTTGCCATGCGGCGTGAGAAACCTCAGCTTGAGGTGCGGTTTTTTCAGGATATGTGCCGGCACATTCTTGAACGACTTCATATCCTGCGGCGGACGGAAGACGCAGAAAGTCTCGCCGAAGTCCTGAAACCATTCGTGATCCTGGTAGAAATGGGCGCGACCGGTCAAGGTGCGGAACGGGATATGCTCATGAATGTTGGTGTAGCACGAGGTATAGGACACATGCTCGGACTCGATGCCGGACCAGGTCGGCGCGGTAATGATCTTGCGCGGTTGCACCTGGATATCGCGGAAGGTGATCTTGTCCTCTTCACGCGAGGCATACAGGTGATGATGGTCGATGCCGGTTTTCTTGGACAACGCACTCCATGATTTGTGCGCGACCGGGCCGCAGGTTTCAGGCGCCATACGCATGATTGAATCGCACACGTAGATATCTTCCTCCAGAGACGGCATACCATAGGAAACGCCGGGCACTTTCACCGTGTAATTGCACAGCTTGAGTTCCTCGTATTCCGCTTCGGTGTTCCAGTCGAGCCCCTTGACGTTGTTGCCGAGTTTGACCATCAACGGGCCGAGTGCGATGTACTTGTTGTAAATGCTGCCATAGTCGCGCTCAACCAGCTTGAGCAGCGACATGGTCTTGCCCGGTACCGGTTCGATACCTTCCCTGTGCCAGTCGGTGACTTGCCCGAGCGGTTGCGCCAATTCGAACGGCGAATCGTGCTGCATCGGGAAGGCGACAATATCCTTGCGCGTGCCAAGGTGCTTCGCGGCCAGCCCCGAGAAAACTCTGGCGAGTTCCTTGAAAATCTGCCAGTCTGACTTGGAATCCCAACCCGGCGACACCGCTTCCGACAGCGGATGAATAAAGGGGTGCATGTCGGTGGTGTTGAGGTCGTTCTTCTCGTACCAGGTTGCGGTCGGCAATACGATGTCCGAGTAAGCGCCGGTGGAGTTGAGGCGGAAGTTGATATCCACAAACAGATCCAGCTTGCCTGCGGGTCCCTCGTCATGCCATTTGATCAACTTGTTGTTGTTTCCGTCACCGCCCTCCTGCAGCACGTTGTTTTGCGCGCCCAACAGATGCTTGAGGAAGTACTGCTGCCCCTTGCCCGAGGTGCCGATGAGGTTGCCGCGCCAGACAAAAATATTGCGTGGCCAGTTGCCCTCGGCATCCGGGTCGGCGAAAGATATATCCAGTTCGCCGGACTTGAGCTTACCGGTGACATGCTTGGCGATGCTGGCCTCGTCGGTGGCGCCGGCTTTAATGGCCTCATCCGCCAAGTCGAGCGGATTGGTGTTCCATTGCGGAAAGCCCGGCAACCAGCCCATACGAACTGCTGCTACGTTGTAGTCGGCTATCGAATAGCCATCTTTTGCGTTCTTGTTCTTGCCGGCAGGCGATGTGATATCTGCCGCCTTGACGGTTTCGTAGCGCCACTGATCGGTATGGAAATACCAATAGGAAGTGGAATTCATCTGGCGCGGCGGACGCTGCCAGTCTAGCGCGAAGGCGATCGGCGCCCAGCCGGCTTGCGGACGCAGCTTCTCCTGCCCCACATAGTGCGCCCAGCCGCCGCCCGATTGGCCCACACAGCCGCAGATATGCAACAGGTTCATGACGCCCCGGTACGTCATATCGTTGTGATACCAGTGGTTAATTGCCGCACCCATGATGACCATCGATTTGCCGTGGGTTTTCGAGGCGTTCATGGCGAACTCGCGCCCGGTGCGCTCCAGATCCATAGCCTTGATGCCGGTGACCTTGGATGCCCAAGCGGGAGTGTAAGCCACGTTGGCATCGTTGTAGTCCTTGGCGACATTGCCGCCGCCCAAACCACGGTCGATACCGTATTGCGCAACCTGCAAGTCGAATACTGATGAAACCAGTGCTTCTTCACCATTGGCCAGTTTCAATTTGCGCACCGGCACATTGCGGAACAGCAAGTCATCTTCGCCATTCGCGAAGTGCGGGAAACCGACCGAAACCACCGCATCCTTGCTGTTGATGCAGGTCAGTTCAGCCAGGATTTCCTGCTGGTTTTCGCCATTCTTCGGCAACAGGTTCCATTTGCCATCTTGCCCCCAGCGGAAGCCGATAGAACCGTTTGGCGCAACAAAGGTCTTGGTCTTTTCGTCATAGACGATGGTTTTCCATTGCGGATTGTTGGCCTCGCCCAGATTGCCGGCAAAATCGGAAGCGCGCAGGCAACGATCGGATACATAGCCGTCGCCTTGTTTGCGCAGAATCACCTGAATCGGCATGTCGGTGTACTTGCGGTTATATTCCAGGAAATACGGATCCTGTTTATCCACGAGAAACTCTTTCAGCGCGACATGTCCCATCGCCAGAAAGGCGGCGGAGTCGGTGCCGGGGTTGACCGGCATCCACAGGTCGGCAAGCTTGACGTGTTCGCCATAGTCCGGGCTCATCGCAATGACTTTGGTGCCGTTGTAACGCGCCTCGACGGCGAAATGGCAATCCGGCGTGCGCGTGGTCGGCAGGCTGGAGCCGGTGACGATGATGTAGGTGGAGTTGTACCAGTCGGCCGATTCCGGCACGTCGGTCTGTTCGCCCCAGGTTTGCGGGGAGGCCGCCGGCAAGTCGCAGTACCAGTCGTAAAACGAACCGCATGCTCCGCCGATCAAGGACAGGTAACGCGCGCCGGATGCGTAAGAAATTTGCGACATGGCCGGGATCGGCGAGAAGCCGAAAATACGATCCGGGCCCCATTTTTTGATCGTGTAAATGTTGGCGGCGGCGATGATTTCGTTGACTTCGTCCCATTTGGTGCGCACAAAACCGCCGAGGCCGCGCACGTGGACGTATTGTTTGCGCTTGTTCGGGTCGGCCTGAATTGCGGCCCATGCTTCTACCGGATCTTTGCCGCTCTTGCGTTCGGCGCGGTACAGATCGAGCAGGCGGCCGCGGATCAGCGGGTGCTTGATGCGGTGCGGGCTGTATAAATACCAGGAGAAGGAAGCGCCGCGCTGGCAGCCGCGCGGTTCATGGTTGGGCAAGTCCTCGCGGGTACGCGGATAGTCGGTTTGCTGCATCTCGAAGGCCACCAGGCCGTTCTTGACAAAAATTTTCCAGGAGCAGCCGCCGGTGCAGTTCACGCCATGCGTCGAGCGCACGACCTTGTCGTGCTGCCAGCGCGAGCGATAGGCTTGTTCCCATTGGCGATCCTCGTTGGTAACGATACCGTGGCCATCGGAGAAGGTCTCTTTGTCTTTGCTGCCTACAAAATACGTCAATCGATCGAGAAAATGACTCATGTTTTTTCTGCTCCTGTATAAAGATTTTATTCAAACTTTCCGGTTCAGGTTTTTTGCTCCCAAGCCCGTAACCAGCCATCATTTTGCGGGTCGCGCCGCAATGCGGACAACCCGCCCTACATAAAGCCCTTTACTCCTCTCAAGAAGATTTTGGGTAACCTGCGTTGCGAGAATAGGCTGGCATGGGCACCGTGCCCATTCTTCTAAAGTACACGCCAAACGAAGAAAAAGAACTAGTTCTTTCGGGTAGTAGCGCGGTTGGCAATTTTTTACCTTTTGACGCCCAAAAAAAGGCATTGTCCACCACATCCCACCTCTCTATGCGGCGTAACTGTGTCGGACTATCCCTTCGGAAACCGCTGAACTCCGCTGTTCTTTCTTGTTTACCATAGCAGTGCGGTTGGTTTTTCATCCGCCCAATAATGAATAGATGCCATAACCCGCAATCAGGAGGCCGGCAACCAGATTCACGGGTCTGGTGCTCTCGGTGGGTTGCGGTATAACCAGGGCATCTATGCGCATTGACTCAATGAACTTGATACGAACAAAGGTAACCAGAATTAGTACGAGCCCGTAGATGATGCCCACTACGGTGACAACAGTATTTATATTTTGCATGGTAATAATTCACATGGACCTTGGGTCCATAAAGGATGCCGCAATTAATAAACCACTTTCAATTTCCCCTTGGATCAAGAGGAGACCGTGGCATTAAGTAGAACCATTCCCGAAAAAAGAGGGAAGGCCGCGGCCTTCCCCCTTGAGGGTTACATCAATCGGGTTCGTGCAAGTCCACGTGCTTCATATGCGCCTTCTCTTTATCGGAGAGCTTGTCCCACCATGTGCCGCCGGAGTTGCCGTAGTCAAACCGCTCGGCGCCCTTGCGGGTGTAGTAATGCCAGTTCAGGAACCATGAATAGGCATAGAAAATCGAAACGCCTACAAAGAACGTGATGGCGCTGCCGGTATTGGTTATGGACGCGCCGATGAGCGATGTCCAGATGAACGGGCCGAAGGCCGCCCATGCCCCGGTCCAGCCGAGCATCTGCGCGCCCTTGGCAGGAGAATACGCGAACACGATCGGGTACTGGCGGAAGGTCGCCGCATTGTTCGTGCCTGTCATCAGAAATATAAAGAGCATGATATAGACAAACCCCTGAAATTGATCGAGGCTGGTGGGTGTCAGGAACCCTCCGAATACAAGAGCCAGGCAACCGGCGATCTGACCCAGTGTCGTCCAGTGCATGCCCTTGCTTCCGCCAATCTTGTCGAATATGCCGCCGGTAATAACACGCACGAGTCCGCCGATGAGCGGGCCGAGGTAGGCGTATGCCAACGGATCCGGCGCGCCGTCAAACCCGCCATAGATGGTCTTGATCATCATCGGGAATGCGGCCGCATAACCTGAGAACGAACCGAATGAACACATGTAGGTTACGCTGCAGTTCCATGTATGCGTTCTCGCCCTGTTCAGGTTACTCAGGATTTCAAACTGCCCCTTGAAACCTCTCGCCGGAACCGTAACGCTCCTCAGGAATATCGCGCAGAGGATGAAGGCCACGATAAGGAACGGAACCCATATAAACAAGCCGTTCTGCACCCACATACCCTTTTTGATCACGTTTTTGACCGTTACGTCGGTAATGGCGCCCGCAGGGTTTCTGGTAACTTCCACTTTTACGCCCTTGGTCGGCACTACTTCCGTGATAACGCCTTTATCGTCCTTCTTGACTTCCTGTTTTATGGCCTTGATTGTTTCGGTTTCCTGAAGGACAACATCCTTAAGAACACCGTTTTCTTTTATAACGACTACCGCAGCAATCCATTCAGGTTTATTGATCACCACGTCCGTAACCACCCCGGCCTCTTTAGTAACCGTTATGGCACCCTTGATTGCGTCGCCCTTGGTAAACACCTGCGGCCCACCGACAACAGCCCCGAGAGCCGCAAAACCGATGATCCACGGCACTACAAACTGGACGATGCTCACGCCGAAGTTGCCGAGACCCGCCTGGATGCCCATTGCGAGCCCCTGAAGCCTTTTCGGGAAAAAGATGCTCGTGGAAGGCATGAATGAGGAAAAGTCTCCGCCGCCCATGCCGGTCAGGAATCCGATGATCATGAACGTCATCCACGGAGTGCTTGTATCCTGAATCGCAAAACCCAGCCAGACCATCGGCAGCACCTTGATAATGGTCGAGATGCTCACGACCGGCCTGGTTCCTAGCACCGGGATAAAGTTGGAATGTATCAGCCGCAAGATGCCGGAGGCGAGCCCCGGTATCGCCGCGAGCCAGAAGAGTTCCATAACGGTGAACTTGAAGCCGATGGCGGGCATCCTCACAACCACCGCGCTCATGACAAACCAGGTAGCGAACGAAAATATCAGCGAAAATGTTGTCAAGGCGCATGTGCGCCACGCAATCGCGCTACCGGTTTCTTTCCAGAACTGCGGATCTTCCGGTTCCCATCTTGGTAATCTTGCCATAACAAATTCTCCTTTTGTCTTCAGTTTTACATCTAAAGTTTTACATCCAACTCAAAAGCACTTCCTAACTTATTAATTGGTGACCTCTAAAAATTCATTTTGCGAGCATCCGCTACGCGGATTGCCTGCTCAAACCATTTCCGGGCGAATCGCTGCGTCGTGTGCTCGCGCATTCCTCCCACTCCGCGATGTAGCTGGCTGAGCCTTCTGCGCCCTGCGAACCCCGTTGTTTTTCCTTGTTTATCATGATTCAAATTCTCCTTATTATTGAAATCTGCTGCCCGTTTACTCGAGTGAATCTGCTAATTTTTTCTTGTGTGCCGCCTGGTCGAGCGTCCGCACTTCGGTCCAGTACATCCACATCAGGGAAACCCACACGATGCCGAACATCAGCATGAAGGAAGAGGAGCGGATGCCCGTCAGATCCACCAGTGCGCCGAACATGATCGGCAGCAGGAATCCGCCCATGCCGCCGGCCAACCCCACCACGCCGGAAATCACGCCGATGTTGTGCGGGTAATCGTCGGAGATATATTTGAACACCGATGCCTTGCCTATCGCAAAAGCGATACCCAGGGTGAACATGATGATGGTGAATGTGGTCGCGCCGAGCCCCACGTTAAAAGTGGCAGGGCCGGTCACGGTCGTGATGGTGAATTCGGCGTGCGGGAAGGACAGGAAGAACAGGCAGGTCAGCGACACCAGCATCACCCACCAGGTGATGGTATGCGCCCCGAACCGGTCGGAAAAATAGCCGCCCAGCGCGCGCAGCACGCCCCCCGGTATGCTGAATGCGGCAGCCAACAATGCCGCCGTCTTGAGGTCGAAACCGTATTCGCCGATGTAGTACTTGGTCATCCACAGCGCCAGCGCCACGTAGCCGCCGAACACGATGGAGTAATACTGGCTGTACTTCCACACCACGGGGTCTTTGAGCACCGCAAGCTGCTCGCGGATCGTCACGCTCTTGCCCACCACGTGGGACGGATCGGAAAAGGTAAAGAACCAGAACGCGATCGCGGTGACCAGCATCAGCACCGCATAAACCTGCGGCACCATAGTCCAGCCGTAAGCCACCACGATCAGCGGCGCCACCAGCTTGGTCACCGCCGCGCCGGTATTGCCCGCGCCGAAGATGCCCATCGCCAGGCCTTGCTGATTCTTCGGGAACCAGCGCGCGCAATAGGAGATGCCCACCGTGAACGAACCGCCGGCCACGCCGACGAACAGGCTGGTTACCAGAAAGTGCCAGTACTCGGTGCACCAGGAAATGAAATAAATCGGAATCACGGTGGAAATCATCAGCACGAAGAACACGATGCGTCCGCCGAATCTGTCAGTCCACATCCCCAACGGCAGGCGGATCAGCGATCCGGTCAGAACCGGCATCGCTATCAGCAGGCCGAACTGGGTCTCGTTGAGGCCGAGCGTCTGCTTGATCGGGATGCCGATCACCGCGAACATCATCCAGATCATGAAACACACCGTAAACGCCAATGTGCTCATGATTACCACCGACCAAGCCTTGTATTTTTGCGATGCCATGGCAATCCCCCTTTGGGGTTAACGTATATAAACAGAATAGGCTTGCATGGATAGCGTGCCCATTCTTCCGAAGTACAAGCCCAATGAAGAAAAAGAACTAGTTCTTTCGGGCAAGGATGGAATTTTGCGGATTGGAAAAAACGGAATTGCTTGCCGCCAAGAAGCGGATAACCTATGCGGCCGCAGAAATCACCAAAGCTTATGAGAGAAGCAGGTTAAATGAGGCCATGCTCCACCGCATACACGGCAGCCTGCACGCGTTTGGCGATGTGGAGCTTGCGCAGGATGCCTTGCACGTGAATCTTGATGGTGGATTCCGACAGGTTGAGCACGCGGGCGATTTCCTTGTTGCTGGCGCCGTGGGCGAGCATGACGATGATTTCCCGTTCGCGCGGGGAGAGCTTGCCCGGATTGACCTCCGCCACGGCAACATTTTCTCTGGGCGGGGCACGCAGGGAATCCGCCAGCTTGTGGGCTATTTGCGGCGACATCACCGATTCGCCGCGCGCCGCGCGCCGGATCGACTCCAGCAGGAACTCGGTATCGATATTTTTCAGCAGATAGCCGCGCGCCCCGGCGCGCAGCGTTTCCAGCAGGTCTTCGGCATCTTCCGAAACGGTGAGCATGACCACCTGTGCTTCCGGCACGTCTTCCGCCAACACGCGCAACGCTTCCAGCCCGCTGGTGCCGGGCATGTGCAGGTCGAGCAGCACCACGTCCGGCTTGAGTTGTTTGGCGCGCTTGATGCCTTCCAGCCCGTCGCCGGCCTCGCCCACCACATCGAATCCCTCACGCCGCTGCAATGCCAGCTTGATGCCGCTGCGGAGCAGCGTGTGGTCGTCAACGATCAGAATGCGTATCGGTTTCATACTCCAGAGTCTCTCCTGTGCGGCAGGACAAGGCGCACCCGCGTGCCCTGTCCGGGTTTCGATTCCAGCGCAAACCCGGCGCCAATACGATGCGCCCGTTCGCGCATGATGCTCAACCCCACATGAGTGTCGCCGGCATCGTGCTCGGCATCAAAGCCGGTGCCGTTGTCATTAATATGGAGCACGCATTCTCCGTCACAGACAAGCTCCACGTCAACGCGGCTTGCCTTGGCGTGCTTGCGCACGTTGGAAAGTGATTCCTGCACAATGTGCATCGCCTGGAGCACATATTCCGGCGGCATATCCGGCACCGTCCCGCGATGCGAGAAGGCGGCGCGAATACCGGTTTGCCCCTCGAATTTCTCCAGCGCGCTACGCACGGCGGTTTCCAGGTCGGCGTTGCCGACCCGCGTGCGGAAATGCACCAGCAGTTCGCGCACATCGTCATAGCTTTCCTGCACCCCTTCGCGTATTTGTTCCAGCCCCTGCAATGCAGTCGTTATCTCCCCCTGTTGCAGGTCGTTGTGCAACAGTTGCACCTGGATGTTCAGGAATGCAAGCGACTGGGCGATACTGTCGTGCAGTTCCTGCGCCAGCAGGTTGCGCTCTTCCGATACCGCCATTTCTTTTTCGCGCGCGACCAGCCGCTGGTTTTCAATGGCGACGCCAAGATGCTGCCCCACCGACTCCAGCAGCCGGATTTCCGATGGCGGCAAGATGCGCGGCGTGTCGAAAAACAGGTTGAGTATGCCCATCACGTGCTGTTTGGAACGGATCGGAACCGCCACCACCGCCTGAAATCCGTCCCGTTTGCATGTATGCAGCAGCGGACGTATCAATGGATTGGAAAAATTGGAACTGGCCGCAATGCCGTCACGCGCGACTACGCCGCACAGGCAGTCGCCGACGGCAAGACAAGTCTCTTCGTCCAGAAAGGATTTCGAAACTCCGCGCGAGGCGACAATTTGCATCTGCTCCCCCTTGGCGTCGACCAGACGTACCGCGCCGTCGCGTGCGCCGATCAGGGTGGCCAGTTTATCCAGCACGATGCCGCACAGAGGTTCCGTTGCAGTCGAGGAATTAAGGAATGCAGCCACATCGTAGAGCGCCGCGAGCTCGCGGTTCTTCACCTCGACGCTACGGGATTTTTCTTCCACCCGCTGTTCCAGCGTGGCGTAAAGGTCCTGCAACTGATCAGCCATCTGGTTGAATCCCTCGGCCAGCTCGCCGAATTCGTCCCGGTTGGCGACCTGCAGGCGCACACCGAAATCCGCCTTGCCCATGCGCTGGATACCCTCGCGCAGGCGGGTGACCGGGCGCACCACCATCAGCGAAAACAGATTAATCAGCAACACCGTGCCGATAAATGCCAGGCTCACCAGCCCGATCTGGAAGGTGCGCAACAGCGTGGTGGCGCGGGCATTGCTGGTTTCCACCATCGCCACCAGGTCGTTCACGTTGCCGACGAAGCTCTCCACGACAGGCCGGTATTCCGCCAGCATTCTTTCCTGTTCCGCCCGTTGCGGGGTGTCGAGTATGCGCCAGATACGGGGCTTGATATCAGCCTGCCAGAGCTGGTGCAATTTGCTCATCTGGGCTCGCACCTCCTTGTCCTTGGGCAGCGAAAGCGGCCGCAGCGGGTCGCCGTGATCAAGGTCGGACAGGACTTTCTCGAACTGTGCGACCTTCGCTTCGATAGCTTGCCGCAACTCGACGGAAGGTTGCTGCACCTGCTGGGCAAGCAGGAAAGCGATGTGGTACGAACGCATGCGCTCGCTGCCGGCGTCGTTGATCGCCGCTGCGCCGCCCTCCAGCCGCCAGGATACATACAGCGTCGAACTGATGGCGACCAGCGCAACAAGAAAATAGAACACCAGCAGGCCGGTAATCTTTTCCTGGAGTTTCAATGCAACCATGCGGGTCTCTTGCAGATATTGGTAAAGTGGATTGCCGCCGCCCGGTTAAAAACCCGATTTGCAGAGCGTATACATGATGGGGGCAAGACGCCGTTTGCGCAAGCGAAGGCGCTAACCGGCCTTTCCATCCGCACGCGGCCAAGGGCGGAATTAATCAGGGGTTTTCTCTGGGATTTTTTACGGGGATCGGCAGCAAGCATTTCTCGAGCGCCTTGCTGTTCTTTACCAGATCGGCCAAAGAAACCTGCCGCAGCACGTCAAAAAAAGCTGCGCGCGCAGCGCCAAGAATGCCATTCAACTTGCACACTTCGGAGATGACGCAATGGTTTTGCGCGGCGTCAAAGCATTCGACAAGATCAAAGCTGTTTTCGGTTGCGCGCAAAGCCTCTTCGACAGTGATGTCCTCGGGGGGACGAGCCAGGCAAACGCCGCCGTTGCGCCCCCTTGTGCTTTCAATCAAACCTGCCTTGGTCAATTGATGGGAAATCTTGACCATGTGGTTTTTGGATACCGCAAAGCGGTCGCTCACCTCCTGAATCGTGGCTGGCTCGCCGCGGCGCATGGCCAGATACATCAGCAGCCTGAAACTGAGATCGGCGTACTTGGTTAGTTTCATTTATTGCCTTGAAAACGGATGGTTACATCCGCCGGGATTGTCGCTGATTCAACCTTGAAGCGCAACTTTTGCAAGCGGGAAATACGGGAGAAAGCGCAACTCCTATGCTTTCACATCAATATGTTCCGCTATATCGCCCGCTCTCTGGTTATGCCGGCGCCGATCTATTCCCGAGCGCAACTCGATCAGGATAGGCAGATGTTCGGTGCGGCGGCAATAAATCCGGCGCTCCCCGTGAACATGCGGGTCGTGGCGCTTCTCCTCATTCCCGGCAGCCTCGGGAGGGGCTTCGTGCCGCGCATGCGGTTGCACTACCAGCGGCGGCAGGGTGCGCGCCTGAACAGGTTTGGCGCGTTTAACCCCTGCCAGGGCTTTCACTTCCAATCCGGCTCCCACGCCGGTTATTGGCGGAGGAAGGCTAGGCACGTATTTCATGGTTGAACTCCAGGTTTCCGGATAAACGTATGCGCCAATACTTTGCTGCCCGAATCAGTATAGCGGCCTCCGGAAAAGCCGGAGGCCGCGCCAGGATCGGATTGCTTATTTTCCACCCGGCATGAGCATTTCCTGACGATCCAGCATCTGTTCCATCATCATCTGCATCATCCCCATTTGCGCCTCCATCATCTGATGCATGTCCATCATCATGCCCATACCCTGGCCGCCGCCCATCATGCCCATGCCCTGGCACATGCCCATCTTCATGCCGCGCATCATACCCATGGTGTCGCGCATGGCTTGCGTGTGCTCCCGCATCAGCCTCTGGCGCTCGGCAGGGTCTTTGGTTTCACGCAGTTTGGCCATGAGCGCCTGCGCCTGCTGCATGCGCTCTTGCGCCTTGCCCATCTGCGCCCCGGCAGCGCTGCCCTCCGCGCCACCCATGGATTTATCGGGTGCGGCAGGCTGCTTGGGCAACACATTTTTCCCGGCAGCGGGCTTGGACGCGGACGCGCTGCCCTGTTCGGGATGATGCGCGTCATCGGCATAAACCACTGACGCGCCCGTACACAACACTGCGATAACACTACCAATCAATAATTTTTTCATGGCTAACTCCTTTCAGGTTGATAAAAAACACCCATGCACCTCAGGTGACTTGCTGGAACAACTCTGCACGACAAACCGTCAATCAAGCGCACTTACCTTATCCGCCAGACTGTCAATGACAACACTTTCTGTTGTCGGCTTCAAGGCTGCTGATCTCGATTTCTTCCAGGTTATTGATAAACGCCAATTTGAGGCGATCTATCCAGCCCCCTCCGAGATCGGCTCCTATCAATGCCAATTTGTCCGCAATCTGCTCGGCTGTCACTTGCATGAGGTCATACTGGATTTCGATTTTGTCCCCCTCAATGACAATCTCATGCATTCCCATCATCTCGAGTAATGCCTGTTTTACTTGCTCGGCCTGTATCGCATCAAGCGGTGCCGACAGCAAAAGGCGGCGGCGCTTGACGACCTGTTTCCCCTCCTGCGCAGGCGCTTTGCGTCCGGGAAAGCCGATGTATAAATGCGGATTTGCCAGAAATCGTTCCCTGCACTGCGCCGAACAGAATGCGTAATGGCCGCCCGCGTATTCAGTGGCAAATGAGGTAGGCGGAACTTGCATGTGGCAGACAGGGTCTTCGACTGTTTCATTCATGATGACTCTCCTTTTTACGGTATAAATCTCGGGGTGCGGGCAGCATACTCGCGCCAGCGCTCACCGAAGTGCCCCTCGGCATCCCGCTCCTCGGTGCGCGCCAGCCGCACGTACATCCACACCAGCACCGGGAACATCAGCAGCGTCAAAATGGTCGGCCATTGCAGCAGGAATCCGAACAGGATGAGCACGAAAGCGTCGTATTGGGGATGGCGGACTTTGGCGTAAGGCCCCGTAGTCGCCAGACCATGCTCGCGCTGCGCCCGGTAGAGCACTTTCCATGCGGAAGCCAGCAACCAGAACCCGCCAAAAATAAACAGGGTGCTGAGCATATGGAACGGCCCGAAATGCGGGTTGGCGCGCCAGCCGAACATCACTTCCAGTAAGTGGCCCGCATCGTGCGACAAAAAATCCACGCCAGGAAATCTTTCCGATAACCAGCCCGAGAGGAAGTAAATCGTCAGCGGGAAACCGTACATTTCGGTGAACAGCGCGACGACGAAAGCCGAGAACGCGCCGAACGAACGCCAGTCGCGAGGCGTTTGCGGTTTGGTGAAGCTGAACGCGAAAATGATGAACACCGCAGAGTTGATGATAACCAGCGACCACAGGCCATAATCGGGAGCGTCCGTATTCATTTTGACTCTCCTTCGGACGAGCCATGATGATGCGTATGCTGTCCATCGTCGCCATGCCCGTGGTGCATGAACAGATGCATCAGCGGACAGGCCAGCAGGAACAGGTAAGGTAATATTCCCAGCAAGTGCGCACGGTGTTCGGCAAACAGAAAGAAGGCAGCAATCGCCATAAATGCGACGAGAATCCAATTGTATCCTCGTGGGGAGCCATGTGCTCCATGCTCGGTATGGTCGTCATGTTCCATCATGACCCCTCCGTCAGTTTCGCGCGCTTGAGCAGTGCCGAATTCACGATCACCGACAGCGAGCTCAAGGCCATGGCGGCGGCGGCGATGATCGGGTTGAGGAAGCCGAGCGCCGCCACCGGGATGCCGATGCTGTTGTAGATAAATGCCCAGAACAGGTTCTGCTTGATCTTGCGCATGGTGGCGCGCGACAGGCGGATCGACGCGACCACGTCGCGCACGTCGTCCTTGATCAGGACGATACCGCCGGTCTCCTTCGCCACATCGGAGCCGGAGCCGATGGCAATGCCGATGTTGGCCACCGCGAGAGCCGGCGCATCGTTGACGCCGTCGCCCACCATGGCGACCGCTTTGCCTTGTTGCTGCAACTCTTGAATGATGCGCGCCTTGTCGCCCGGCAGCACCTCGGCGATTACTTGCGTGATGCCGAGTTGCGCGGCGATGGCCTGTGCGGTGCGCTGGTTGTCGCCAGTCAGCAGAATCACCTCGATGCCTTCCTGCTGCAAGGCGGACACCGCCTCTTGCGCCTCCGGTTTCAGCGTGTCGGCGACGGCGATCATGCCTGACAGTACGCCGTCTTTGCCCACCAGCATGGCGGTCTTGCCCTCCGCCTCCAGCCGTGTCATGGCGGCCTCGGCAGTTGCGGTGTCAATGCCTTCCCCCGCAAACAGGCGGCGGTTGCCCATTAAAACCTGCCGGCCTTCGGCTTGGCCGCGAATGCCGTGGCCGGGAATGGCCTCGAAGCCTTCCACCTTCGGCAACACGAGTTCGCGGTGTTGCGCGGCACGCACGATCGCTTCGCCGAGGGGGTGTTCCGAACCCGCCTCGACCGCGGCGGCGAGCCGCAGGATTTCTTCCTCGGTCGCCTCGCCGAGCGCGACGATATCGGTGACGTTGGGCTCGCCCCTGGTCAGCGTGCCGGTCTTGTCGAACACCACGGTGGTCAGTTTCTCCGCGCGCTCCAGCACTTCCGCGCCGCGGATCAGGATGCCGGCCTCGGCCCCCTTGCCCACGCCCACCATCAGCGCCGCCGGGGTGGCGATGCCCAGCGCGCACGGGCAGGCAATGATCAGCACCGCGATGGAGGCGAGCAGCCCCTGCGGGAAGTTGCCTGCCGCCCACCAGCCGAAAAAGGCCAGGAAAGCGACCGCCACTACCGCAGGAACAAAATATGCGGTCACCTTGTCGGCGAGGCGCTGTACGGCTGCGGTGCTGGCCTGCGCATCCTCCACCATCTTGATGATTTGAGCCAGCGCCGTCTCGGCACCAACCCGCGTCGCCCTGAAGCGGAACAGGCCGGTGCGATTGATTGTTCCGCCGATGACCGCACTGCCCGCTGTCTTCTCCACCGGCATGGATTCGCCGGTGAGCATCGACTCGTCCACCGAGGAATTGCCCTCCAGCACCAGGCCATCGGTGGGGATTTTCTCGCCGGGGCGCACCACCACAGTCTCTTCCACCATCACCGACTCGGCGGGCACTTCCATCTCGGCCCCCTCGCGGATGACATGGGCGACGGAGGGTCTGAGATCCAGAAGCTTGCGCACCGCCGCCGAGGAGCGTTTCTTGATGATCTCCTCCATGTACTTGCCCAACAGCACGAAGGCGATGATGACGGCGGAAACCTCGAAGTAAACATCACGTTCCTCGACCTTGACCGGCAACACCTCGGGGAAAAACAGCACCGCCACACTGTAAAAATAGGCCACCGAGGTGCCCAGTGCGATCAGGAAATCCATATTGATAGAGCGCGTTCGAATGGCGTTCCAAGCGCCCTTATAGAAACTCCAGCCGCCGATGAATTGCACCGGCGTGACCAGCAGGAACAGCCACATGCCCCAGGTGAACCAGGGAAGCTGCGGAATGGGCGCCCAACTGACAATGGTGGCGCCGGTCGCCAAAAAGAGGAAGGCTCCGGCACGCAGCATGGCCAGCGCCAGCACCCCGGTGAGCGCGATCGCGACGCGGGTGCGCATGGATTTGAGTTCTTGCTCAGGCGATTCGAAGGTGCGCTGGCAGCCGATGCTGCAA
The DNA here is from genome assembly GCA_964349865.1 of uncultured Gallionella sp. Lineage (GTDB taxonomy): Bacteria > Pseudomonadota > Gammaproteobacteria > Burkholderiales > Gallionellaceae > Gallionella. The sequence continues at coordinate 11,371 of CAYGIF010000006.1, read as the reverse complement.
AAATAGTAGGCGCGCCCGCCGCGCTCGGATTTGAGCGACGTCGCCTTTTCCACCACCATGCCGCAGATCGGGTCCTTGGCCATTTCCTTGCCCGCCTTTGGTATTTTTGCATCGGGCATGGCACGGACATGGTCGTGAGATGCCGCTGCCCCGGCTTTATCGCCACCGGCATATTTGGCCGGATCGGCCTCAAATTCATGCTGGCAGCGTTGCGAGCAAAAGTAATAGCGCTGACCCGCATGTTCTAGGCTGCGCCCCGACTCGCTGTCAACCTGCATTCCGCATACGGGGTCTGTGGCAATGCTCATGATGGTTTCCTCTCAAGTGGGTTAATCGGAAGCGCCGTTTCACCGGAAATATCGAGATCGTGAGGCTGCATACACTTGGCCGCCACCATTTCGCGTAACGTTTTTTCTTCAGCCAGAAATGCCTGGACTGCCACGGGATCGAATTGCGTGCCGCTCATTTTGACGATTTCCGCGCGAGCCTCATCAAATGACAACGCCTTGCGATAAGAACGATCCGAAGTCATCGCGTCCAGCGTGTCGATCAGCGCGAACAGGCGCGCGCCGAGCGGAATCTGCTGGCCGCGAAGGCCGCGCGGATAACCGGTTCCATCGAAGCGTTCTTCGTGGCTGAGCACGATTTCGGCGGCTTCTTCCATGCCGGGAATTTGCGCCACGATCCGGTGCCCCTTTTCGGGATGCGTCCTCATTTCCGGCCACTCATCTTCGTCGAGCGCTCCCTGTTTCAACAAAATTGCATCCGGTATCCCGATCTTGCCGATGTCGTGCAGCAAGGAACCCCAATAAATTTGCCGCAGTCGGTCGGCATCTGCGGTAAAGCGGCGCGCCAGCACCAGGGTATGGCAGGCCACGCGTTTGGAGTGCATACCCGTTTCATGCTCACGGATATCCAGAGCCTCGGCCAACGCTTCGGCAAAGGCCGCATCCGCGCGTTCCAAAATGTCAGCTTCCACATTCATTCCGTTCTCTCCGATTTCAGCCCGAATCCAGTACTACAGATAGAACATCAACAGCGGCAGCACTACCGCGACCGCCATCGTGATCGGATCGCGGCGGATCTCGATCAGCTCTTTCCATACGATGATGCCGACGAGGCTGCTCATCTTGCCACCACCAGCTTTACCCAGTCGGAATGCATGTTTTCCTCGCTCTCGATGACCAGCCCTGCCGCGCGCATGCTCTCGAGAGTGCGGCGGTTGATGTGCGGGCCCATGAGCCGGCTCACGAGGGGGTCGAGCAGATCGAAGAACAAGCCCAGCGCGCCGTGCGGCCGCATGTGTTCCAATAAAACGATTTTCCCGCCGGGCTTTAATACGCGCCTGATTTCCCTGAAGCCCCGCTCCGCATCCGGCACGCAGCAGAACACGCCGCTGCCCACCACGGCGTCCAGCGAGGCGTCTGCGAACGGCAGTTCCTCTGCATCGCCGACCAGGAAGGCAACGTGGCGCGAAAGTGCATGTGCCTTGTATACGGCACGCTCGAGCATGCCGCGGCTCAAGTCCAGGGCGATCATCCGGGCATCTTTCGGGTAGTACGGCAGGTTGCGGCCGGTTCCGACGCCCAGTTCCAGGATAGTCCCGCTCAATCCCGCGAACAGCCGCGCGCGCGCCTGCGCGAAACCCATCATGTGCTCCATGGGTTCGCTCATGCGGTCGTACCCGGGGGCATGCCGGTCCCATTTCCGGCTCAGCTTGCGCGTCAGTGCTGGGTAAGTCGCCATGGCTCAGCTCCCTGCGGCGCGGGTATCCGGGCGCGCCTGCCCCTGAAACGGTGTGATGTATCGGCAGCCGATTGATTTCGCGTAGGTGCGAATTTACCTCGCAGATAACCGATGATTTGCCCAGCGTTTTTTGCTGGGTTAGTCGGATGGCTAGCAGTTCTATCAGGTTCTTGTACCCTATGGGTATTCGCACTTGGCCGGATAAATCCGGCCCTGCAAGGGGTTGTATCAAGATCACTCGGGTTCATGAGCCTGTTAATCATCCGTTCCGCCCAAAGTCTCGCGCTCGAGATAATCGTGTATGGCGCATGACCAGCGCAATTCTTCTTCGATGCGGCGGCGCAGCGCGTCCGCCGCCTCCGGTTCGCCATGGGTGATGAAGGTGCGGCGCGGCGGGCGGGTGAACCCCTTGAGCCAGCCGAGAATTTCATCGGCATCGGCGTGCGCGGAAAGATTTCCCAGCATCCGCACTTCGGCGCGCACCGGAACATATTCGCCGTGAATCTTGATCGCCTCCGCCCCTTGCACCAGGCTGGCGCCGCGCGTGCCGCCGGCTTGAAAGCCGGTAAACAGAATGGTGTTGCGCGGATCCGGCGCGAACGCTTTCAGGTGATGGATCACGCGGCCGCCGGTCGCCATGCCGCTCGCGGCCAGGATGATCATCGGTCCATGCGACTGGTTGAGCCGCTGCGATTCCTCGGCACTGTTGACAATTTTTGCCGCGCCGCATAAGGCATCGCATTGCGCCGGAGTCAGGCGATGCTCACCGCGATGCTGATGGAAAATCCGCGTCGCATCGACGGCCATCGGGCTGTTCAGATAGACGGGATAATCGGGGATCGCCTTGCTCGCCTTCAGCAAATGCAGGTAATACATCAGCGTCTGCGCGCGCCCCACCGCAAAGGTCGGGATCACCACCACTCCTCCCCGCCGGGCCGTCCGGTTGATGATCCCGGCAAGCGCAACCAGCGGGTCGACAGCATCATGGCGGCGGTTGCCATAGGTCGATTCGACCACCAGATAGTCCGCCTTTTCGATGCGAGACGGGGCGGGCATCACCAGGTCATGCGGCCGCCCGATGTCGCCGGAAAACAATATGGATGTTTGCGGCGTATTCAGGGCAACGAACGCGGAGCCCAGAATGTGACCGGCCGGATGCAGGCGGAGTGTGAGGCCGTTGCCGAGATGAACTTCGCGTTCGAACCCGACCGTGCGAAACAGGCTTAAACAGTTTTCGGCATCCTCCCGCGTATAGAGCGGCAGAGCCGGCCTATGTTCGGAGAAGCCGCGACGGTTCGCATAATTGGCCTCCTCCTCCTGCAAGTGACCGCTGTCCGGCAGCAGAATCTCGCAAAGATCGCGGGTCGCTTCCGCGCAATAAACCGCTCCGGAAAAACCGTTCCTGGCAAGCAACGGCAGGTAGCCGCTATGATCGATATGCGCGTGGGTAAGGATCACGCATTCGATGGAAGCCGGATCGCAGGGGAACGCCGCCCAGTTTCTCAGCCGCAATGGCTTGTATCCCTGGAACAACCCGCAATCGACCAGGATGCGGCGCGAGCCATGCTCGATCAGGTATTTCGATCCGGTTACCGTTCCGGTTGCCCCGAGAAACTGGAGGGTAGTCATAACCTGTATCTCCCATTCGCAACCAAAATCCAATAACAGCGACCACAAAATTTAATGCGCGCGATCATGTCCATGCCCATCCGGCTGGTGCGGCGCTGTGTCTTGCTCGGCATGGGCATCGGGCAAGGCCATGACGCCCAGCCCATAGCGATACACCAGCTCGGCGCCGTGCCACGCCGTGCTCATCACCAGCAGCCACGCCGCTACCAGCAAAACCAGAAAACCCGGTGATGGAATATTGGGCGATGGCATCCTGCCGGAACGCCCGCGCCACATATCCCAAGCCGCGAGCGCGAGCAAGGCGGTCAGCGCAGCCAGCGCCCAGTTGCGATGCAGAATCATGGCGGCATGGCTCACCTCATCATGCGCCACGCTGTTGAAGGCGAACCAGCCGAACACAGCGGCGATGAGCGCGAACAATGCCGCGCCCCATAACATCCAGCGCCCCGTCATCAGGCACTGCGCCGCATAAGGCCAGCGCCTGAATACCGTGCCGACGGCGGTGAAAGCCAGCGCAGCCGTGACAAATGCGATGGGAAAATGCACGAATGCCGGGTGAAAATTTGGAATAATTTCGATCATGGTTTTTGCTCCCCTTTGATCTCGCGCGCCTTGATCAGCGCATACAGCACTGGTATCACCACCAGCGTCAGCACCGTCGAGGAAATCATCCCGCCGACCATCGGCGCGGCGATGCGGCTCATCACTTCCGAGCCGGTGCCGCTGCTCCACATGATCGGCAGCAGCCCGGCCATGATCGCGGTAACGGTCATCATCTTCGGGCGCACGCGCTCCACCGCGCCTTCCATGATGGCCGCATGCAGGTCATTCAGCGCCAGCTTGCGCCCTTCAGCGGCGCAACGCGCCTGGATTTCCTGCCACGCGTGTTCCAGATAAATCAGCATCACCACGCCGGTTTCCGCCGCGACCCCGGCCAACGCGATGAGGCCGACCGCGACCGCAACGGACAGGTTGTAGCCGAGCAGCCACAGCAGCCACACGCCGCCGACCAGCGCGAACGGCACGGACAGCATCACGATCAGCGATTCCGTCACGCGTCTGAAGTTGAGATACAGCAGCAGGAAGATGATCAGCAACGTGATCGGGATCACGATCTTCATCTTCGCGGCGGCGCGCTCCATGTATTCGAACTGCCCGCTCCAGGTGGCGTAATAACCGGGCGGGAATTTCACCTGCTCCGCCACCGCCTTGCGCGCCTCGACCACATAGGAGCCGATGTCGCGGTCGCGGATATCCACATAGATATAGGCCGACAGCAGCGCATTCTCGGTGCGGATGGACGGTGCGCCCTTGCCGATGCTGATCCTGGCGAGTTGCCCGAGCGGGATCGTCGCGCCGTCCATCGTCGGCACCAGCACTTCGCGCGCGATCTGCTCCGGCGTGCCGCGCAATTCGCGCGGGTAACGCACGTTCACGCCGAAGCGTTCCAGCCCTTCCACAGTCGTAGTGACATTTTCGCCGCCCAGCGCGATGGCAATCACGTCCTGCACTTCGCCCACCGTCAGCCCGTAGCGCGCAAGGGCTGCGCGATCCGGTTCGATGTTGAGATAAAAACCGCCGGTGATGCGCTCGGCGAAAGCGCTGGTCGTGCCCGGGACATTCCTGACCGCCGCCTCGATGTCCTTGGCTACGCGTTCCATTTCCTCCAGGTTTTTGCCGAACACCTTGATGCCGATCGGCGTGCGGATACCGGTGGACAGCATGTCGATGCGCGCCTTGATCGGCATCGTCCAGGAATTTGCCACGCCGGGGAATTGCAACGCCTTGTCCATCTCGGCGATCAGCTTGTCGGTGGTCATGCCGCTGCGCCACTCCTCCTGCGGCTTGAGGTTGATCACCGTCTCGAACATCTCCAGCGGCGCCGGATCGGTGGCGGTCTGCGCGCGCCCTGCCTTGCCATATACCGAGGCGACTTCGGGAAAGCTCTTGATGATCTTGTTCTGCGTTTGCAACAACTCCGCCGCTTTCGTCACCGACATCCCCGGCAATGAAGCGGGCATGTAGAACAATGTTCCCTCGTTCAGCGTCGGCATGAATTCGCTGCCCAGGCGCATGGCCGGATAGAAAGTCAAAGCCATTGCCAGCAGCGCCACGACGATAGTGGATTTTTTGCGGCGCAGCACGGCGGCGATGACCGGGCGGTAGCTCCAGATCAGGAAACGGTTCAGCGGATTTTTGTTTTCCGGCATGATCTTGCCGCGGATGAACAGCAGCATCAGCACCGGCACCAGCGTGACCGACAGCAACGCCGCGCCCGCCATCGCGAAGGTCTTGGTGAACGCCAGCGGCGCAAACAGCCGCCCTTCCTGCGCTTCCAGCGTGAACACCGGCAGGAACGAGACGGTGATGATCAGCAGCGAAAAGAACAGCGCGGGGCCGACTTCTTTGCACGCTGCCAGCATCGCTTCAAAGCGCGACTCGCCTTCTTTCAAACGCTCCAGATGCTTGTGCGCGTTCTCGATCATCACGATCGCCGCGTCCACCATCGCGCCGATCGCGATCGCGATGCCGCCCAGGCTCATGATGTTGGAATTCATCCCCAGCGCGCGCATCGCGAGGAAGGCGATCAGCACGCCGATGGGCAGCATCACGATGGCGACCAGCGCGCTGCGCACATGCATCAGGAACACGATGCACACTGCTGCCACGATCAGCCCTTCCTCGAACAGCGTGTACTTGAGCGTGTCGATGGCGCGCCGGATCAGTTCGGAGCGGTCGTACACCGTTTGAATTTTCACGCCTTCCGGCAACCCCGGCGTGATCTCGGCGATCTTGTCCTTTATGTTCTGTATCACCTCCAGCGCGTTCTGCCCGTAGCGCGCCATGACGATGCCGGATACCACTTCGCCTTCGCCGTTCAGTTCGGTCAGCCCGCGCCGCTCGTCTGGCCCCAGTGAAATTGCCGCGATGTCGCGCAGCAACACCGGCGTGCCGCGCTCGGCTTTCACCACCAGATTTTCGAGGTCTCCCTTGCCGCGCAGATAGCCTTTGCCGCGCACCATGTACTCGGTCTCGGCCATCTCGACCACGCGCCCGCCGACATCGCGGTTGGAATCCCGGATCACCTGCGCGACCTTGCCCAGCGGAATGTTGTAGGCGCGCAGCTTCACCGGATCGACCGTCACCTGGTACTGCTGCACGAAGCCGCCGATGGATGCCACTTCCGCGACGCCATGCGCCTTGGTGAGCTGATAGCGCAGATACCAGTCCTGCATCGTGCGCAACTCGGCCAGATTGTGCTTTTCGCTGAGCAACGCATACTGGTATACCCAGCCCACGCCGGTCGCGTCCGGCCCCAACTGCGGCGCAACATTTTTCGGCAGGCGTCCCGCGATGCTGCTGAGATATTCCAGCACCCGCGAACGCGCCCAGTAGATGTCGGTGCCGTCCTCAAAAATCACATACACGAACGACGCACCGAAGAACGAGAAGCCGCGCACCACCTTGGATTTCGGTACGGACAACATCGCGGTGGTGAGCGGATAGGTGACCTGGTCTTCCACCACCTGCGGCGCCTGGCCGGAATACTCGGTATAGACGATCACCTGCACGTCGGACAGATCGGGCAACGCATCCAGCGGCGTTTTGACCACCGCGTAAATGCCCGCCAGCGTGACGAACAGCGTGGTGAGGATCACCAGGAAACGGTTGCGCGCCGACCAGTCGATGATGGCGGTCAGCATGTCAGTGTCCCTCGTGAGGCTTGGTCGGCTCGGCTTGCAGCCTGGTAATCACCCATTCGCCCGGTTTGCGCTCGACGATTTCGAACGTGATCGCACTGCCGATTTTGGCATTGTCCGCCAGCGATGAATTGGCTGGCACGAAGTCCATCGTCATGCCCGGCCAATCCAGCGATTCGACCGGCCCATGGGTGATATTGACCGTGCCGTCCGCGTTGACGGCATTCAGCGTGCCTTGCGCCCGATGCCCCACTGCGGCGTGCTTGTTCTTCGGCTGCACCGGCGTATCCGGCTGCTTCTGCTCCGTTGGTGCGCTCCCTACATGGCCGCCCAGGCCGCTCAAAGCCGCCTTGAGATTGCTTTCCGCATCGATCAGAAAATTGGCGGAAATCACCACCTGCTCGCCATCGGCAATACCCTCCAGCACCTCGACATAATTTTCGCCGCGGCTGCCAAGCTTCACCACGCGCGGATCGAAGCGTCCCGGCGCCAGTTGCACCAGCACGATCTGGCGCGTGCCGCTGTCGATCACTGCGGAAACCGGCACGGTCAGCACCTCCCCCTTGCCGGCCACCGGAATTTCCACGTTGGCAAACATGGCCGGTTTGAGCAGCCCTTTGGGGTTGGGGATTTCCATCCGCACCGGCACGGTGTGCGTGGCGGGATTCAGCGTTGGATAGACAAGGCTTACCACTCCCTCAAAGGGTTTATCCGGGTAAGCATTCAGTTTGACTTGCGCCTTGCTGCCGACTCGCACCAGCCCGATATCCCGCTCGAAGACATCGGCTATCACCCACACCGAGGAAAGATCGGCGATCTGGTACAACACTTCACCGGGCATGAAACGCATCCCCTCCACGGCTTTTTTCTCCAGCACGATGCCGTTCACTGGCGTATGAAAGGCATTAAAGGTCAGGCTGCGCCTGGTCGTTTCGGATTTGGCCAGGTCTTTCACCTGCTGCTCGGAAATATCCCAGTTCTTGAGGCGCAACAGGCTGGCCTCGGCGAGCTGCTGCATGCTCCGCCGGGTATCATTGTCCGCATCTTTCAACGCCGCGACGCCTTGCACCGCAATCGCGTACTCGCGCTGCGCCGATACCAATTCCGGGCTATACACATCGAACAATGCCTGCCCTTTTTTTACCGGCTCTCCGGTAGTCTTGACATGCAACTTTTCTATCCAGCCCTCAAACTTGGGGGCGATGTTGTGGATATGCCGCTCGTCCACTTCCACCCTGCCTGCGGCACGCACCGTTTTATCGAGCATGCGCATCGCCGCCAATTCGGTTTTCACCCCCAGCTTCTGCACTTTTTCGACGCTGATTTTTACCTGTCCTGAGCCTCCAGCAGCGTTGTCGGCAACCTGATTTCCATCCGTTTCCTCACCTCCTTCGTACACCGGGACATAGTCCATGCCCATCGGATCTTTCTTGGGTACAGGCGAGGTATCCGGCAAGCCCATCGGGTTGCGGTAAAACAATATTTTCCGTTCTGCTTTAACGGCCGCAATGGGAACTGGCGCAGTCGGCGCCTGGACAACCGTACGTGTGCCAAACCAATACCCGGCCGCACCCACGCCCAGCAAAACCAGAACGCCAATAGTTATTCTGCTGATCGGTTTCATAGCTCTTCTCCCAACAATCGTTCGATCTCAGCCAAACGCATTTGTGCGTCCGTCTGAGCTTTCAGCACTTCCAGTTTGGCGTTCAGGATTTGGCGTGCCGCATCCAGCAAGGTCGCAAAATCCACCTTGCCGGTCTGGTAGCCGATCAGCGCGGATTCGAAGGTGACATTCGCCTGCGGCAACAGGCCGCCGGAACTCAGCAGTTCGGTACGCTGTGCCGCATCAATGCCGGAGAGATTTTCGGTCAGCGCGGACAGGATACGGTTGGCGGTCGCCTCCTTGCGCGCCTTGGCCGCCGCCAGCATCGCTTCGGATTCGCGCTCCTGCGAGCGGCGCGTCTCCTGCTGCAACGGAATATTGAGTTCGACCATCACGCCCCACTCGCGCACCGCATTGCCGGACTGGGTCGGGGAAATGCCCAGCGCAACATCCGGGTAACGGTTTTTGAAAACAAGATCGCGATTTTTTTCGCTCGCGCGAACCCCGGCCTCGCCCATAAATAAATCCGGGTTATGTTCGCGAATACGATTTTCCAGTACCGCCTGGTTTTCCAGACTGGCCGTTGCGGGAATGCTGCGCAAGCGTTGCGGAGCGGCAAGCGGCATGGTTGCCGGACGCGACAACAAGGCATTCAACCGTGCTTCAGTTTGTCGCTTGGTATGGTTCAGAGTGACCAGTTCGGTTTTCATGGTCGTTTGCTCGACTTGCGCGCGCACCGCGTCTTGCTGCGCGGCAAGGCCGTTGGCATAACGAACCTGCGCAACTTTCTCCATCTGCACCACCAGATCGAGCAGGTCGCGGGTGATTTTCTGGCTGCCCGCAACATAGTAATACTGCGCATAAGCCGACTTGATTTGCGCCGACAATTCCGCCCAGGTCGCGGCGGTTTGCCCCCGTGCCTGATCTGCGCCGGCCTCGGCTGCCTCCCGCTTCAAATCGCGCTTGCCGAACCACGGCACACTTTGCGTCAACGTGTAGCGCGCACTGCCGACCTGCGACGGCAGCAGGCTCGCGCTTTTGGTCGTACCCTGGTTGGTGATGTCCATCAGTTCGGCACGCAATACCGGGTCGGGCAACGCTGCCGCAGACTGCGCGCGTTGCGCCGCGGCATCGGCATCGAAGCGCGTCGCCGCCAGTTCCGGATTGTGTTCGCGCGCATATTCCAGCAACCCGGCAAGATCGGAACCCAACATGCGATCCCCAAACATGCGATTTTCGGCCGCATGAACAGGCAACAGCCATGCTGCCATTAACCCGCAAACCATCAACCTGACAACAAGCCGTATCTTCATGATTCGCTCCTTTAGCTAGTGGCTGGTGGCTGGTAGCTGGTAGCAAGGTTGTGCGCCTCAAAGGCGCGTCTTTGCTACTGGCTACATGCTACCGGCTACAGGCTTAATGCCGCGCAAACACCTTGGCTTTGCCATCCTTGCCGATCAGCAGGGTGTCGTAAGGGACCGGGTCATCGCTTTCCATGCCGGGCGAACCGGGCGGCATGGCGGGCACGGCCAGGCCGATGGCCTTGGGGCGCTCCTTGAGCAAGCGCTTGATGTCCGCTGCGGGCACATGGCCTTCAACCAGATATTGTCCGGCCTTGGCGGTATGGCATGAGCCAAATTTATTGGGCATGCCCAGCTTTTTGCGCGCCGCCGGCACATCGTCCACGTTGTGCAAAATCACCTCGAAGCCGTTTTTCTGGAGATGTTCCGCCCAGGCTTTACAGCAGCCGCACTGTGCGCTTTTATATACTTCCACGACTGGCAGGGTCTGCTCTGCACCATTCGCAGCAGCCGGTGCCGGAATCTGTTGAGCGGCCTGAGCTATACTGGACAAGGCAGCAGCCAATGCAATGAACAGCACCATGCCCTGCAGCAAAATGTATTTCTTCGAACAAATTCCGGTCAACCTAATAAACGCGGATGACAGGATGGGTAGGTGCGAATTCATTCGCACATAACCGGTTGTGCGTGCGAATAAATTCGCACCTACATAATTCGTTTTATAGAAACTCATTTCATTCGTTTTCATGTTTCGAATCCTTAAAAAATAGTGGATATGCAGGCGCAATGCGGCTGCCGGACGGTTCGGGGCGAGGCTTTATGCTGAAAGGATCAGCGTGCTTAGGCAAAAATTAAAGACACTCTTCCCGCGTCAGGCGCGGGCGAGAGGCGGAGGATCAAGCGGAGTTGAGGTAATGGATTGAAACTGCGTCGAAAGGGGCGTGAACATCTGGGCAGATGGTTGAGCTTCCATCACTTCGATGGATGCGGCAGCCAGATATCCGCCGCAGGCAAGATGGCAGGTGCCGCAATCTTCGCTGCCAGGCTGGTCTTGATGGCCGGCAGATTGATCCTGATCTGCGGCAACATGTTGCGTGTGCTGCTGCACGGTTGAAGCGCAGTGAGGCTCGCCCTGTTGCGCAACGACAGAATGGTGGTTGCCGCCCATCGACTGCTGCATGGCAACCGAAACAGCCAGCGCATTACCGCTGAACAGCGGCAACCAGATGGCCAGAATCACTGCAATAAATTTTCCGACGGTATGTGACATGGACGTAGCTTGGCAAAGACCGGCGGTTCTGTCAAATAAAAACATGGCCGTCAGACACGATCCGACAAACAAGGTTCGCTATCGGGTGCATTCCATGCACCATTGCCATTGGTGCATGGAA
>CAYGIF010000005.1:0-34976 GCA_964349865.1 uncultured Gallionella sp. | reverse complement strand
GAAGACGCTGGAAGGCCAGGGCGGCAAGGATGCCGTCGGCGGCATCACAGTCCCGGTGCGCGTCAGCGGCCCGTTTGCCGACCTGAAATACACACTGGATTTCGGCGCGATGGTCGGCGAAGCTGCCAAGGAAAAAGTCAAAACCAAGCTGCAGGATCAACTCAAGGAAGGCCTCAAGGGGCTGTTCAAATAATAAGGCAACCCCTGATGAAACAACTAGCCATTCGACTAGGCTATCCAAAAGCGATAGCCAAGTCGCTGGTTATCCCAGCCTCCCCTTGTCAGGGGGTTGCGGGGTCTTTTCACATGAGTAATTTCTCCACCCGCCTGATCCGCTGGCAACGCCAGCATGGCCGCCACGACCTGCCGTGGCAGGGCGCGGGTGCCTACCGCGTGTGGCTATCCGAGATCATGCTGCAACAGACGCAGGTCGCCACCGTCATCCCCTATTACCAGCGTTTTGTCGCTTCCTTCCCCACTGTCGCCGCGCTTGCCGCCGCCAGCGAGGATGATGTACTGGCACACTGGAGCGGCCTCGGCTACTACGCACGCGGACGCAACCTGCATCGCGCTGCAATGCTTATCGCCGAAAAATATTGCTGCGAATTCCCGCACCAATACGAACAGATACTCGAACTCCCCGGCATCGGCCGCTCCACCGCCGCCGCGATCTGCGCGCTGGCGTATCAAGAGCGCCGCGCGATCCTAGACGGCAACGTCAGGCGCGTGCTGACGCGCTTCTGCGGCATCGCAGGTTTGGCGGGAGATAAAAAAGTCGAAGCGCAACTCTGGCAACAGGCCGAGGCGCTGCTGCCGCAACGCGATGTCGCCGCTTACACCCAGGCGCTGATGGACATGGGCGCGACCATCTGTACGCGCGGCAGGCCGAAGTGCGGCGATTGCCCGGTGCAGGCCGGTTGCGTCGCATTCAATACCGGCCGCACCAATGAGCTACCCACGCCGCGCCCGCGCAAGGCCGTGCCGGAAAGACACACCACGTTTTTATTGCTGATGCACGGCAACGACATCCTGCTGGAGAAACGCCCCGGCAGCGGCATCTGGGGCGGACTGTGGTGTCCTCCACAGTTTGATGATGAAGAAGCGGCAAAGGATTGGTTCGTGCGAAACGGCATGAATGCGAGTCATGGAGAAAGGCTGGAGACATTCACCCACACCTTTACTCACTTCAAGCTGCACATCACGCCGTTGAAGATTCAACTGTCGCGTAAACCTTCGCGTGCCGCGCAACCCGGTAGCGTGTGGCTGGATGTGGAGGAGGCGTTGCAGGCGGCGATCCCGACACCGGTGCGAAAAGTGCTGGAGAGTTTAGGTCGTTTGTGCTGAACTTGTCGAAGCATGAACGACAAAATCAACACCGCCGGGCAACCCCCGGCAGTGTTGATTTTGATGTTGGGTTACGCGGTGAAGCTGCTAACCCAACCTATGTGCTCGCTACTCTCCACCCCAAGGCTTCATCAACGTCTGCTCCACCCCGAGGTGATCGAGCATCCGCGCCACCACAAAATCCACCATGTCCTGCACGCTCTGCGGATGATGATAGAAGCCGGGATTGGGCGGCATGATGACGGCGCCGGCATGGGAGAGCTTGAGCATGTTCTCCAGATGGATCGCGGAGAACGGCATCTCGCGCGGCACCAAGATCAGCGTGCGCCTCTCCTTGAGCATCACGTCGGCGGCGCGGGCGATCAGGTCGTCGCCGATGCCGCCCGCGATCTTGCCGAGCGTGCCCATCGTGCAGGGGCAGACCACCATCGCGTCGCCGGGGTTGGAGCCGGAGGCCATCGGCGCGTACCAGTCCTGGATGCCGAACACCTTCAGTTCGCCGCCGAATTTGCCGAAACGCTCGGCAAACATCTGCTCCGCATCCTGCGGGCGGTTCGGCAGCGTGAAATCCAGCTCCTGCTTGGCGACGATCTGCGCGGCCTGCGAATACACCAGATGCACACGCTGCCCGCTGGCGAGCAGGCATTCCAGCAGGCGCATGCCGTAGGGCAGGCCGGAGGCTCCGGTGAAGGCAAGGGTGATGGTTTTCATAGCGGCGATTGTCCACGAAAAACGCGAAATGGGGTAGGCGGGTGCTTCGCCATAAGACGAAGCGCCTGCTTGGCGCCTACTTCAGCAGGTTTCATGCCACGCATCGTGTCTGGGCGTGGATGGATTCATGCGAGTTCACGGTGGCGCACCAGCACCTGTTGCTGCCGCTCGAAATGCCGCGCGAGTTTTTCGGCGAGATAGACCGAGCGGTGCTGCCCGCCGGTGCAGCCGATGGCAACGGTAAGATAACTGCGGTTATCGGCCACGAAACACGGCAGCCAGCGTTCCACGAAATTACGGATATCGCCGAACATATCCTGCGCGACAGGGGTGTTTTCCAGAAATTCGATGACCGCCGTATCGTTGCCGGTAAGCGGGCGTAGCTCCGGATTGTAGTGCGGGTTGGGCAGGCAGCGCACATCGAACACCAGGTCGGAATCCAGCGGGATGCCGTGCTTGAAGCCGAACGACTGGAACAACAGCGTCAGGCGCGCGCGATCCACCTTGATGAATTGCTTGATCCAGGCGCGCAGCGCGTTGGCGTTGAGTTCGGTGGTATCGATGCGATGGCCGATGCTGCTGATTTCGGCGAGCAATTCGCGCTCCTGCTGGACACATTCCGGCAGGGTGCGGCCTTGTTTACCGTTTGCCAGAGAAGCGGCATCGTTAAGCGGGTGCAGGCGGCGCGTTTCGGAAAATCGCTTGACCAGCGTGTCATTTTGCGCATCCAGAAACAGCACATGCACCGTCAGGTTTTTTTGCCTGAGTTGCAGCAGCAATTCAGGCAGCCTCAGCACGCTGTTGGCGCTGCGCACATCGATGCTGACCGCAATATTGCTATATCCTGCGGGCAGCAGATGCTCGATTAGACCGGAGAGCATCTCGGCGGGCAGGTTGTCCACGCAATAGAAACCCGCGTCCTCCAGCGTCTTGAGCGCGACGCTCTTGCCGGAGCCTGACAGGCCGCTAATCAAAAATAGCTGCATTCCGGCTCCCGCTAGTCGCCCAGCAGCAGTTGGTCATGCCGCGTGATGAATTCCTGCATGCTGTCGATGCCGCGCTGTTGCATGACAAAATTGCGCGCGGCTGCTTCCACCAGTACCGCGAGGTTGCGCCCCGCAACCACCGGGATGTTCACGGTGCTGATGTTCACGCCGAGAATTTCCTGGTGCGTGGCGTTGAGCGGCAGGCGTTCCATTTGCGAGAGATCGCCGCCCTGCGGGCGATGCAGATGCACGATCAGCTTCAGGCTCTTTTTGCGCCGCACCGCCGTTTCGCCGAACATGGTGCGAATGTTCAATACGCCCAGGCCGCGCACTTCAAGAAAATCGCGCAACAGTTCCGGGCAGTGTCCTTCCAGCGTATCCGGCGCGATACGGTGCAATTCGACGATGTCGTCGGCAACCAGCCCGTTGCCGCGCGTAATCAGCTCCAGGCCGAGTTCGCTTTTGCCGACCGCGCTCTCCCCGGTAATCAACACGCCGACCCCCAGCACATCGAGAAACACGCCGTGGCGCGTGGTGGATTCGGCCAGCTCCTTGGCGAGGTAGTGGCGGATCAGCCACATCAGGTGCACGCTGGGTTTGGGCGAGCGGAATAACGGAATATGCGATTGGTCGGCAAAGGCGATCAATTCGGCCGGAATATCATCGGCACCGGCCACGATCAAACAGGTCGCGACGCTTTGCTCGATTTGCCGGAACGCGCCGGCGCGCTCTTCCGCGCCCAGGTTGCGCAGATAATTGAGTTCGGTTTTGCTGAGTACCTGCACCCAATTCGGGTGAATCAGGTTGAGATGGCCGATGAGTCCGTTGTTGGAAGCGTTAACCTTGTCGCTGTCGATGATGCGGTCGGCGCCGTCCGCACCGGCAACACGGCTGAGCTGCAACCTTTGCTGCTTGTCCTCGAATAGTTGCCGGACGTTAACCTGGCTCATCAGAAAACCTCTATCAATCGTAGCGAGCAATTCGAGAGCAAGGCGCACGGATCGCAGCGAACGAGACATACCAATTGGGTAGGCGAGGAGCGAGCACCGCGCAACGCCGCTATCGAACTGCGCAGTAGATTGATAGAGGTTTTCATGCCGTGCTGATCCAGTCGTAAAACAGCTGATGGATGCTGGCGCCATCTTCGCAGGCGAGCAGGCGATTGCGGAACTGCGCATCGCTGAACATTTGCGCCAGTTCGCCGAGGATTTGCAGGTGCAAATCGGTGGCGCGCTCCGGTACCAGCAACACAAAAATCAGGTTCACCGGCTGGCCATCCGGCGCGTCGAAGGGGATTGGATTGGAGGTTTTCACGAATGCGGCGGTCGCCTCGCGCAGCTTGGCGATGCGGCCATGCGGGATGGCCACGCCTTGCCCCAAACCGGTTGAGCCGAGTTTCTCGCGGGCAAACAGGCTGTCGAACACCTGGCTACGCGCGATCTGCTGATTGTTTTCGAACAGCAGGCCAACGCGCTCAAATACACGCTTTTTGCTGGTGGATTCGGTATCCAGCAGGATATTGTCGGGCAGCAGGATTTTGCTGATCAGGTTCATGATGGGGCCGGATAGAAATGGGCGGCAGCTTTTAATTTTCCCTCTCCCTGCGGGAGATAACCAGCGACTTGGCTGCCGTTGTTGGGCAACCTGGTCGAATGGCTAGTAGTTACATCAGGATTATCTCCTGGCCGCTCGTGGTTAATTATTCCGCCGCGACATGTTTGCCGGAATCGTCATGGCGCCGCGCCGACAGTTTTTCCTTGTGCTTCATCACCTGGCGGTCCAGCTTGTCAACCAGCGCGTCAATCGCCGCGTACAGGTTCTCGTCCTCGCATTCCACGAATACATCCTTGCCGCTGATATGGATGGTGGCTTCGGCCTTCTGCTTCAGTTTTTCAACGGAAAGGATGATGTTCACGTCAATCACATTGTCGAAATGGCGTTTGATCTTGCCGATCTTGCCGGTCGCATAGTCGCGGATGGCGGGTGTGATTTCCAGGTGGCGTCCGGTTAGGTGGAGATTCATGGTGTGCTCCTTTATTTAGAGTGATTTACGGAGATTAACCGGGGGGATGTGCAATGCTTCCCGGTACTTTGCTATGGTACGCCGGGCAACTACGATGCCCTGCTGTGCCAGGATTTCTGACATGCGGCTGTCGGTAAGCGGTTTGCACGTGTCTTCCGCGCCGACCAGTTGCTTGATCAGCTCGCGTATTGCGGTGGAAGAACAGGTGCCGCCGCTTTCCGTGGACAGGCCGCTGCCAAAGAAATATTTGAATTCGTAGATGCCGCGCGGGGTCAGCATGAATTTCTGCGTGGTGCTGCGCGAGACCGTGGATTCGTGCATCTCCAGGGCATCGGCTATTTCGCGCAGCACCAGCGGGCGCATGCCGATCTCGCCGTGCTCGAAAAAATTGCCCTGCCGTTCCACGATCGCCTGCGCGACCCGCAGGATGGTTTCGAAACGCTGATGCAAATTCTTGATCAGCCATTTGGCTTCCTGCAATTGCGTGGCAAGCTGCGAGGAGCTTTTGCCGTCGCGCTGTTGCAGGATATTGGCGTAAATCTGATTCACGCGCAGCTTGGGCATCGCTTCCGCATTGAGCCGCACGCGCCATTTATCCCTGTGCTTCTCCACGATGACGTCGGGCACCACGTAATCGGCGACGCTCCGGTCAAATTCCGCGCCGGGCTTCGGGTTCAGACCCACGATCAGATGCTGCGCGGCACGCAATTCATCGTCCGTACAGCGCAGCAGTTTTTTGATCCCGGCAAAATCGTGCGCGGCGAGCGCCGCCAGATGATTGCTCACCAGACGGATCGCCAGATCGCGCTGCGGTGTATCTTCCGGCAACGCCTTGAGTTGCAGCGCGAGGCACTCGCCCAGATTACGCGCGCCGAGGCCGGGTTGATCGAGGTGCTGCAACTGCACCAGCGCGGTTTCCAGATCATCCAGCGTGATATCGAGTTCTGCGGGCAACAGTTCCGCCAACTCGCCCAGATCTTGCGCCAGATAGCCGTTCTCATCCAGCGCATCGACCAGCAAACCGACCACCTTGCGGTCTTTGCCATCCAGCGAACTGGTGGTCAACTGGTCATGCAGGTGCTCGCGCAGGCTGGCTTGCCCGGCAGCCTGTTCGGCGTGGGTTTCGTCTTCGTCATCCGCGCTGTGCGCCGTGCCGCCGCCGGTATTCCAGTCTGCCTGCTCGTTACCGAAATCGTCGGCGCCGCGGTCATCGGTATGTGTTCGTTCAGCCTCGTCATTGGCTGCGCCGCTGCCGCCGGCCTCCGTTGGCAGATTATTCTGGGCGAAAGCGGGCGGTGCGGGTTCCTCGGCCAATTCCAGCATGGGGTTTTCGTCCAGCATCCGTGCAACTTCCTGATGCATGTCCTGCGTGGAGAGTTGCAGCAAACGGATAGCCTGCTGCAACTGCGGGGTGAGCGTCAGTTGCTGGGACATCCGAAGTTGTAGCGTGGGTTTCATTGCCTAGTGTTTGTTCCGGGATACATTTTCTATCAAAGCCTGAAATGCTCACCCAGATAAACTTTCCTCACGCCTTCATTATAAATGATTTCGTCCGGCTTGCCTTCCGCCATCACCGAGCCGGCATTGATAATGTAGGCCCGGTCGCAGATGCCCAGCGTTTCGCGCACGTTGTGGTCGGTGATCAACACGCCGATATTGCGTTCCTTGAGAAAGCGGATGATTTTCTGGATATCCAGCACGGCGATGGGATCCACGCCGGCAAACGGCTCGTCGAGCAGGATGAAGCGCGGGTCGGTCGCCAGCGCGCGTGCGATTTCCACACGCCGCCGCTCGCCGCCGGACAGGCTGATGGCGGGGTTGTCGCGGATATGCGTGATGTGCAGGTCTTCCAGCAATTCTTCCAGACGATTTTGCAGGTCATCGACGGAAAGGTCTTGCAGTTCCAGCACCGCCTGAATATTCTGCGCCACGGTCATGCGGCGAAAGATCGACGCTTCCTGAGGCAGATAACCCAGCCCCAGGCGCGCGCGGCGGTGTATCGGCAGGTGGGTGATTTTTCGCTCGTCAATAAAAATCTCCCCGCCATCGGCTGCGATCAGCCCCACGATCATGTAGAACGAAGTTGTCTTGCCTGCGCCGTTCGGGCCGAGCAGGCCAACCACTTCGCCGCTCTTCAGCGACAGCGAAACATCATGCACCACGGTGCGCGAACCGTACTTTTTCTTGAGGCCAACCGCACGCAATTCACTCATCATACAAACCCGAAAAATACTTCTTCCTGGAAAAATCTGTTGAAACTTGCAGGAGCGGCGTCATGGCCAGTGTCATTTTTAAAGCCTGCTCAATCCGCGGACGGCAAAGTTTCGCTGGACTTGATCGGCAGCGTATCCGGCACGGAAGGCTGTGCCGCCTCTTGTTTTGGCTTGGGTTGCAGTATGGCGCTCACCCGTTTCGGCGGCGTTTTTTCCGGGCTTGCGCCGCTGCCGTTCACCTGGAAAATCTCGGTCTTCTGGCTATAGGTGATGTGTTCGCCGCGCACTTCATCCAGGTCGCGCTTGAGGCGCGCCTGCACATAGAAGTCCACCGTCTCGGCGCGCGTGTCATATTCGATGCGTTCGCCATACCCTTCCACATATTCGTCCAGCCCCTCGCGCTTCTGCCGGAAGCTGGCGGTATTCCCGTAAGCCGTGCCGTGCTTGAAGCCTTCCTTGTCCTGCTTCACAACGATCTTGTCGCCGCGTATCAGCATCGTGCCCTGGGTCAATTTCACATTGCCGGTGAAGGTGCTGACCTGCCGCGCATCGTCTATCAACAACTGATCGGCCTCCAGGTGCACCGGTTTGTCGCGGTCGGCGCGTTCGGCGAAACAGGCCGGTGCCCAGAGTGGCAGCAGCAAAGCCGGCAGCAATAAAATTGCCGGCAGTAGCTTATTTTTTGCTCGACACATGTTCGCTTCTTACCTGGGAAAGCAGTTTCAGGGTGCGCGCCTTGTTGTCCATTTCCAGGCCCTTCGCATGCACGGTATTATGCGCGTCCACAATAACGACGGCGCGGTCGGTATCCGCCCAATCCCGATCCGGGATGATGTGCAGATATTCGGTGTGCAGCGTGAGTTCCTCCTGCTGCGCGCTTGCCTCGCGCAGCACTTCGACATCGTTGTGCAGGAACACCTCGTCACCCCTGCTGGAAACGTTGCCTTGCCTGGCGATGATGTGTATCGCCGGTTGCCCGGCGGACAGCGCTGTAAGGCGCGGCACTTCCAGCGTCGTGCTGTCGTCATCCGGGTAATGCTGCATTTTTTTTGCGGCCATGATGAAGCGCGGCTTCCCCTGCTCGTCCAGCTTGATTGCGGAAAAATTTTCCATAATGGCATCGGGGTCATGGCGTTTGCCGCTATCCGGTTTAGCCGATCCGGGGTGTACCTGCTGGTTCAGCCAATAGGTGGCTCCGAGCAAACCGAGTAACGGCAACAGCGGCAGCCAGTAACGGGCGCGGGAGGCAAAGGTCATTTCAGGTATTGGGCCAGTTGCGCATCCAGCGTACCTTGCGCCGACATGACCAACTCGCAGGCCTCGCGTACCGCGCCGTGCCCGCCGCGGCATTGTGTCACATAGTCGGAATGTTCGCGCACCAGCCGAGGGGATTCCGGCACGCTGATCGACAGCCCGACATGGCGCATCACCGTCAGGTCAACCACATCGTCGCCCATATAGGCGGCGGCATCGCGCGTCAGTTTAAGCTTGTTGAGCAACTCGACCATCGCTTCCCGCTTGTTTCCAACACCCTGATAAACATACTCGATACCGAGATTTTTTGTGCGCGCTTCGACGCAACGCGAGGAGCGCCCGGTGATGATGGCAACCTCCACCCCGCTGGCCTTGAGCATCTTCAGGCCGTGCCCGTCCAGCGAATTGAAGCGTTTGAATTCCTCGCCGGAATCGGAATAATATAACCCGCCATCGGTCATTACGCCATCCACATCAAAGGCCATCAGGCGGATCAGTTTGGCACGGCTCAATAGCATGCTGTCTCTCCAGATTAAAATAGGGTGGGCACGGCCTCATCGTGCCCACGCGGGCAATACAGCGTGGGCAGGTTTCCTGCCCACCCTACATATTTAAATAACTTTAGCATGCAACAAATCGTGCATGTTGAGCGCGCCGACCAGCTTATGCTGTTCGTCCACTACCAGCATCTGGCTGATATTGTATTGCTCCATCATCTGCACCGCTTCGGCGGCCAGCGCATCCGGGCTGATACAGCGCGGGCTGGCGGACATCACGCCGCGCACCGGCGTGGCGTTGAAATCCAGCTTCTTCTCCAGCGTGCGGCGCAAATCGCCGTCGGTATAAATGCCCAGCACGCGCTGCCCGGCATCCACAACGGCGGTCATGCCCACGCCTTTTTTCGAAATTTCCAGAAGCGCATCGCCCAGCATCGCATTTTCGCGCACCATCGGCAGGCGTTCGCCGACGCGCATGATGTCGCGCACATGGGTGAGCAAACGCCGTCCCAGATTGCCGCCCGGATGCGAGCGGGCAAAATCTTCCGCGCCGAAACCCTTGGCATCCAGCAATGCCACCGCCAGCGCGTCGCCCAGCGCCAGCGCCGCCGTGGTGCTGGCGGTGGGAGCCAGGCCCATCGGGCAAGCCTCCTTGTCCACCGCCGCGTTGAGATGCGCGTCTGCCGCCAGCGCCAGGCTGGAGGCGGGATTGCCGGTTATGCTGACAAGCTTGGCACCCTGCCGCTTGATAACCGGCAAGATGGTCATCAGCTCCTCGCTCTCGCCGGAATAGGACAGCGCGATGATGACATCCTTGCTGGTGATCATGCCGAGGTCGCCGTGGCTGGCTTCGCCGGGATGCACGAAATAGGCGGGGGTGCCGGTGCTGGACATGGTCGCGGCGATCTTGCGCGCGATATGCCCGGACTTGCCCATGCCGCTGACAATGACGCGCCCCTCGCAGCACAAGATCACATCCAGCGCGCGCAGGAAATCATTATCGAGGCGTGCGGCGAGGGCCTGGACAGCGGCGGCTTCGATGTTCAGAACTTCGCGGGCGAGATCGAGCGCGCGCGGCGTAGCGAAAATATGCTTATTCATGCGGCGCATTATAACAGCGGGAGTTTTTTGGGGAGCCGGCAACTTTGAGGCGGCGGTCCTTATTGTCACAAAACCGGCGGTTGGCGATTTTGGTGAACCGACATAGCCGGTTATGTAGAGACAGCTTAATCAGGAACGACGGCATGCCGACCAGAGGCTGGCGCTCCCGGCAATCCATTGATTTTCTGATGCCTCAATGGCTAATGAACAATCTGGGTTTATGTTTCTGTGTCGGTTTTTAAACGCTGCATCCTGGTCACATAGCGTTGCAGCAAGACGCTGGAAGCGGTGTCGATATCCTTGAATTCACACCCCACGCGTTTGATGGTTTGCCCGGGTTTGGGGGATATCGAAACCAGGCTTTTCACTATTATCGTGACGCTGATCTTGCCCACTTCCGGCAGGTCGATCTGGCAGCCGGCATAAGTTAGCCCCGGCACAAACTCAATATTTTCCTCCGTGCAGGACAGCCTTATCCCGCCGCCGCTGATGTCCATGACAGACACCTCAATCTGGCCTCCCGCCTGTGGTTTGATTGTTGGAATAACGCAGCGCAGCTGCTCGGAAAGGGGGATCGCGAGCCGGTAATACTCGCGGCGTTGTATGCGGTAGAGGCTGGCCGGCAGCGGCAGGTAAAAGGCCGGGTAGCCCTGGCGCTTTACCGCACGAACCCCATCGGCAGCAAATTGAATCTTGACCTGGTTAAGCGAGCTGACCAGGATGATTTTCCTGCTTTCGGCGATGCGCTGGTTTTTTGGCGTATCCGTGCCTTGCTCCAACCACAACCCTTTATCGCCGACATCCAGCAGGGAGGTCATGATGAAATCCTTCGCGCCATCGAAATAAAGCGCAGCGCGCGACCCGCCTTCCGAGATGTTGCGCAATAGGGATTGGATTTGCCGCGCGGAAACGATGCGGCATTCCCTCTCCTGCTCGTCGGTAAGTCTTTCGATGGTTAGCGGAATGTTTTCTTGCATACTTATCTAACGGCAGCTATATCTTCATGCGCCAGCTTTTAAGCGCTGCATCTTGGTCACATAGCGTTGCAGCAAGATGCTCGACGCATTGTCGAGATTCTTGAATTCACACCCCACACGTTTGATCGTTTGCCCGGGCTTGGGGGATATCGAAACCAGGCTTTTCACTGTCATCATGACGTTGATCTTGCCCACTTCCGGCAAGTTGATCTGGCAACCGCCATAAGTTTGCCCCAGCACAAACTCAATTTCATTATCCGTACAGAACAGCCTCACCCCGCCGCCGCTGATATCCATGACAGGCACTTCCATCCGATTTCCCGCCTGCGGCTTGTTTATTGGAATAACGCAGTGCAAGCGCTCTGAAAGAGGGAGCATGAGCCGGTAATACTCGCGGCGTTGCACGCGGTAGAGGCTGGCCGGCAATGGCAGGTAAAAGGCGGGGTAACCCTGGTGCGTTACCGCACGGATTTCGTTGGCAGAAAATTGGACCTTGACCTGGTTAAGCGAGCCGACAAAGGTGACTTCGTCGCTTTCGGCGATGCACCGGTTTTTTGGCGTATCCGTGCCTTGCTCCACCCACAACCCTTTATCGCCGACATCCAGCAGGGAGGTCATGATGAAATCCTTCGCGCCATCGAAATAAAGCGCCGCGAGCATTCCGCTTTCCGAAATGTCGCGCAACAGGGATTGAATTTGCCGCGCGGAAGTGACGCGGCATTCCCTATCCTGCTCGTCGGAAAGTCTTTCGATGGTTAACGGAATGTTTTCTTGCATATTTATATTATGGTGTCCACAAAAACGGCGGCAAGCCGGGAATTTTCTGTGGTTTTGCAACATGGTGCTGATCGGCGGCGCGCATGATAACAAAATCCGGCGCGCATGATAACAAAACTAGGTCTTTGCCAAAGGCGGAATAGCGGGAGCCTCCGCATGTTCCAACCGATACAGCCAGGCCAGCAGTTCGGCTATAGCCAAATAAAGTTGCGGGGGGATTTCCTGGTCGAGTTCGACCTGCATCAGCAAACCGACCAGGTCTTCGGATTCATGCACATAAATGTCGTGTTGTTTGGCGCGCTCGATAATTGCCTGGGCGATCATGCCACGCCCTTTGGCGACTACTTTCGGCGCGCCTCCCTGATTTTTACCGTAGGTCAGCGCGACGGCGACCTGCTGCGGCGTAAGATTGTTCCGCTTCACGATTTTTCCACCACGGCAGCGGCCAGCGGAACACCGGCATCGGCAAGCGAATTCTTGAGCCCGGGCAGGGCGCGGTTGAACAAATCGACCGTCGCCGGGTCTGCCGCGCGCAACGTCATCCGCAGCCCGCTTTCGGCGAACACCAGGCGGGCATGTACATCGCCCAGTTTGGGCAAGGCCAGTTCCATCTCGGTGCTCCACTGGCGTTCATCCTGTTGCCGCGATTGACGTTCCGGCTGCCCCTGAATTTCCCACTGCATCTGCTGCCCGGGCCAGACTTGGCCCATCCATACCAGATGATGCTGCTCCAGCGTATGCAACTGCTGCTGCACCAGGTGCACCAGCTCTTTTGCGATCGGCCCGGCGGCATCGCCTGGAGCCCTGGCAGCCGCCGGGGCATTCGGCTGCGTTGCGGAAACTTTATCGGACACAGCATATTGATCGGCAGAAGGCAGCGGCAAAGCCTTCCCGGTCAGCAGATTTTGCGGTTCCTCCAATAACTGGCTGATGCTGCGCTCCCCGCGTACCCACTGCGCCTGATGCGATTCGTAAAACAGGCCGCTTTTGCCGAGCGTTTCACGCAGCCCCGCAGCCAGCAGCTTGGTATTCGGCGCCTGTTGCACGGCCGGCCAAACCGCCTTGTCGCCGAGTTGCCGAACAACCGGCCTTTCGAGCGGCCGCTCCGCAAGATTGGAAAGCAATCGAGCGGCCGAGCCGATTTGCTCGGGGGTCGAAAGCGGATTGGTCGATGCGACCATGCCGAATGTGATTTTCGGCTGCAGCGAAATCACTTGGAGCCTGATCGTATCGCCGCTCTGGATATTGCCGGGCAGACGCATCTGCAGGGTCTGTCCGGCGACCTGCACCTTGAATAAACCCTCGCTTATTTTGGACTGGACAGAACCCTGCAATTGCTGCCCGGGTTCAAGATTGGTGACGGGTTTGGGCGCGTCCGGAGTTGCCGCGATTAACGGCTTCCCGGAGCTGGAAAGGACTTGCAGCGCGCTGATTACATTGGCGGGTAGCATCGAAGGCAATCACCTTATTTGGAATGCGTGGATCAGCAGACTTTTCGCATCGTTCCCACGGTCTGCATCCATGGGCGCTCCGCACCCGGTGCCGCAGAGCGACACAAACCGCATTCCCACGCAGGAGCGTGGGAATGAGACAACACCTACCCGCCGTATGCCTGCTGCAGCCGCTGCTCCTGGCGATTGCTTTGCATGATGCGTTGCAATTGCCCCATCCATGCCACGGTACGGCTGCGGATATCGGCATCATGCGCCAGGATTTTCTTGATAAGTTGAACCTTGCGCTGCCGTGACGGCTCGTCCAGCGTGGCGGATGCATCCGCCCGCTTCATCGCGGCGACATGCTGGCGGCACTGCTGCTCGAGGTCGATCAGTTGATCCCACTCGCCGCTTACCGCCGCCTCGCGCATCTGCGCGGTCAGGGCCGATAGCGACTCATAATTTGTGATGATTTGGCTGCTACCCATTTTCTTAGCCTCTTGCGTATGCCAGTTGCGCTTTATTCGCGGTCTTCGGCTGCATAGCCGCAACCGTTTGCGGCGCGGCGGCGGCTGGCTGCCGTATGCTGTCCCAGGCGCCCTTCAAATCATTCAGCAGGCGCGCCACTTCATCCAGCACGGCCATATCGTTCTTCAAGTTTGCATCAACCAGACGCAAGCTCATATAGCTGTACAGGGATGACAAGTTCTGCGCCAGATCGCCGCCGACATTTTTATCCAGGCTGGCATTCAATCCATCGTCGATGATGGCAATGGCCTTGGAAATCGCCGCGCCCTTGGCGGGAATGTCCTTGCGCAGGATGCCGTTTTTGGCATTGGCAATCGCCAGCAACGCGCCCTGGTACAACATGGAAATCAGCTTGTGCGGATCGGCCGCAAGCGCGCCGGATTCGACGCCGACTTTTGCGTAGGCTTTGATGGCTGTGGTTGCGTTCATGATGTCTCTCTCCTATCTTAGGTTGCTGAGTTGATCGATTTGCTGGGTCAAATAAGTGCTGGTTTTATTCATATTGCTGAGCATGAGATCCAGCGCGGTAAATTGGGCGCGGTAACGTTTTTCGACGTTGACCAGACGGGCTTCCAACTCGATACGGCGCTTGCCGATATCGGTAATGGTCTTGCCGATACCGT
Source organism: uncultured Gallionella sp. (assembly GCA_964349865.1). Taxonomy (GTDB): domain Bacteria; phylum Pseudomonadota; class Gammaproteobacteria; order Burkholderiales; family Gallionellaceae; genus Gallionella. Next base: position 20,509 of record CAYGIF010000005.1, on the reverse strand, counting down.
CGGTACGGCTGGTCAGAATCCCGTCGCTGGCCACGCTTGAAGCCGCCCAGTTCTTCAGCGTGGAGGCATAGCCTATCGAATAATTCAGCGTCCCGCGCGCGCCGAGCGCGCCGCCAACGACGGCGATACTCAACCCCTGCGGGTCACCGCTGGACACCGTCAGGATTTGACCAGAGCCGGTCGCCGAAACCCCGCCGATCGAGCCGGTCGCATTCACGCCGGTGGTTTCCGCGGGCGTTCCCAGCAGATTCGAGGCGCCATCGCCGCCGGTGATGTCCACAACCGAGGAGGAGCCGTAACTCGCGGAGGTTATGGTCAGCACCCCGGCGCTTTGCGTGACGGCCACCGAAATGCCCGCCGTGGATAGCGCGCTCGCACTGTTGATCTTGGATTGCAACTCGGCAGCCAGCGTCGCAGCAGTATATGTTCCCGCAGATAGCGTTATGGAGGCGCTCGTCCCATCCACTGACAAAGTCAACTCGTCATTTGTCCCATCAATGGTGAGATTGCCGACTGCGGCGGAGCCGATCGCCTTGCCCTGCGTGGCAAGCTGGGAAACATTCACCGCATAGCTGCCCGCCTTGGTGCTGCTGGTCGCGCTGTTGAAACTGACCAGGCTGTCCGTCGCCTTGCCGACCGAGGAAAACAGGCTGGCGATGTCGCTGAAATTGCTGGCCATCACACTGTCGAGCTTGGTCTGGTTGAGCTCCAGCGTGCCGTCTTTCTTGAAAGACACGCCCACATCGGAGAGCGTCGTCAGGTTGCCGGAAGTGCCGGTCACCGGCGTGTTCAACATGCTGCGCAGTTGCGATTGCAGCGAACGCACCGTGGAATCGCCCAGCAGGATCGCGCCTTTCTGGCTGGTCGCGTCATAAGCGGACAAGTTCTTCAGCGTTCCCGCCAGATCGTTATAGGCTTTGACGAAGCCGGTGATCGAACTGCTGACCGTGGCAGTGTCGCGCGCGACCGTCAGGGTTGCCGCAGAAGTGGTGACTTTGCTCAACGTCAGCGTGACGCCCGGGATCACATCGGAGACCGTATTGGAAGTCTTGCTCACCGTCACGCCGTCCACCTTGAAATTGGCGTTTTGCGCGGTGACGGTTTGGCTCAGATGCTGCGCGGCCGGCAACCCTGCGGGGTCATGCGCCAGCAGGGTATTTATGGTGCCGTCGCCGCCGCTGGTGGTAATTTTCATGCTGTGGCTCACGCCGAGGCTGTCCGAAGACAGCGCAAGGCGGTAGGGCGTGCTGCCGCCGTCGTTGATGATGGTCGCCGTCACGCCCATCTGCGCGGCGTTGATCGCGTCGCGGATGCCTTGCAGCGAATTGTTGCTGCTGTCGATGGTGATGTTCGTAGTGCCGGCGCCGTTCGAGGTAAAAGTGGCGCCGGTATACTTGCCGGTGCCAGAATCAAAGGTGCCGCCGCTTATGGTGCCAAAATCAAAAGTGACCGTAGTCGCAGTCCCGTCACCGATAGCGGCGGTGCTGCTGGTTTGCCCGGTAGCGACCAGCTTCTGCGCTTGCGCCAGGCTGGTCACTTCCAGCGAATAAGTGCCTGCCACCGCGGTGCTGGCGGCGGAAGCGGAAAAAATGGCGGTATCGGAAGGGGTCGCCTTGAGCGACTGGAAATTGCTGGCGCTGCTCAGGCTTTGCACGGAAGACTGAAAACTGCTCACCGCGCCCTTGACGCTGCCGTAAGCGGAAAGCTTGGCCTGATAGCTCGCTTCCTTGACGTTGAGTTTATTGATCGGCTGCCGCTCGACGGCCATCAACTGACTGACGATGCTGTTGATGTCCAGGTTGGTTGCCGAGGTAACCATGATCTGCCTCTTTTAAGCCTTTCGTGTGTGCTTGCTGATCAAATGTAGGTCGGGCCCCGCCCGACATGGTGGGCACAGCCCACCCTACTCGCTTTCGCCCAACCTCTATCGTTCCCACGCTCCGCGTGGTAACGCAGTTTGTGCCCGCTCCTGCGGCACGGGGCGCGGAGCGTCCCCTGAGGCGTTCCCACGCGGAGCGTGGGAACGATACATGCACTTTGAAATAATCTCGCAGGGTGCGTTCCACGCACCACCAGATAACAATGGTGCGTGGAACGCACCCTGCGAAACCTGCATCTACAACTTTACAACCGTCCCGCAACCGCCTAACACCCGATTAACCCGGGATTAAGCCTCTTGTTTCAACAACAAACCCTGCTGGATCTGGTCTATTGCGCGCGAAATCGCCAGCAGTTCTTCCGATGGGAATTGCCGGACCAAATCGCCGGTATCCGTATCCACCAGTTTTACGACCCGCTTGTTGGTGCTTTCATCTACGCTGAATTCCAGACTCCTGTTCGCCAGTTTCAGTGTCTTGTTAATGCTGTCCACCGCATTCTGCAACTGCGCAGCAGAAGGTTCGGCAACCGGCTTTGCTACATTCTGCGGCAACTCGAGCGCCGCGCTGGGCTGTGCTTCAACATTTGAACGCGTGACGACGACATTAGGCGCGCCATCGCTGGCAGGCTTGGCAGGCTGCGGAGTATGAGTCATGTTTCCGGTATTTTGGATGAGCATTTTTCCTCTCCTTTGTCTCAAAATCCCAGCCGGGTGAACCGGCTGGGATCATTTTACCCCACTATGCCTAACGCAACAAAGTCAGAACGGTGTTCGGCGTCTGGTTCGCCTGCGCCAACATCGCTGTACCGGCTTGCTGCAGGATTTGTGCACGAGTCAGCGAAGCGGTTTCTGCGGCAAAGTCTGCGTCCGAGATGCGGCTGCGCGAGTTGGTCAGGTTTTCCGCCGTCGTCTGCAGGCTGTTTACCGCAGAAGAGAGACGGTTCTGATACGCGCCCAGCGAAGCGCGCGAGCTGTTCACCGATGACAACGCGGCATCGATCGTGGTCAGCGCAGCAGTTGCGCCGGTCGCCGTGGTCAGATCGAGCGAAGATACCCCTGCGCCGACGGTGGTGGTTGCCGCGGTGACACCGGCACTCAATCCGACACTTGCCGCGCCATTGCCGCTATTCGTGGTGCCCACCGCAAAACCGGTGTTTGCAAGCGTCGCGCTACCTGTGGTTGCGAGGTTCAATCGGCCAGTGCTGGTCAGAATTACGGTATCAGCAGCGCCACTCACCGTAATCCCTGTAAGGGTGCCAGCGGTAATCAGTGCGGTAATCGCTGCCTTGATATTAGTAGTCTGTGTTGCAGCATCGGTGCCCGCAGCGACCGCGCCGACTGCCAAGCCGTTGATGGTGATGTCCCCTGACGCAAGAGCTCCAAAGGTGGTTATCGTAGCACCAGTAATGACACCGCTGCCTTGGCTGGCCACAGTGATGCCAGAAGCGCTGGTTGAACTCAGGCTGATATTCGAATAACTGGTCGATGTGGCAGCACCGCCCGAACCCAAACCGGTCACGGTATTAGCGGCAGTAGTCGTCGTGAGCGTGATGTTGCGGCCATCCGCCGCAGTGAGCGCTACCGCGCCGGTGGTGGTGTCAAAAGTTGCGGTGACGCCGGTTTGGCTCGCCACGGCGTTGACGGCGGCGGCAACTTGCGAACCGCGCTCGCCTTTGGAGGTGGCGGCGGCAATCGCGCCGAGCGCCACGCCGTTGATGGTGATATCGCCCGCTGTAATCGCCGCCGAAGAGGCTGCTGCCAAGGTAGTGCCTGCCAGCGTGGTGGATCCAACCGTGGCCGTCACGCCGGTCTGTGCGGTTACCGCATTGACTGCCGCTGCCTTGGCGATGCCGCTGGCGCTGCCATTGGCATAAGACACGCCATCGGAGCTGGATGCGCCCACGTTATAGCCATTCAGAATCAGGTCGCCCGAGCCGAGCGCGGTTTCAGTCGTGGCGGTGGTAGTGGTAGCGGTATTGGAGCCTGTCCGGGAGGCAGAATAACTGGAACCCGAGCCGACACCCAGCGAAGCGGTTTTGGCGCTGGCGATCGAAGAGATGCTGATCTGGTTGCTGCTGCCGGCATCGGCGCCGACCTGGAAGTTTTGCGCGGTGAACGTGCCGTCCAGCAACTTCACGCCGTTGAAACTGGTGCTGGTGGCGACGCGATCGATTTCCGAAATCAGCTGCGCCGCTTCGGAGTTCAGCGCGGCGCGGTCGGATGCGCTGTTGGAGGCGTTGGCCGCCTGCACCGCCAGTTCGCGGATACGCTGCAAGTTGTCGCTGATCTGGATCATCGAGCCTTCCGCGGTCTGCGCCATCGAGATACCGTCGTTCGCGTTACGCACCGCCTGGTTGGCACCGCGAATCTGCGAAGTCATCCGGTCGGCAATCGCCATACCGGCCGCGTCGTCCTTGGCGCTGTTGATGCGCAAGCCGGAAGACAACCGTTGCAAGGATGTTTGCAGCGCGCTTTGCGAGCTGTTCAGGTTGCGTTGTGCATTCAGCGACGCAATATTGGTATTGACGAATTGAGGCATGTTAATTCTCCTTAATAACTGAGTTCGTTTTCCGGCTTGATTGCCGTTCACTTTGGTTCGCCTGATGTTGCCGGGCTGATTAACCGCCGTTAGTCCAGTTATCGGACGAGGATGGGAAAACTTTAGGGGGATTTTGGGATTTTTTGGTTGCAGGGGCGCGATTCACCGCGCCCCTATCAAATTTCCATTCCCAAACGTTGGCCATGAAGCGGCAACTTGTGATAAGGTAATACTTGTTTATACCCAGCTGGAGAATACCATGGCTGCCGCAGCCGCTCGCCCTGTAGCAATCAAGATCGACCAAGACATCCGCGATCGCGTGGAACGCCTTGCCGAAGCGCGCCGCCGAACCCCGCACTGGTTGATGCGCGAAGCAATCACCCAGTACATCGAGCGCGAGGAAAAGCGCGAGGCGCTCCGCCAGGACGCCATCAAAGCCTGGAACGAGTACCGGGAAACCGGTTTGCATGTCACTGGCGAGGAAGTCGTCGCATGGCTTGATACATGGGGCGAGGCAAACGAGAAAGCTGCCCCCCAATGCCACCTGTAAGATTCGCGCCCGCCGCACTGGAAGACTTGGTGCGCTTGCGCGAATTCCTGCGCCCCAAAAATCCGGCAGCGGCAAAACGGGCTGCTGTTGTCATCGTAAAGTCCATACGGTTGCTGGAGCAACATCCGCAGGTCGGCAAGCCTGCCGGGGAAATGGACATCGAGTACCGTGAGTTGCCGATTGATTTTGGCGACAGCGGCTATGTCGCCCTGTATCGTTACGATGAAAATCTTGTGACGATCCTGTCATTGCGGCACCAGAAGGAAGTAACGTAGCTCGGATGGAACGAAGTGGAATCCGGGTAGCAATTATAGTCATGGGCTTCACCCCCGCAATACGCTGCGCTTCATGCGGGCTACATGGCTACGGGGCTACACTTGGTTTTACATTCAGCCTAAAATCCTCAGTTGATGGGTTCGTAGGTGCGAATGAATTCGCACCTACAGAGGCGGCATAGTCCGTTGAAATACCTGAAAACTCTTCGCCAACAGAGGAATGTAGGTTCAGTCCCTCAGCATCGATGTGGCATGGACATAATGGGTTGACGTTGTGCACATACGTATGCACAATGCGCGATATGAAAATCGAGTTTGATCCCAGGAAAGCCGAAGTCAATCCGCTCAATCATGAAGGAGTAACATTTGACGAAGCTAAACCAGCGTTGCTCGACCCCTATGCGCTTACAAAGGAAGATGCAGACGCAAATGAGGAGCAACGATTTGTGACTTTGGGTATGGGCGCAAAAGGTCGGGTGCTGATTGTAGTCTGGACGCAGCGAGGCGAAAACATCCGGCTGATCTCGGCATGGAAAGCAAACCAATCTCAACGGAGGCAGTATGAAAAACAGTTCTGACGCGATGTACAGTAAACACAAGGATATGGATTTCGCCGATGCTAGGCCGGTATCGGCTGTGCCCGCCTTGGCAAAGCTGCAGGCTGAGTCCGGCGGAAAGACGCGCATCACCATGCGCGTGGATAATGATGTGCTCGCGGTATTCAAGGCTCGCGCGGAGATGACTGGCGGAAACTATCAAACTCTCATCAACGACGCGCTGAAGCAAGTCGCCACCGGACAGACACTGGCTGAGGTTGTGCGGCAAACAATCCGGCAGGAGTTGCATACCGCATAGACGAATCTGAATTCGTTAACAGCAAGTTGTAGCCCGGATGGAGCCCTTCGGCGGACTCATGACAGGCTTCGCGAAATCCGGGGAGCGGTTCCCGTACCCGAAAGAACCCGGATTCCATTGCATTCCATCCTGGCTGAGTTCGCTACGCGCAGAACATTGACCAGAAGCACCGGAGTCCTCGTCGGCATGCCGGCCAGAGGCCGGCGCTCCCGGTAGGGTGCGTTCCACACACCATGGTGCGCACAGCGCACCCTACGCGTGCTGCTCAATCCGCCCATTGCAAGTAATACATTGTTTGACGCCTGGCGTGACACTATATACGATGGCGATATTGTAATGTTTGGAATGGAATGGCTATGGAACTCGTGATTCGCAAAATTGGAAATTCAATGGGGCTGACCTTGCCCACCGCCTTGTTACGTGATTTAGGGCTTTCTGTCGGGCAGGTCATGTCGCTTGATAAAACTGAAGATGGCGCTTTAATGCTGCGCATCAAATCAACGCGCAAAAAATACACTGCGAAAGAATTGAATGCCTCATGTGATTTTAACGCGCCGATGCCGGAAGACCTGATTGCCTGGGATAACATGAAGCCAGTTGGCAACGAAACGCTATGACACGGGCGAGAGCAATTAAACAAGGTGACATAGTGCTGATTGCGCTAGACCCCACGGCAGGCACCGAGATTCGCGGCACACGGCCTGTATTGGTGTTATCCAACGCCGAATTCAACCGGAGTGGGCGCGCGTTGATTGCGCCCATCACTCAAGTGGCCAATACCCAGCGCATCGCGGGTTGGGCTGTAACGCTGATGGGGGCGGGTACGGCAACGCAAGGGATGGTAGTGGTCAGCCATTGCCGCGTAATTGATCTGGTCGCGCGTGGCGCCAAATTGATTGAGGCCGTGCCGGCAGAAATTACCGAAGAGATGCTTGCCAAATTGCAAGCGATGGTTGATTTGAATGAATGATGAATATAAACGAAACCCTGCAACAGGCAATTTCACACCACCAGGCGGGTCAACTTCCCGAGGCGGAGGATCTTTATCTCCGCGTCCTGCAAACCGACCCTGGACACCCCGATGCAAACCATAACCTTGGGCTGATGGCTTTGCAGTTGGGCAAGGCCGAGCTGGGGCTGCCCTATTTGCAAGCTGCGTGGGAAGCCGATCCTTCCATTGGCCAATACTGGCTATCGCTAACCGAATGCCTGCTGGCGATGGGTCATTCGGAAGATGCGTTGCTGCTTATTGAAGAAGCGCTAAAACGCGGAGTGAATTCACCGCAGGCACGGCAATTGCTGGCGCGCGCAAACGGCAGCTATAACAGGGCATTGCCCCCCGCATCGAATGTTCAGGAGGTTATGGCCTTGGTCAATTCTGCGCGCCCTGCCGAACTGGAACAAAGAATAAGGCCATTGATCGACCTGTATCCCGACTGGGCCTTTGGCTGGAATGCCTTGGGCATTGCCCTGCAACAGCAGGGGAAAGACGGTGTTGCGGCCATACGCCAAGCCGTGAGCCTGAAGCCGGACGATGCCGAAATGCACAACAATCTGGGCATGCTGCTCAAAGAGCAGGAAATGCTTGATGAAGCCTTGCTGAGCTTCCGCAAGGCATTGCAGATCAAACCCAATTACGCCAAAGCACACTTCAATCTGGCGGTAACCCTGCAATCGAAGGGGCGACTCAACGAGGCAATAGCGAGTTTAAGGCAGGCGCTGAAGATCAAGCCGGATTTTGCTGACGCATATAGCAAGCTGGGAATACTTTTGCGCGCCAACGGGCAATTGGATGAGGCGCTGAAAAGCCTGCGCAAGGCAATAAAAATTAGCCCGAATTTGGCGGAGGCGCATAACACTCTGGGGCTTGTGCTGCAAGCTCTTGGACAGCCTGCTGTTGCATTGTCGAGTGTACGCAAAGCGTTGGAAATCGACCCAAATTATGCCGATGCTCATGTTAATCTGGGCTTGCTGTTATTTCTCAGTGAGCAATATGACTTAGCGCAAGCAAGCTTTTCCCGGGCGCTGGAAATTGCTCCGGATAACGCTGATACCCATCTCAATTTTGGCCTGATTCGGCAAGCCCAGGGGGAGCTTGACGGAGCGCTCGCGAGTTTTTGCCAGGCAATAAAAATCCGGCCTGATTTGGCTCAAGCGCACAAAGGGCTAGGCGAAGTCTTGTTTTTCATGGGACATCTCGATGCCGCCTTGGTCAGCACAAAACGTGCATTAGAGCTAAAGCCGGATTATTCCGATGCGTATTTAGCCTTGGGAAACATACAAAAAGCCCAAGGAAAATTAGAAGAGGCATCGGCGAGTTACCGTAGAGCACTGGAGCTAGAGCCTGATACATCACAGGCATACAACAATCTGGGAATTATTTCGGCGGTTCATGGACAACTGGGTGCGGCTATTGAATGCTTCCGGCGTGCGTTGCAGTCAAAGCCACAGGATGCAGAGGTGTACGCTAACTTGTTATTTTTCCTCGGTCATGACGAAACGGTAGATGCGCGGACACTGTTCGCAGAACACTGCCGTTTTGCCGACCGGTTTGAAGCCCATTTGCGTGCAAGTTGGCCGCGGCATACCAACTCGCGAGACCCGCAGCGTTGCATCCAGGTTGGCTTGGTCTCGGCCGATTTATGCAACCATGCCGTGGCAAACTTTATCGAACCAGTGCTAGCCCACCTAGCGAGTTACCCGCAATTGTCGCTGCACGCCTATTACAACAATATTATTGAGGATAGCATTACCCAGCGTCTGCGCGGTTATGTGAAGCACTGGCATCAGATTGCCGGCTTGCCGGATGCCGCCTTGGCGGAAAAAATCCGTGCTGACGGCATCGACATCCTGCTCGACATATCGGGACACACCGCCAAACATCGGCTGCTGACATTTGCCCGCAAGCCGGCGCCAGTGCAAGCAAGCTGGATGGGTTATCCGGGCACGACAGGACTGAAGGCCATGGATTACTACCTGTCAGATCGCTTCCTGCTGCCGCCGGGACAATTTGACGACCAATTCACAGAAAAGATTGTGCAAATGCCGGTCAGCGTACCTTTTTTGCCCTTCGACGGTGCGCCGCCGGTCAATCCCCTGCCCGCGTTGAGCAACGGCTATGTAACTTTTGGCAGCTTCAATCGACCAAGCAAACTCAGCCGTGCAGTCATCGCTCTGTGGGCGCAACTCCTGCGCGCCTTGCCCGATTCCAGAATGGTGCTGGGCGCTATGCCAGAAGTGGGTAAATATAACACGCTGATCGAATGGTTTGCGCAGGAAGGTGTCTCACGGGAACGTTTGGATTTTCACATACGAAGCGGCATGGTGCATTACTTAAATTTGCACCAACAGGTAGATATCTGCCTGGACACATTTCCTTACAATGGAGGCACAACAACTCTTCATGCGCTATGGATGGGCGTGCCGACACTGACGCTGGCTGGTGGCACCATACCAGGCCGGACGGGTGCAGGGGTTCTTGGTCATGTTGGCCTGGAAGCGTTTATCGCCCATGATGCAGCAGATTTCATACAGAAGGGTTTGTCATGGGCTGGCAACCTTGCCGCGCTGTCCGATATCCGGGCAGGGTTGCGGGAACGTTTTGCAAAGTCGGCAATGGGCCAGTCCGCAACGGTAGCGGCGGGGGTGGAGCGCGCCTTGCGCATCATGTGGCAACGCTGGTGTGCGGGGCTGCCGGCGGAATCGTTTGAAGTGACGTTGCAGGACGTCAACCACAGGATGCAGGAGACCAGCAAATGACGGATTCACGGAAAACCCCGCCAATCTATGTCACGCAGCCTTCCTTGCCCCCCTTGGAAGAATTCATTCCCTATCTGGAACAAATCTGGGAAAGCAAATGGCTAACCAACAGTGGCCCATTTCACCAGCAATTTGAACAGACATTGGGCGACTACTTGGGTGTAAAGCATCTGGCCCTGTTCACCAACGGCACCCTCGCACTGGTTACCGCTCTACAAACCTTGCGCATCACGGGCGAAGTCATTACTACGCCATATTCCTTTGTGGCAACTGCCCACTCCTTGTTGTGGAATGGCATCAAGCCGGTATTTGTGGATATCGACCCGATCACGCTCAACCTCGATCCCGACAAGATCGAGGCCGCCATCACGCCGCAAACTACCGCCATCATGCCGGTGCATTGCTATGGACATCCCTGCGATGTAGATGCCATTCAGAAAATTGCCGATAATTACAATTTGAAAGTCATCTACGATGCCGCCCATGCCTTTGGCGTGCAGCGCCATGACGGCAGCGTGCTCAACCACGGCGATCTGTCGGTGCTGAGTTTCCACGCCACCAAGGTGTTCAACACCTTCGAAGGCGGCGCCATTATCTGCCACGATGCCAAAACCAAGCAGCGTATCGATCACCTGAAAAACTTCGGCTTTGTGGACGAGGTGACCGTGGTCGCCTCCGGCATCAACGGCAAGATGAGCGAAATCAATGCCGCCTTCGGCTTGCTGCAACTAAAGGGTATTGATGAAGCCCTGCAGAAGCGCAAAGCCATTGATGCACATTACCGGGATGCCTTGGCTGGGGTCAAGGGTATACGTTGCCTGTCGGCTGCGGGCGAGAAGGTGGCGAACTACGCCTACTTCCCGATTCTGGTGCAGCCGGATTACCCGCTCAGCCGTGATGCGCTGTATCAAAAAATGCATGATGTCGGCATTTATGCGCGCCGGTATTTCTACCCGTTGATCAGCGATTTCCCTATGTACCGTGGAATGCCTTCGGCGGCACATGCGAATTTGCCGGTGGCGAGAAAAGTGGCGGAGCAGGTGATTTGTTTGCCTATCTACCCTGACTTGCTTAGTGAACAGGTTGATTTTGTTTTGGAAATTATTGTGAGCCAATGCTGACGATGAAAAGCGTTGCAGTCATGCAGCAGGGCTTCTTCTCCGGCATCAGCCATTTTCAGCTGATCGTGGTAGATAGGCTAGCGCCATGAAAAGGAGAGTGTTGGTTTTTCCTGCCGGAACCGAAATCGGCCTGGAGATATTTCATGCACTCGAGCATTGTAAAGAAGTGAGTTTGTTCGGCGCCGGCCAGGATATTTCGAACCCGGCCCGCTTTGTTTATCCGGCCTATCACGTTCTCCCCGCCATCAGCGAGCCGGGTTGGCTGGATGCTTTGATCGCACTTTGCCGATCGCTGCATATCGACTATATCTTTCCCGCTTACGACGATGTGATTGTCGCGTTGAGCCGTGAGGCGGAAAAATTGCCTGCCAAGGTGATCTCTTCACCATCGAGGGCATGCGAAATCACGCGCTCCAAGTCGGAGACCTATCGCGCCCTCGATGGCATCGTTCGCGTGCCGCGCCTGTATGCGTCGGCAGAAGAGGTCGACAGCTATCCGGTTTTCGTCAAACCGGATCGGGGGCAGGGGTCTTTCGGAATCGCCAGAGCCGATGACAAGAAGGCGCTTGTTGCGGCGCTCCGTGCGATTCGTGATCCGATAATTTGCGAATTCCTGCCAGGCGAGGAATATACCATCGACTGTTTTTCGGATCGGGAAAAAGGTGTGTTGTTTGCCGGGGCGCGCAGTCGCCGCCGGACGCGCAACGGCATCTCGGTCAATACGCTCACGGAAGCTTTGCCCGAGGCGACAGTGATGGCGAAACTCATCGGGCGCGAACTCGGACTGCACGGAGCCTGGTTTTTTCAGTTGAAGCGCGCTCGGGACGGGCAGCTGGCTTTGCTGGAAATCGCTCCGCGCATCGCCGGCGCGATGGCGGCTCATCGGGTTACGGGTATCAATTTCCCCTTGTTGAGTATTTTCGAGGCAGAGCGTCTTCCTTTATCGGTGCATCCTCTTAAAGGGGTAGTTGAACTGGATCGGGCGTTGGGAAATCGCTATCGACATTCGATCGAATTCGCCACGTTATATATCGATTTGGACGATACTTTACTCGTTGATGATCGCATCAATATTTTGGCGGTAAAATTATTATTTCAGTGCATCAATAACGGCAAAAAGGTCGTGCTGCTCACCCGGCATCGGGGTGATTTGACTCGGACGCTGGCGAAACACCGCTTGTCAGGCCTGTTCGACAAAATAATCCACCTCGGCGAGACAGAAAAGAAATCGGCCCATATCGAAGCCGGGGCGGCAATTTTTGTGGACGATAGTTTTGCGGAGCGCATGGATGTGGCCGAGCGCTGCAATATTCCAACTTTCGATTGCAGCATGATTGAACTGCTTACCGAACAGGCGGAATTCCTGAATGGAGATAGATGATGGGCGATTCAAACAAGGAAATGGACTTTCTTGAAAGCGTGACGCATACCTACGTTACGAGCGACAGCCCGCAGGACAGGCTCATCAAGACACTCGCGGTGCGCACATTCCAGCCGTACATGCAGCGCGGAAAACGCGCGCTGGAATTCGGCTGTTGCGACGGTTTTATGACCGGGCTCATCGCGGGGCACGTCGATAAGTTGACGGTCGTCGACGGCTCACAGACATTCATCGACATGGCAAGGAAGCGGGTTCCCGATAACGTGGGATTCGTGCATGCGCTGTTTGAGGATTTCTCGCCTGGTTGCAAGTTTGATTACATCTTCGCCACTTATGTGCTGGAACATGTCGGCGATGCGGTCGGTTTTCTGAAGATTGCGAATCGGTTGTTGGCCGAAGACGGGCTGCTGTTCCTGGTGGTGCCCAATGCCCGCGCCTTCTCCCGTCAGCTCGCACGCCACATGGGGCTGCTCGACGATCTTTTCGCGCTGACGCCGAACGACATCAACCACGGACATCGTCGGGTATATGACCGCATCGCACTGAACCGGGATATCGCATCCGCCGGCCTGTTGCAGGTTGGGCAAGGAGGACTCTTGCTCAAATTGCTGGCCGATTTTCAGATGGATGCCCTGATCGAGAACGGAATTCTCGGTGAGCCGCAACTGGAGGGGTTGTACAAAATGGGGTTCGAGTACCCCGATCTGGCCGGCAGCTTGTTTTCGGTTTGTCGCCGACCGTGATAACCGCTGGTTTGCGGGATTGATTTAGAAAGGACAAAAAATGGCATCCAATCTCAGCTTTCTGGAGAAGAACGCAATGCGCACTCCAAGCCTGGAGGAGCTGCTTCCGCTACCGGCACCCTTGGGCTTGTGTATCGAGCCCACCAATCGCTGCAACATGAGTTGCCGTTTTTGCCCCGTGCATTTGGAGGAATTCCCCGATGTCGTCGGCGGGCTGCGCTTCATGGACTTTGCCTTGTTCGAAAAAGTTATCCATGATGTCAAGGCAACGGGTCAGCAATTGGTCAATCTGAATCTGTATGGTGATGGCGAACCTTTTCTTAACAAGCGCCTGTTAGACATGATTCGTCTTGCGGCACAAATGCAAATCGCACAAAACATCATCGTTACCTCCAACGGATCTGCCATTACCGAGAAAAATGCTATTGCGTTGCTTGATTCCGGTCTTACTCATCTGCGGGTTTCCATTTACGGCATAGATGAGGATTTTCATCGGCACATCACCGGCTCACCCATCACTCCCGCTCAAGTGCATGCCAACATCGACAGGTTGCGAAAGTTGCGCGATGCGCGTGGCAGCCGGTTGCCTCATATCTATGTGAAGATGATCGGAACCAGCGAGACCCGTTCGCAACTTGAACGTTTCCGGGAGCTATACGCCGATGTAGCCGACGAGGTGAACGTGGAGAATCCCATCAACTGGAACGGATATAACGATAACGATTTTGTGGGAGCGCTGGACCCCGGGCATGAGTGTAACCTGACCCTTGTGCAAGGCTGGCACAAGCAGAAGGGACAGTCGAATCACCACAAGCAGATTTGCACCACTCCATTCTTGTCGCTCAACGTCAAATCGGACGGTGTCGTGACTATCTGCATCGTGGATTGGAACAAGGGTACGGCAGTCGGCGATATCACTCGCGAATCACTGGCAGACATCTGGCATGGCGAGCGTCTGCGCGCGTTCAGGCACATGCATATCGAGGGCCGCCGCAGTGAAAATCCTTCGTGCCGCAATTGTCAGGTGCTATATAACAGCCCTGACAATATCGACGCGCTAGCATCCACCGATCCGGAGCGTTTGCTTCATTACCCGCAACATCCAAGCCATAACCGCTAGCAGGCTCATCATGACCAAAAAAACACGGCATGGAAATGGCAGCAAGCCAATTTTGATTTTCCCCGGCGGCATGCCGCGCTCGCTGGAATACTTGCAAAACTGCCTGCGCGACGGTCTGCCTGTCATCGGCGCATCCTCGCTCGACTACGATGTCTCGCGGGAGAAATATCCGTCGTGGCTGCTCTTGCCCTACATTACCCAGCCCGGGTTCGATGAGGCCCTGAAGCAGGCGATCGTGGAATTCGGTATCGGGGGGGTCTATTCGCCCAATCCGGTAGTTTGGGGCTACCTCAACCGCAAGCTGAAGGACATCGCCCCTGGTGTCGCGCTGGTGAACGAATCGCCCGTGGGTTCGGAGTTAAGCGGATACCGGTCTGCCAGAACCTGGGCGCGTTCCCGACTCGACCAGCCGCTTCCGGTGGCGTCCGCGCTGGCTCCTAAAACGCATCTGTCGGAAATCGAACTGGCTTCATTGTTCCGGCATGCGGAACTGATCCCGGGTATGTGCGACCGTGAAAAATTCTGCGCGCTATATGAGATTGCACGCCGCAGCCCAGCCGGAGATGTGGTGGAGATCGGGAGCTGGTGGGGAAAATCCGCCTTCATCTTGGCCAGGTTGGCGCGTTGCTATGGGATCGGCAATTTGCTGTGTGTGGATCCTTGGTCGAATGAGCATCTCGTGCAAAATGACGAAAAGGGATTGGTGGACGCCGAATCGGCACGTCTGGATGCCGAGGAGGCACTGGCGGTTTTCGAGATGAACCTGCTCCCCTACAGCGCCAATCACATCAATTATCTGCGCGTGCCCTCGACGGACGGCGCGGAATATTATCGCGGACATCAGAGCGCAACTACCGCATCATTTGGAACAACGAACTATTGCGGACATATCGCGATCCTGCATATTGACGGCAATCACAGCTATGCCGCTGCCAAGGCCGACATTCTTTCTTGGGGCGGCTTTGTTGTTGACGGCGGATGGATAATTATTGACGACTATATCTGGCCGTACGGAGACGGACCCAAAAAAGTTGGCGATGAATTCTTGATGGAAAACCACGGCAAAATCAACATTGCATTTGTGATGGGCGGCGCCTTGTTTATTCAATGCTGAACCCTCCGGTGCCAGCAGTTGTCTCCGATCGACGAGTGGTGCCCGATCATGGCGCCGCTCCAGACGAAGACATTATTCCCCAACCGCACCCTTGGATGGATATGCACCTGGTTCATGATGAAGCAGTTGTCGCCGTAAACACAGTCGGCGGGCAGACCCGATTCCGGGTGAACATAGGGCGCCAGGGTATAACCAAGCTGGCGAGCCTCGGCACATTTTGTTGTGCGCAAGGCATTCATGTCTATGCCGCCTTACGCAACGTCTTGTGGATACTGATGTCGTCGTATGGGGCGAAGAGGCCGTCAGCGCGTTTTTCGATTAGCTCAAGCCCGGCAAGCATCTGGGCATCATCATAGAGACATTCCGATAATCGCGGTTGAGTTTCCCGGCCAGGCGCCGGATACTCAACCCTTCATGCTGGGCTACATATTCCAGCAGGCTCATTCTCTTGTCTGTCAGCACCGCATGCAATTGCCCGTAGCTTGAAAACGACAGCCTGGCGCCAGCCCCCGCCATTTTTTCACCTGCGCCCGCCCGCGCCGCCCATTCCAATAGCGCCTGTTGCTCATCTTTAGGATTGATGACTGCGATTTCGATGTGTTTCATTTTGTTTCTCCTGATAGATTCTCTATGTCAGTGTCAAAATCTTTCCAGCCAAATTCAACCTTCGTTGCAGAATGGGCGCTCATCGTTATCATTTGTTGTTACTTGTTCAGACCTTCCTTAATTATGATTTTTTGCAACTCTCCCCGTCATGGCGTGCCTGCGACCGCGAACCTGTCGGTATTGACCTCAAATATTTCCTCGCCGCGTTTGACGCGGATGCGCAATTCCCAATAACCCTTGAGCGGGAAGTTGATATAGCCCTGATAGTTGCCCGGCGAGGTTTCCCTGAAAGCCGTGGTGAAGTCCTTGCCCGCATCGGACGCGCGGTAGGCTGCCACTTCCATCGTGCCGCTGACCGGTTCGCCCGCGCGATCCACCACGCCGATTTCGTAGGCCATCGGCGAGTTCATCACGATGTGCTTGGGCTGTTTGATGGTGGTTTTCCAGGCAAGATTTCTGTGCGCCTGAAGATCGCTCAGCGCAGCGGTGTCGGATTTGCGGTCTTTGGTGCTGTACTCCCGATCCACCAGCGCCGGGCGGGTTTGCATGGCCAGCCAGATGAAGGTGCCGTTCACGCCAAGCACCAC
Organism: uncultured Gallionella sp.; assembly: GCA_964349865.1. Taxonomy (GTDB): domain Bacteria; phylum Pseudomonadota; class Gammaproteobacteria; order Burkholderiales; family Gallionellaceae; genus Gallionella. The sequence goes on along the minus strand of CAYGIF010000005.1, from coordinate 3,980 downwards.
GACTATCAACCCCATCATCCCGAGGAACCAGGGGTTGCGTAAGCCTTTTTTGCTATATTGAGAAATCATTTTCCGGGCTCCATTTTTTGATTATGATTTGTGCTACAAACGATAACAATCGCGTAGGGTGCGTAGAACGCACCCTACGTTACCAAGCCGCTCCGTAAATCGCCCGATCAACGCCCCCGCTTATTGTTTGGGGCCGTTGAATTTGGTCTTGTATTCAGCCGCGATGAGCGGATCGTCGACGCTCTCTATGCGAAACCCGATCGGCGTCACTTCCTTCTTGATGTTCTCGCCGGGCGCCCTGACGAAGATGGTGAATGAAGTGCTGCGGCCATGATGCGTCAGCAATGGTTTCTCTGCGCCGATAATCGCCTGACCTTTCACGCCGCCCTCGGCCGTGACCTTCACAAAGAGATCCTTGTCGGTCTTGTTGAGCGCCTTGAATTCATACCGGTTGCGAATCGAACCGTCGCTCAAACTGACAAACAAGGGCTGGCGCTCCGGTATCACCTTCAGCGTCAGCGAACCCAGGTGGGTCAAGCCATAAACGATCCCGCCAAAAGCGATCAGGATGATGCCGATATATACCAGCGTGCGCGGATGCTGGTACATTTTCCTGGCGGGTTTGCCTTCCAGCTCATCCAGCGAGGCATAGCGTATCAACCCGCGCGGCTTGCCTACCTTGTCCATGATGGAATCGCAGGCATCCAGGCACAGTCCGCAGGTGATGCAGCCCAATTGCTGCCCATCGCGGATGTCCACGCCGGTCGGGCACACCTGCACGCACTGGAAGCAATCGATGCAGTCGCCTTGCGCCGCGCCCCCCTCGGCTGCTTTACGGTGCAGTTTGCCGCGCGGCTCACCGCGCCTGAAATCGTAGGCCGGCAAGATCGTTTGCGAATCCGTCATCACGCCCTGAATGCGCGCGTAGGGGCACATCCACATACAGACCTGCTCGCGCAACAGTCCGGCCATGATGTAAGTGCCGAAAAAGAATGCGATCAGCGTTACCCAGCCCACCAGCGGCAACTGGAAATGCAGCAGATCGTTCCAATAATCGTAGGCATCCACGAACCAGATCGAGAAGCTGATGCCGGTAAAAAGGGAAATCGCCATCCAGATGAAATGCTTGATGGATTTCTTCCAGATCTTTTCCGCATTCCATGGCGCGGCAGCCAGCTTGCGCCGGGCATGGGGGTTGCCCTCGATTTTGTCTTCCAGCCAGACGAACCAGTCGGTCCACGCAGTCTGGAAACAGAAATAGCCGCAGAACACGCGCGAAGCTAGCGAAGTCACCGCAAACAAAACCATCGCCAGCAGCAACAGCAGCAGCGACAGCATCCAGATGTCCTGCGGCAACACCGTCAGGTTGAAAAAGTGGAACTGGCGATGCTCGATATCGAACAGAATGGCCTGCTTGCCATTCCAGCGCAGGTAGGGAACAACAAAAAACAGCAGCCAGAGCGCTTGCGTATAATTTTTTACGGTGCGGAAAAAACCGGGCATGCGTTTGGCATGGATAGTCTGGTCACCCTTGTTGACATTCCAGTGCTCAAATTCCTGGTAAATTCCCGTGACAGTACCGGTCTCTTTTTGCCCTGCTTCCTTATCCACGCTCACGCTCCCGGCTGACCCGCAGATTATCTGGGGTTACGCCATTTCAAAATCAATAGGTGAGCATTGTAACCATTGTTTATCCCGTTCCGGCTCAAAAGCCATCTTGTTTCCTGGATAAAGAAAGGAGGAGATTTGACTCTCCTCCTTTTCATGCGGGCATAAACCCTGCGTGCTTATTCTAATTTGCGTTGCAAATATTAATCATTCCATAATTCCTGTTTCTATTGAGAATTGGAATTACTTGGCAACTCCGGCGTCCGGGGCGGCAACGGGCGCGTCAGCCAGGCCGCCGCCGAGTTTGTACACATACACCGCCAATTTCTTGATCTCGGCATCGCCCAGTTTGCCGGCTTCCTTATACGACGGCATCACCGCCACGCGGCCTTGCGGGTCGCCCGCATTCACGCCATAGGCAATGGTGCGCTTGATGCCCTCGACGGAGCTCTCAAAACGCCAGATTTTATCGGCCAGGTTGGCCGAGCCCATCGCCTGGATACCCTTGCCGTCTTCGCCGTGGCAAATCGTGCAGCCCTTCTCCGCGAACAGCGGCGTGGAATTCGGCTGGCCTTGCGCGACCGCGTTGGTCAAGGCGTCGATTTCGGCGGCGGACAGCATGTCCTTGTGCGCCATCATCATGCCTCGGCGTCCGCCTTCGATGGATGCATGAATATCCTCGATCCTGCCGCCGAACATCCAGTCGTCGTCGATCAAAATCGGCGCAAACAGCCCTTCCTTATCATGCGTACCGACACCATTGGTGCCGTGGCAGCCCGCGCAGTTATCGCCGAACAGCACCTTGCCGGAACGGATGACATACTTGGTCAATTCGCTGTCCGCAAGAATGGCAGCCGGCGTCATGCCCTTGAGCCTGGCTTCAAACTTGCCGCGCACCGCGTCCACCTCGCCCTTGTCGGCTTCCATTTCCTTGATTGCCGTCCAGCCGCCAATTCCTTTGGCGAAGACGCTCGTGCCGGAGACGGGAAAGGAGGGGTAGTAGATAAAATACACCACGCAAAATAGCACACTGGCAATCATGCCCCACATCCACCACTTGGGCGGCTGGTTGGTGAGATCGGCCAAATCGTCGTCCCACACGTGCCCGGTTGTCGTTACGCCTGATACCTCGTGTTTCTCAGTCATTTTTTTCTCCCGCATTGATATGATCTTCGTCATCCAGCGCCATGCCGCGCTGCGACTCAAACGCATCTTTATTGGCCGGACGGAATACTATGAAATAAATCGCCACCATACCGATGAATGCGGCCAGGGTGAATAACACCCCGAGCCAGTCATTGATGGTCATGGCCGCCACATCCATGCCCAGATAGTCCATCAGCTTAGTCACGGTAATTCACGCCTTCCGTGAACTTGATGTGATTGCCCAGGCTTTGCAGGTAGGCAATCATGGCGTCCATCTCGGTTTTACCCTCGACGCCGGCCGCGCTTGCGATATCGGCTTCGGTATAGTTGGCAGGATAGAACGGCATCATGTTCATCACCTCCATCGTCTTTTTCACCTTGGCCGCGTCCACCTTTTTGCCGTCCAGGAAGACATAGTTGGGCATGACGGATTCGGGCACCACTTCGCGCGGATATTTCAGATGGCGGCGATGCCACTCGTCAGAGTACTTGCCGCCGACACGCGCCAGGTCCGGGCCGGTACGCTTGGAACCCCATTGGAAGGTGTGGTCGTACATGGATTCGGATGACACCGAGTAGTGCCCATAGCGATCCTTCTCATCGCGGAACGGGCGGATCATTTGCGAATGGCACAGGTAGCAGCCTTCGCGAATATAGACCTCACGTCCCGCCAATTCCAGCGGCTTGTAGGGGCGCACGCCGTCGCCCGGCTTCCAGTCGTCCATGGACTGGCCGGGTTGTCGCTGCCAGACGATCGGGGAAACTTCCTTGTTGTCCACCTTGCCTTTGACGTCAGGCGACAGGTGGGTCATGGTGCGGTCCAGATAGAACAACGGCACGATTTCCACGATGCCGCCAAACACCAAAACGATAGCGACCATGACGAACATCAGGACGGTGCTGCGTTCAATCTTGTCCTGAAATTTGGTCGAATAAATTTTATCGTGATCTGACATGTCTCACTCCTTATGCTTTAGCGGGAACGGCCTGGATGCCGCGCGCAGCGCTTGCCTGGCGCACCGTCATCACCACGTTGTACAGCATCACCAAGGTACCCACATGGAAGATCAGGCCGCCGATCGTACGCATCGCGTAATACGGATACATCGCGGACACTGATTCAACAAAGGTATAGCTCAATGCGCCGTATTCGTCGTAATCGCGCCACATCAGGCCCTGCATGATGCCGGACACCCACATCGCCACGATGTAAACCA
>CAYGIF010000004.1:23419-38954 GCA_964349865.1 uncultured Gallionella sp. | reverse complement strand
CCGAGCTTCTGACAGCATGAGCGCGAAAAGTTCGGGACTTAATCAGAGGTTCCTTAACTACAATGTCCTTTATTACAATTCCGTCTAATGTGGTTATATTATCAAAATAATTTCACACATGGCATTTAAACCTTAAATAAGGCGCGCTGGCGCAGCGTAATCAACTCTGGATTTGTTCAGTGAACGCTCATGCGATTCCGGAGGAGTTGCGCAAAACCTTCACGTACGACCAAGGACGGGGGATGAGCAAACACGCGCAACTGACGGAACGAACTGGCGTGGCAGTTTATTTCTACGGTCCGCACAGTCCGTGGCAACGAGGTTTGAACGAAAACACTAACCGGCTGTTGCGCCAGTATTTACCGACAGGTCTGCATGCAAGAACAGCTAGATGAGATTGCATGGAGTTTGAATACACGTCCGAGGAAGTCACTTGATTTTCGATCACCGGTAGATATTTACAACGGGCTCCTGCTCAATATGAAACTCGCTAAAACCGCTGCTAAACATTAACTATTGCGGTTGGTACTTGAATCCGCCCAACAATTAAAAATGAAATTAATTTCAAAATATCAAACTATTATCGGGTTAGCAGTAAGCTTAATTCTATACGCGATTGTGCTCAGGGAAGTTGATGTGGCTAGCATTGGCAAAACATTGAGACAGGCTAATATATTTTGGTTATTGATTGCATTATTATGTTATTGGGTTGAGATACTGATAAGAATCCTTCGATGGAAGCGAATAATGTCCAGTTTGGACAGCACAATTAGGGTCTCATCATTAAGCAATTCATTCTGCATTGGCGCAGCCGCGAATAACATATTTCCGTTCCGACTCGGTGACATTCTGCGAGCTCATCTTGTTGGTATTCAAAGAAATATTTCACGCTATTCTCTTATGGGGTCGATTCTGTTAGAGAAGCTGATTGATGTTGTCGCAGTGCTATTGTTGACTTGCTGGGGGGCATTTTGGATTTTAAATCAGTTGGGTGCAATATCTAAAATTGGTTTTGTATTTGTAGCCACCTTATTAGGCATAGCTTTGCTCATTATATTTTACCTGACAGCTAAAAATAAATTTCATCTAAATAAATTGGTGGGATTTTTTAATGAAAGATTTGTGCATTTTAAGAAGGGATTCGGCATTCTGCTCAAGCCAAAATATTTGTCATTGGTCTTTTTTGAAACTGTGTTGATTTGGACATTCAATACGCTGGCAATCTGGGCACTCATTAAATCACTTGGTGTGTCGCTTTCAGTTTCAGAGGTGTTGCTACTGGAAGGGGTAATCGGATTGGCTGCAGCCATACCCTCTGCGCCTGCGGGGATCGGCACTTTGCAGTATGCCTTTTTTCTAGCTTTTGGAATAATGAATCTGGATAAATCAATTGGGGTGGCTGCTTCGCTGCTGGTGCAAGGTATTTTGTTAGGCAGCATTACTGTTGTAGGCGTGCTGATTATTACCCTTGACCGGAAATCGAGGCTGGCACTAAAGCGTATTAGACATGAGAGAAAAACAAAATAATTCTCAAAGAAGGGTAACCCAACCGACTCTACTTCTGGCTCCCGCTAAAAATGGGGGGATTACCTTCGTGCGTCCACCACCAGATTTCGCAAGTTTTAAGCCGATTCGGCCTGGTCTCAGCGATTTCGTCGGCTCAAGCCCGACAGGCTGCTAGCGTTTCGCAAGGTACTTTCCAAATTGAAAAAACCACCCTCGGCGACGCCATTGGCACTCAAATCGCCGATCAAGAGCACGAGTAAAACTTTTTTGCTCGCGCAAAAAAGCCGGGTATAGCCCCGTCTCCACCTCCAGAATCATTACCTGATATCGCGCCTCTACCGCCGGAACGAAACGACGCAATGGAGTATGAAAGGTGAGGCCGTCCATCACACGCCGCAACAAAGTCCCTTGCGGTTCAATGAAACAAAGTAGCCCCCCAGGTTTTATAACCCGGCGAAGTTCAGTACAGGAAGCCTCGTAATCTGCAACATGGTGGAATACTTCATTGACGATAATTACATCGGCGTACTCGTCGGGCAGACCCAATGCTCCCAGAGTTCCCTCTCGAACATCCAACCCTACGGCCAATGCACCCGCCCGGCAGGCTTCGTCCGGCTCGATTCCAGTTAAATGACGATAGCCACGCTGCTTGAGCAATAACAAAAGGTCACCATAACCGCAGCCTGCATCAACGATCAATGCATCATGTGGCAAGTCAAACATCGCAGGATCGTGGTTAAGCAATCGCGCCAAAAGGCCTCGGTAGGTACCAAAGTAACCAGCGTAGGTCGAATCCTGAACAAAGTCTTTCGATTTCATTTTTCACCTTTTTAATTTTAAATATTGATCAGGATGGGAGAAATAACTCTTTTGATGTATTCCACCTGCATCCATCAGAAATCCATTTTTTTGTATATCGGCCATGGTAACCACGATACAGCAAGGGCAATCATAGTCCAATAGCATGGAAAGAATACCTTACCCATGTCCTTGTCCTGGTTGAGCAGCACTTCCTGCGCAACCTGCTGGGGGGGCACAATCGGGAAAAGCAGGCGCTGGCCGAAGGACTGCTGGGTCGCCACATAGCCGAGCTGGTAAAACTGCACGCGCAACCCGGTACCGGTTGTCAAATGTCTCAGACTTTCAAAATAGCTCTCAAGTCCGCGTTTGGCGGCCGAGTAAACCACATTGGTCTTCCTGCCGCGTATCGCTGCAATGGAGCCAAAACCCACGATGCGGGCCCTCCGCAATGTCAGTAGCTGCGGCAAGAAGTGCGTGGTGAGGCCGATCACGACTGCCAGGTTGGTATTCAGGATGGCGCTTGTCTGCTCCATTCCCAATAGTCCACAGTCGTCCCGTTGCGAAGCGCCGATCGGGAAATAAAGACTGTCGATCGATCCAAAGGTCGCGGCAGCCTTGCCGACCTGCTCTACGCACTCCGCAACGCGTGTCGCATCAGCCGCGACTGTTTGCACCTCCACGCGATACACCAACCGAAGATGGGCAGAGAGCGCATCCAGATCACGCGCATCGCTTGCCACCAGAAGCAGAGCCGCACCACGTTGCGCGAGTGCCTCGCAAAGCGCTCGGCCTACGCCTGCCGATGCGCCTACGACCAAGGCCCTCACAATCCCAACCTTTCCGAAAGTTCCGAACGGAACATCCGTTTCGGATCGAAGGCACACAGTGCCGCCCGGAATTCATCGGCCCCAGGGTAACAGGCATCCACTACAGCGCGTGGCAGACGCGAATCCTTGATGATGTTAGGCACACCACCCAGTGCTATCATTCGTTCATCAAGGAATGGCATGAATTCACGTGCCATCTCACCGCGCGGAAAATTCAGTGCGAGGCACACGCCCTCGCCGGTAAATCGCAAAAGCTCGCGCGGACCGTCAAACGCCTTGGCAGAGGCCAAGGTAATTGTGAGTCGTCGCTGACGAATGCTCGTCCGAATTGTATCGAGGTAGTCGCGCATTGCTTCCAGCGGCAGAATCACCTGGTATTCATGAAAGCCACGCACGCCGAATAGCTTGAAGTACAACTGCACTTTATGGGTAGGAAACAGTGCATCCTGCAATGCTAATGTCCGCCCCGCCAATGCATGCCTCTGCTGGCGGCGATACACAACGTTTAGTGCGCGCACCGAGAACGAATTGAGCAGGGCAACAGGCCAAGCCGCGCGCCCTGCGGCGTACAGTTGCGGTGGTTCGGCATCACTCGATTGCGATGAGGCTTCGTGTCCGTCCGGTGCAAAATGCGCCTGAAAAACATAGCCGCTGCCGAAGCTTTTGCCAGCACCCGCCATGTCGTGCCAAGAATAAGCAAAATCCGCCTGACATGCCGCATGCCGAAGCTGTTCCAGCCCTGCCATGGCATCAAAAAAAGGAGTCGCTTTCATGTGCAAAGATCCAGAAGGTATTGGTATGGCACGCAACTGCGCCCGGACAATATGGCCTGTCAATCCATAGCCGCCACACGTCAGACGGAACAGATCAGGTTCACGCTCTCGTGACAGTTCAAGTATGCCGTGGCTAGGATGGAACAGCGTCAGAGACTCAACCTGATTCATAAAGGTGCCGTCACGCGCATGGTTCTTTCCATGCACATCTGCGGCAATGCACCCTCCGATGGTGATGCGTCCATGACCAGGCTGCACCGGAAGGTACAGGCCATGCGAGGAAAGAAAAGCGTGAAGTGCAAACAGCGTGATGCCTGACTCGACTTCGACAATCTTACTGACTGAGTCGAACCCCGTAACACGGTCAAAAGAGGCATGCGAAACCGAGAGCCCCCCCTCAACGAAACTTGCTGCGGCATACGAAAGCCCGGCCCCGCGCGAGATGCGCGGCATTTGCAGTGTATTGCGGTCCCAGTATCGGTAGCGATCAGGCTGCTGCAATTTGCCAACGGCGCGTACGCCGCCATCAAAGCTGACGAACACACACTCCGCCTCTGGCACATTCGTGCTTGCAGGAGGCTGAGGAGGAGCAGTAACGGCGCCAGGCAAACTATGCATCTTTCGTGGTTTGCATATGCGTATAGCGTTTTTGTATTATGTAATTTGGTCGCCCCAGTCCGTTCTTGTAGGTGCGCGCGACGTACAAGGCGGTGAAGGCCGCCGTGCCACCCAGATAGGCGCAGGCCGACAGTACATTTGCGAGCAGGAACCATGGATTGCCGGTTACGATTTGCGTGGCGCCGAGCGCGGCAGTAAGCAACAACCAGAATGGCAACAGATAAATCGGTACACGCAGTGGAAGCGTCGATGCTGACAATATCCCGGCAATGGCAAAAATCGTCATGCCAAGCAAATTGTAGTGGGTCTCGCCCGCAATACGTCGATGCCGCTTGTAAGGAATGCCGATGCGACGAAAGCCAACCCTGGCGATGGAACTGCGGATAAATGGAAACGAGTTATTATCCTGAACTATGGCATCGCGCACTTCAGATGTAATCAATGAAAACTCGGCCATATAAAGGATGATGTCTTCGTCGGCGACATGATGCACAATATGGTAGAACAGCTTGCGCAGCATCTTGATTGGTCGGATCTCTTCGCGGTCTACCCGCTCGCCGTATACTAGGTCATAGCCCTGCTCGTAATACTTGACGAACTCCAGGATCATTTCAGGCGGATCTTCGCAGTCCACGTCGATGAAGCAAATGACATCGCCCTTTGCATTGCGCAGGCCGCACTCCAGAGAGCGCTGATAACCGACATTGCTGCTGAGCGTGATCACATACACGAATGCATGCTCGTGGCGCAGCGTCTCTATGGCCTGATAAGTGCCGTCCGTGGACGCATTGTTGAGGAACAGCAGATCCACCTGATAACGCGCCGACAGTTCCTTGATTACCGGGAGTGCTCGCTCAAAGAAGAGCCGCACGACTTTCTCTTCGTTGTATACTGGGCAGATGATTGTCAGCTGTGGAAGTAATGGAATCATATAATTTATATCAGGTAATCTGGATTCGAAGGCGGCCGTTTTTTATAACCGTGGCAAGGTCACTACTAACAAGTAGTTTGGAGTTCAAAGCTACCTGCAATATACACATAACACAATGTCTGAATATCATACGCACCCCTATTGGAATAGATCATTTAGCTATTTCCCTCCCTATCCTGTCAGCATTTGCCATGATTGTGAGCGTATGTGATTTCTCTGGAAGTACCGGCAGACATGCACCATCAGCAACATAGACACCTTCCAGCCCTAAAACCTCGCCTAGTTGCGATGTTTCACCAACCGTAGGCGACCTTCGCATTGGTAGCGTACCAGCGTAATGAATATCACCGCCGGGACGACCAACCGTAAAACTTCCCGGCAATAACATGGCCCCCAATAACCAAGATGCTTTGCGTAATTTCCTACTTGCCTCGTCCATGAGTGGCGCAACTTCATGTTTGTAATTTCCCGAGACGATCAGCGTACCATCCTCTTTTAACCTAGCTTCTGCGGCAGTCAAATTTCCCGGCAAAAAAATATTCCCAACCACGCACGAACTCAACAGCCCGCGTAGCAGGTCTATCCCGTAACGCCTTTTTAAAGGAACATGACGTACAAACTCCGATAACGGGATTCCCGTGGTTGCAAAAGTGGAACCGAACGCGGTAATATTTTCATGGAGTGCCAATGCAAAAGATAATTGCCCCAACCCGAATCCAGATGTCCTCGGAGCGCCCAGTAGTCGCGGCAGCCAAAGCAGGAACGCAGCAGTTGGGCATGATAGCAATGGAACGGGAAGCCTGTGATTCAATGTTTTCAGCACTATTCGGGTAGTAGCCAGTGTGCCGGTAGCCAGAACGATCTTGCTTGCGGTAATTGATCTTAGCTCGCCACCCGAAGTTGTTTGACCCTCCACGGCCCAATAGCCATCGTAGCGGGTCAATCCATCCACCACAAAGCCAGAAAGTTCGCTAAAGTTCTCATGCTTGCGAAGTACTGGCAGATCGTCTGTTGAGGAATACATCGAGTGCCGCCGACATCCCCATAAACAGTTCCCTGAGAGATTACAGGCCTGGCGATTGGCGATATCTTCACTTAGTACGGCAACTCTCGACCGCCCCAGTCTGAATCCATGCGAATTAAGTTTGTCTCTGTGGTTCAAATAACGCTGAGACAAATGCGTATGCAGCGCATCCATAAGTATCGGCGATTGCGAATATTCATCCAGCCCGAAATAGTCCGACATGTCATCATCAATTCTGCCGCTGATGCCCATTCGTTGGCTGACCTTAGTGTAAGAAACATCCAGATCAGCTGCGGGGAATGGAAAATCAGCCATTTCTTTAGCCGAAAAACGCGCCACCCCACATCCCCAAGCATTTGACAGGCCGCCTGTTGCCAGCGATCCGACCGTAATAAAGTCTTTTCCTATGATTTTGTTGCGTGCCTCGAACCCTTCAAAAGCATAGGCATGCGAAGGCACCCGCAGCTTCGGCGACACGGCATCACGCTTCTTCAGGGCATGAAAGTCCTCACCGACCATCCACTTCCATTGTTCGGTGTCGTTGGCGCGTGCCGAAAGGAAATCCGTTTCCGGCGACAGCACGCCAGGTTGTTTGCCTCCATCCACCATCAAAATGCGAAGGCCGGCATCCACCAGCGGAAAGGCTGCTGACACCCCAGCGGGGCCACTACCGACGATGATGATGTCGAAATCAAGGGTCACAAAGCTCCCTTAGCACGACCTAAGGTATGGCGGACTAACGGGAAAAAGGGCACCCGTAACATTCGCCAGAACACCTCGCACGCCAGCGCGTTCGTCATTGAAAGCAAACTACCCAACACCCCGTGCTCTCGGCCAAAACCCAGAAAGCGATAAGCACCCAATGGGGTCGCCTCGGCCAGCATGGCCGAGGCATCCAGCCGCCATGAAAATTCTGTCCCCACCGCTTTATCAGCCCACGCGGACTCGTCAAGCAACGACAAGAAAATTGGAAAGACTAAAAAAAGTTTTGGTAGCCACAACGCTTGGCCACCGCGTAATTGCTCTATTGCACGGACGTAACGGCGCAACACGGCATTGCTCAGCGGTTCTTTCAACACATAAGCAAGCAGTGCCCGCCCTTCCCGCAACAAACATCTTCTTCGATCATTACCTGATGGATGCATCCCGGAGCATAATGGGCGCAGCGTAAGCCCAAACTGCCTGAGGTCAGATGCGGTCGCCATGACAGGCAAGTCGAAAAGTGAACGCAGGCGCTCCAGCCCTAGCCGGGTTCGCAATGTTTCGCCCAGGACGGTAGCAAGTGCATTGATAACCACGACTGGCACAGGCACAAATCCTCGCCGGCAACGAAGCCGTGATTGGGCAATCTCACCCAGAAATTTTGAGAAGGAAACAGGCTCGGGTGCGGCAAGGCAGTACACGCCGGGAGGAATATCACCCCCTTCGGCAATGCGCAGCAGGCCCTCCGCGAGATCATCCACATGAATCGGTTGAACCTTGGGAGAGGGCACGAAGGCAGGAAGTATCGGCAATTGTTGCACTGTCTTAACCAGCGTTCCGAACAGTCCGCGCAGCTCTCCGCCATAAACCTGCCCTGGCCGAACCACCCACCCTCCAGCAGAGAGCACCGCCTGTTCAATCCGCCATTTGGTTCGCCCGTATGCGGTCGGTGCATCAGATCGGGCCGCTTGGCTGGATACGAAAATAAATCTTGCCCCAACTTCTTGGGCAGATTTAATTAGCCCCTGTGCGGCGACTACCTCGCACTCTTCTTCCAAGCAATTGGTGTGTGTGGTATTGGCCGCAAGATGCACAACGACATCTGTATCAGTGGGTAGTACGACTGAATTGACCGATGACAAATCAAAAAGAAACCATGCTGCCGCGAAAGATGAAGGCCTCTGACGGGAGGCCATTGCGACATCGTGGCCACGCTCCAATGCCAGATAAGTCAGGCATGATCCTATGTAGCCAGTGGCACCTGTTACCACAATTCTCATCAGGACGTGCTCGTCATTGCAACGCCAGCGACTATCAGCAGTACTCCTAATCCATATCTAAGGGTGAGCACTTCGCCGAACATCCAAGCCCCAAGCAAGGGAACGAAAACAAATCCTAAGGCAAAATATGGATAAGCTTTGGAGATCTCGACATATCGTAGTGCCCAAACCCAAAGACCTGAAGAAGTTACATACATCGCGCCCGCAATAACCAAAATGCCCATAACGCTGATATCGTAAACAGTGCCTACCTTGTTGTAGTTGATGGCGACTTGTTTAAACAGCACTTGGCCTATCGTCATCACCACTACGCATGCCAAAATAATCCACCTTCCGCGATCGATCATTTCTGCTCTCCTAGGGTCGACGATGCTCTTATGTGACAGATATAAAAAAGATTTAAGTCAGGGGTTGGGATACGTGTTGGATACCAAAACTCTGACGTGTTTTCAAAGTGATGCCGAATAAAAACAACTAAGTTGAAGATAGAATTTATATGTTCTGCCGCCTGAAGGTAGTCATAAGCAATACCAAGCTTCCTTGCGTTCCGCCGAGGCCCAAGATGACGGCCTAGCCGCCATAGCATACCAGGATCGCACGGTAAGACTATCGAAATGACCCCGCTTGGTCGAATAACTCTGTTCCACTCCCTCAATACGTTTACTGGATTTGGCAGGTGTTCCAGGACGTGCGTAGCAATCAATCTGTCAAAGCTATTATCTGGATAGGTAAGTGCCGTTGCGTCTTGCTTTTCAATAGCCAATGATCCGGCGGATATTTGGCTTGAGTATTTTTTAGAGGCAATTTCCAACATTGCATCACTGCCATCCGTCATTACATACTGCTGAAAATCATGCTTCACATAAGGAAGATGATGCCCCGACCCAGCACCGACTTCGAGTACACGATTGTAGCCTCCCCCTTTGGGCAAAGTTTTTTCTAATAGCTGATGACTTTTTTGGAGAAAAGACCCAGCCAGCGTTTGTTCAGTATTATTTGTGTCGTAGCTCTGGATATAGCTCAACTCATATGATGGCGCATCACGCATAATTTCCTTTTTTTAAAACCCGCGCTCTTTACGGATTACCACGACATGGTGCAGCGCAATCCATCTATTGAGTGGAGATATCAATTTTTCCAACAGCCCAATTAAACCAGTGAATGAATCCGGCAGAAGCTGCCGGAAGTTCAGCCCCCCAGAAAGCAAGTATTTCAAATAATTCCCAGCCAGTTCCTGGTGCACGATCCTGAGTGACGGATGCTTTCGCTCATACTCATTTCGATCGCGAATAAATACGATGTAACTAAGTGCCTGATTCGCGCCATTCATTGGGCCTGCCACAGGTGCTTCCCAAGACGGATAGGCCTTATCGAAACCCTCAGTGCGAAACAGTCGTTTGTATAGGAATGTTGCAAATGGCCCATAGTATGGTTCAAGCAATATGGCACCACCACCCGGTACTAACACTCGATCAAGCTCATTCAAAAATTGATCTGGATGAGGAAAGTGATGAAAGCAATTTTGTCCATAAATTGTTCTAACCGACTTGTCTGCAAGATCCATTGCTTCCGCATTAATTACCCGATCCAAGTGGGGGGCGTCAACAATATCGGTAGCCAACACTTCGTGGTAAGAATCGCGCATCGGCGATACACCAGACCCCAGCTCAACCTCGGTACCCTTGCCAGAGAAGAACTGATGATCGAGCTTTCTGAACAAATGATGGAACTCGGTAAAAACCTCCCGCAACATGCGCTTCTTTTCAAGCATTTTGCGATGTAGCTCCAAGCGATTCTCTCCATCGACATCCATGCCAGCGAGAAGCGGGTCGTGCAGACAATCAAGAAGGCGTTTCATTTTTTGCTCCTTGGTCCGGAACGCGTCGCGCCCGAAGGCCTCTATGCCTCGGCCTACGTGGCACCGTAGCGATGTCATAACCAAGAAACGCCAATACAAGCTGTAACCCCATAAGGATAGGCAAGGCAGCCAGCATAACAGTGCCTGCAGGTGTGGCGATGCCTCCCCTCGCTGACTCGATCCAGTGATACCCGCCAAAGCCAGTACCTGCGACAAGCAGCGCCAAGCCCAAAGGCAGCTCTATTGACGCCAATGACAAATCGCGCAAATAGTAATTGTAAAAAATTCGCTTCATAAAATTCCGCGCATGTTTGATAAGGAATTCCCCAACAATTTTCGAAATCCTAAGATTGCTGACTTCGTCGCCATATTTGGCATCCATCGGTACATCGACAACCACCGCACGCAATGTATTTAACCTAAACAACATATCCGTTTCGAAAAAATAACGGCTACTAATTTTTGAAAACGGCAGATGCCGGGCAACTTCAGCATGGATTGCGGTGTAGCCGTTGGTAGGGTCGAACAAATCCCAATATCCCGAAGATAGCTTTGTCATCAAAGACAGTACCGCATTACCGAACAGGCGCACCTTGGGCATGGCACGAATCTCTTCAAGATCGAAGAAGCGGTTGCCCTTGGTGTAATCGGCTTCCCCAGCCAGGATTGGTTCGATGAAGTTGGGGATAAGGCTTGCGTCCATCTGCCCGTCGCCGTCTACTTTGACGATCACTACTGCGCCATCGGCAATGGCTGAGCGATAACCTGTCATCACTGCGCCTCCCACGCCTTGGTTGCTTTCGTGATATACGACTTGAACACGCTGATCCAGACAGTGCGCCTCAACATGTTTCCCGGAGCCCTCCGGGCATGCATCATCTACAACATATATTCGCCATACCTCATTCCCGATACTGGCGATCACTTCCAAGACGTGTTTTTTAACTTTGTAGCAAGGGATAACGACAGCGATACGGCTATCACTAAACGCAGCTTGCTTCGCCTCTTGGCTTGATGTCGCAATGTTCATTTTCGGAGTGAATTGCTTTTAAACTCTAGGGGGATTGACGTATGCCCCGTTGTGTAAACTACGGCATTTACTGCATTGGACGGAACCGAAACTTCCATCGTATGCTCAGTCCAAATTGGAGAGCACTCGAAGGTCTTAATATCTGTACTAACAAACTGCCCTTTAGCATCAATCCAGTTAATTTGAACACGACCCAATGTCGGCTCTTTTGCACAACGGGCGACAACGGCATTCAGATAACGCCGGCCTGGAGATACAGCAACTACTTGGGCCACAGGAAAAGCAACACTTGCCAAGACAACCCCTGTATCGACTTCATATTTTGCACCGGGTGTCAAACTCCAGCCGTCGATTGATTTAAATTCAGGATTGACAAGAAGCTCAGCTTTAAATCGGAAATCAGTTTTAATTTTTCGCACACTGATCGATCCATACTCGGCAATTTTTTCAGTTGCCGATTTAATCAAATCTTGTTTTTTTGCTCCGCCATTCCAATTCGAATCCAAAATGACGAAGTCTACTTTGCGCTTCAATAAAACATCAGCGACATCCAGTTCGGTTTGTATTGAGGTGACCTCTCCTTGGAATACAAAGTTATACCAATTTGAATAAAGCGCATCAGCAGACAATCCTGCAGTCATAGGCGCGGAGAAAACGGCTACGGGTGTTTGCCCAACATTGAGGTGATTGACTAATTCAACAGCATTTCTAATGGGGAGACGATCTCGTAGATAGTGCTCCCGGTTGATTTCACCACCAATCGATTTGAGCGCAAAATCACCGTATTGCGCCCCCGCATTAAGGAACAATAGATTTAATCCAACTGCAACTACTACCACAGCGTACCAACAGTATTTTATGAATGACCGATCTGAAAGTGCAGTGCTTAAAGCCACACCCATGGCGGCGGCCAATATTGCCCAAGCCGGAAAAGCATAGCGAAAATAACTCACCGATTGAAACACAAAAACAACCATCAATATTCCCGTCAGAAGCAAGGCGATACCCTTACGCTGTCTAGTAGCAATCAGCATAATTGCAGCGGGGACAAACAGGAGTAACCATTGAAAACCAGACGCACCAGCGTTCGCCTCAAGATATTTCCCTGATTCAAATGTCGCACGGTAAAGAACATCCCACGTCAAACCCTTGCCAAATATCCCTGCACTATCGAAATTGGCGGCAGGGTAATAAGATGAACGGAATATCCCATTAAAGAAGGGAAATACAGGGTTGCGGGTTAGCCACCAAGCGGTCACATAAGGAATCAAACCTAATGCCAGAAATAGAGCCGCGCCAATAACCAAGGATGAGGGTGCAACTGACTTGTACAAATATCTGAGTCGCCAAACCAGCAGCAACAGCAATACGGGCAATATCGGCAGAGTTGTCGCCTTTGCTGCCAATGCGCACCCTAGAAGCAATCCGGCAAGCGGCAGATCGAATTTCGGCGTATCCGCAGTCGAACAAGATCTGAGCACCGCCAACGCCCCTGCAACGACAAACGCAGCCCAAACCGATTCAATAAAAAGGCTGCTACCCTCAGTAAAAGTCAGTGGCGTTGATAAGAAAATAAGAGCGGTCCACCTTGCTCCAACAATTGATCCCCCCGCCCACAACACAAGGTCTCGCACCAACCAACAAAGAATAAAGACAAAGCCAACATTAATCAGCCGGACCGCAGTCTCACCGGCTAACATATAGCCAATTGCGAAAATCCAATCGCCTAGCATGGGCATTACCGCCCAAACATAAGTGCTAGCATCAAAACCCCATTGATGGCGCAGTGCTAGGTGAGCAGGAATAAACAGATGCATCGCAAGCGCATCATGCGCAACTTCCGGCATCAGTGCGACAACGAAATAAACCAATGCGACAACCGCAATCGCAACATCCAGCCAATTAACATCGACTTTGGAAGGACACTTTTCTGAAACGTAGGCAACTAGGGTTTTGCCCTGTTCTGCGACTACGCGCCAGCCAAGAATTAGAGGGAGTGCTAGTGCTACGCCATATACGCCCGGATAGTTCAGGGGAAAATGGGCAAGCAACCCGACAGCTGTACCATAAATGCCTGCCCCAATTAGTAAATTGGTCAGCCAGTTATCCACCTCTGACCTTATACGAAGAGCTGCAAGAATAGATCGTCCCAGCATTGCTGAGGCAATAGCAAACAATATGGTCACCAACAGAGGCCAAAGTGCGCCAGCCAATAGTGCAAAACATATTGCGGCTGTACCGCCAACGAGTAGTGCACTTTTATTACTTGCCCACGATCCGACAAAAACCAATACTGCGCAAATGATTAAGAAGCTTGCGTATCTTATTAGCGCCTCCGTTCCCCACCATGGTAAGGCCTGTGGCCAAGTCAGATGCGTAAGCCCCCAAATGGTTAGCAATGTGCCGACGAGCGCAGAAAATAATGCGAGTGTTATAGCTAAATTTTTCACTGCGTCATATCTCTCAAAAAGTGCTCTTTGTGGAGCGATTGCAGATCAACCGACAATTCCTTCTGGGCGTCCTCATGAGAGAGGCTTTCCGGCTGAACACCCTTTGACTGCATCAATGTCTTTATTTGCTGGATGCGGCGATCCCATGTATTGTCCAGTGCGATTTGCTGTGCAGCCATATCCAATTTGGCTGGCGCTTCAGATGCGATATTGCGAACCAGGCTAACAAATTGCTCATGATTGTAAGCGATATGCACCGGGTGATACTTGGCACACTCAACCAAATTGGTCGTCACCACTGGCTTGCCTGCACTAAAGTATTCAAATAATTTGACCGGTGAGACGGCATCAGTGACAGCATTCTTTATGAATGGAATCAGGCAAACATCAAATTGCTTCAGAAAGTGGATCAATTCAAGCTGTTTGCACGCAGCAATGACTACAATATTCGAATGACGCCACAGAATATTCGTAACCCGCTTGGATACCCCCTCTGCAACAGGTCCAATCAATACAATTCTTGAATCCGGCAGTTCTCCAGCCAGTTTCTCGATTAAATCAAAATCCAACCACTCGGCTATGGCTCCGTAATAGCCAATAATTGTGCGGTCGCCCAAAGGCATCCAACCACTCTGCGCATCGTCATAAACACCAACTGCATCAATGAATTCCCGCGACACTGCATTATTGACTAACAATGCCTTAGGTAATATGTGCTCTGGTATTTGAGCCATCAATCTATCCGCTGAAACCGTCACCAAATCTGCCTGATTCAACATTTTCAGGTGATCGCGTTCCAACTCACCATGAGGTAAATCGAGTAATGATAGTTCATCCATGTAGTCATAGAGCAAATATGAGTACGGGAGATACTCCAGATGTTTGGCATTATTCGGCCAGAGACAGTAATAAATAATTTCTTCCGGTTGGAATACATGAGAAATGAATTGGAAATACGGCTCATTCAGCAGAAACAAGTTATCTGTAACTTGTTCAGTGATGTCAACCTTATCCAGTTGGCGATTTAGTGTGCCATAAACCACCACATATCCTGCCTCCGCAAAGGCACGTGCCAAATGCTGTGGTCGTTGGGTCATGTAGTGAAAATCTATCGTTGCAGGGAAGATAATTAATTTTCTGCCATTCAAAGCATCATGTATGGCTTTGAGCTTGGAGAGCACCACCTGCGCCGCTTGCGTGAGTTCAGCATCTTGTTTGTAACCAAGCCGATGCAGAATCCTTCCGGATATTGTACAAAGATAACGCCACTTCTCTGTAGCTGATCCATGAACCACATTTCGCTTGAAATTTTGCCAGCGGGTTTGCCATTTTGCGCGAGTGGCAACCCGATGGCCCGATGTCTTGCGGATATTGGATGGGATGTTAGCTAATTCAGCTCTATTTATCTGCACCAGCAAATGTTTGAAGTTTTCGTGCCTGACTAAAATTCTCTCAATTTCAGAAGAAACTTTTATATTGCTTTTGATATAGGCCGACAAATCCTGATCAAATTTCTCCCAGTAAGAAAATGCAATATCAGTCAAAGCCCATTCAATGCCATGCTTTCCACGGAAGTAGGCCTTGTTTTTTTCAAACAACGCGCGATAACCTTCTACAGCAAGTTTACCGAACGACACGCTGCCCTTGTGATAGACGAAGCAGTCCTCGACCACGGCCAGTGTGAACCCTGCCTTCTTTGCGCGGATGCAGTAGTCGTCGTCCTCAAACATGCCTA
>CAYGIF010000004.1:0-23319 GCA_964349865.1 uncultured Gallionella sp. | reverse complement strand
CCGCCGGCGTATTGGCTATGATGCTTTCCAGGCAGGGACGGGTCGTCTCTTCCAGCCCGTTGTAACACAGCACTACGATGCTCGCGCGAAATTGGTCCACGTTGAGCCTACCCTGCTACCGTCAGAAAACCAACATGCACACAGCTATCTGTACTGTTATCTAAAATCGAAACTGGCAGTGTTCTGGCAGTTTTCATTACCGCCGCAGGAATAAGCGCTGTCATCAAATCATCTGACACCACCAGGCCGTCGGTAACATACTCGCCAATACGTAATTCTAAAGTTGCTCCTTGGCGCAGCTCAGTGATCTTTAGCCACATTGCAGACCGGCCGTCAACCTGTGGATTGGCCACACTATCAACACCCATTGATTTTGGCCCCCAATCCAATACCTCAACTGAAATGGGATTTGCGCGCGCAATAATTGGCAAAGACCAAGGGCTAGGCCAGTAAATGCCGAATTCAAAATAGGGGTCTTTCATGATTTGAACATTATTGAACCCAGCCTGTTGCAAATCCTTCAGCAAGCCGGATTCCGAAAATACCCGCATCTCAATAGTTTCTCCCTCACCACCATGAAACACCAGATCAGAAAACTCCTCAATATTTCCATCTCTTGTGCGGTTAATCAAGACGCGTTTGCCACCCCTTGTTTCGAGCTTGAATTCATGAAGGTTAGGAAAATGCTCCTGCGTTTCTCCCTGCAGCCCATAAGGCACGCTAAAGACAAAAGCTCCACCGGGTTTTAGCATTCTTCTTGCATTTTCGAAGGCGATACTCACAGGAGGAGCAACATGCTCAAAGACATCCGTAGAAAGCAGAAAGTCGACACTCTGTGCATCTTGCTCAGAAATATCCGTGATATCCAGCCTGGGTGCCTTATGGTAATAGGTATTCACATAACCCAGCTTCTTCGACAAGGGATTTGCATATCCGTCCCAATCGCTCATCCCTTTGCCGAGAATATTTTTTCTTTCCGGAAACTCAGGCAGTGGAATTGCGCGGCCGAAAAGGGCAATCGATAGCGCATGCATCATCCCCCTCATGCGCACAGTTGAACCGCATGATTTGCAGGAAGGTTCTTCACGCGACAGCGCGGCAGCCGGAGCCTCGCACAGTGTCCCGCATATGTTGCATTTGAAAGTAAGTATGCCGGGCTTATTCATGATTTTCGGTTTTGATTAAGATGATTTTTGAAAATTTCAGATCCCAGAATGGCGCCGACCCGTGCATCCCACGAGTTTTCGCTTGCGAGTTTCAATCTGCGCTCGATTTTTTTTCCATCTTCGCGTTCATTATAGGCACGCTCAAGTTGCGCCAGAAACTCATCGGCATTGTGCGCCAGATAGCAGTCCTCCTGATAAGCAAGAAGCTCCGGCAAGTCGACGGAAACAACCGGCTTGCCAGCACTCAGGTATTCATAAAATTTGACCGGATTAGTCGCCAGGGTAAGCGGAATAATCTTGAACGGAATGGTGCAGACATCAAAATACGCGAGGTAACCGGGGAGGTCCTTGTATGGTTTTTCCCCCAGGAGATGCACATTCCCCAGCCCCGCTACCGGCTGTAAATCCGCGCCAAATGTTGCGCCGATCAGCACAAAATTCCAGTCAGGGCGTTGCGAGGCACAGCGGGCCACGAGCTCCATGTCGAACCAGTCGGAAATAGCCCCGTAGTAGCCGATTATCGGGCGATCGCAAAGGTGCTCTAACTGTCCGTTCCGGATCGGGTTTGTAAAATGCTCGAACTCGGTCCCGTTTTTGACCTGAATGGTACTTGCATTGATTAACTTCGACCGTTCTTCCAGCAAATTGGAAGAGGTTATGACCAGATCAGCATTTTTCATCAGCACTGCTTCAGTTTTTAATGCCTGCGCCGTATTGGTACTGAATCCGCCATGATCATCCATGCAGTCAAAAACAACCTTGCCGCCCAATTTTTTTTGCAAGTCCAGCGCAACGGGACCCCAACCTGGAAATTGGATCAAATACATAATCGACTTTGGACGCAATTCCGAGATGAGCGCATCAAGCCCCGTCGAAATATTAAACAGATCATCGCCTTCGATAGAGTCGGTGTAGATATTAAGTTGCTTGCTACTATTTAGCCATATCTGGTTGACGTGTAAAGCCAATTCATTGAAATTAACCTGTGCAACAGCATCCTTGTGGCTGCGCAGCCGGCGTCCAAGCGGTGAAAGCGACATAGCTACATATAAAACAGAAAAGCCGCTGTCCCTGAGCCGCGAAACAATATGCTGAGGACGCTGCCAACGAAAATCCCAAGTAATAATCGGAAAAGTAACGATCAACCTACCACGATTATCCAGAACAGATTGCCGAATAAATTCCAGCGATACTCGCTTATCGCGACAACGGCGATTGTCCCGCACATGTCGTACCATGTCCCCCAGGAAAGACTGTGCAAGTTTTTTTCTGGCTAATGCACCGCCTTGTTTAGCTGTTTTTTCAACGCGGGAAGCAATAGAAGTATTGCGCCGATTAAGTTCCAGCATCATGCCTTGCGCCCAATCTGACATTTTCATTAATTCAGTGTGCTTGTCGGAAAGCGCCTGTTCCAAAGAAGTGCTTTTTTCATGCTGGAATCTTCCCTGGCAAGAAACCTCTTCAATTTTTTGGTTGAGGGTGGCGATCTGAACATCACGCTCGGCCACTGCGGCTTGTTGCGATTCACCCCAGGCAATAATTTCCTCAACCTTCTGGTTAAGCGCGGCAATCTGCGCATCGCGCCCGGCCACCGCAGTCTGCTGCGCTGTTCCCCATGCGGACACTTCTTCAATCTTCCGGTTGAGCGCGGCAATCTGCGCATCGCGCCCGGCCACCGCAGTCTGCTGCGCTGCTCCCCATGCGGACACTTCTTCAATCTTCCGGTTGAGCGCGGCAATCTGTGCATCACGTTCGACCAATGTGGCTTGAAGCGTCGTGCCCCATGCGGACAACTCTTCAATCTTTTGGTTGAGTGTGGCGATCTGAACATCACGCTCGGCCACTGCGGCTTGCTGTGTCTCACCCCAGGCAAAAATTTCTTCAGCCTTAAGATCAAGTCCAGAAATTTGGGCATTCCTTTCGACTAATGTGGCTTGCAGCGTAGTGCCCCATGTGGATACTTCTTCTATCTCCTGGTTAAGCGCAACAATCTGCGTATCCCGTTCGGCCACCGTAGCTTGCAGCATCATTCCCCAGGCGGACACTTCTTCAATCTTCCGGTTAAGCGCGGCAATCTGGGCATCGCGCTCGACAAATTGCCGCAAGCTCGCAATAAAATACTGTCGCTGCGCATCTTCCATCAGCGCCCGAAAGACATTGTCCGCCGCCTCGATGCTGTTCTTCGCTGCGGGTGCGATGATGGTCGGTAACGGGCTGCGCGAGGCAATTACAAACTGCCGATAGTATGGAGGACGGAAATCGCAGGCATACAATTCGCGGTTAAACTTCTCGCTAATCTCTAGAACGACATTGCTCAGGCTTGGAATATCCCACACGCAAATCACAAAACCCAGCAACTCTCGCAGCCAAGGCGCATGACCATGGCCCACTGTCTGACAATGCCAGCCCAATTGACTCAGCTGCCCTACCGTTCCAGCCAGTGATGGAAGCCCATACCGATAATGCTCTTCCAGCCAAGGGTAATCGTGACCAAAAATTGCGCGGTACTGATCGTCGACTGCCTTGTCAGTCTCCAATGCATCCGATGAGTCCAAAGTGGGGAAGCCGAGAATTAAAATGTTCTTGCATAGTGACGACATCCGCTCCAAGAACGTCTGCCGGTGTTCGGTAGACATATGTTCCAGGACATCGACCGCAGACACGCAATCAAAAGTCTGCCCATCCAGCTCGCTGGCAAATACGTTGCCTGTAAAATGCCCCTGCCCGGAACCGCTTGGAATCAATGGATCAACGTAAGTCATCGTAGCATCCGGCATGAATTGCCCGAACAGGCACTCCGGGCCGCTGCCAATATCGAGAACCGTATTGCCTGGAACAAAACTGGCTTGCCGCAGCAAATCCGAGCAGGCTTTATAGCGGCTGTATTGGTCGAAGATCATGGCTACTTGGTCACCAAATACGGCCCGATTGCCAGGGCATCCATCTCGGTTGCGCCAAACATCGACAAGGCTTCTTCCGGCAAATTGACAATCGGCTCGCCTTTTCGGTTAAACGAGGTGTTGGTCAACACTGGCGTACCCGTTTTGCTTTCAAATGCGGCTATGGCCTCATAGTACAGCGGATTGTCCTCACGTCTAACCGTCTGAACCCGAATGGTGTTATCAACGTGCATCGCGCCTGGGATCTCCGCTCTCGCTGCCTCTGGCACCTCAAAGGTCACTGTCATGAATGGGGCATGCACCAGAGAACCCGTATAGCGCTGACGTTTTTCAAACAGAATGGAGGGCGCAAATGGTCGCCAGGGCTCACGGAACTTGACACGAATATTTACCGCATCCTTGTCTGCCACGCGGGTAGGATTTGAAAGTATCGAGCGCGCGCCGAGCGCGCGCGCACCGCCTTCCATTCTTCCCTGAAACCAGCCCACGATCTTGTGCTCTGCCAGTAAATTTGCCGATGATTCCGCAATGTTGTCTGGCTTTGTAATCTTAAATGTAGTCTTTTGCAGGGCAGATTGAATTTGATTATCTGACGCTGCCGGGCCAAAGTAAGCATGCAATATGGGCTCAATCTTTTGGCCATGCATTTCTTTCGCGTACCACATCGCAGCACCGATGGCACAGCCCGCATCACCCGCAACTGGGAAAGCATAAATATCTTCGAGACCGAGTTGTCTGAACAACTGACCATTCATCTTGGAATTAAGCGCAACCCCCCCGGCAATACACAACTTCTTGACGCCGGTTGCTTCAATGTAATACCTCAAATAATCAGCGACTGCACGTTCAACACATGCCTGCAACGATGCCGCAATATTTTCGTCTACGCCGTTGCGGGGGTCTGGGTTGAATTCTCTTGGCTTCCCGAAACGGGCCTCCAGCGGGCTGCGAATGCCCTTGCACAGCGGATCGATTAACTCATTAAAAGCTACATCCGGTTTCATGACAAAGCGGTGACCATCACGCCCGACCAACTCGTCAAAAAATTCTCGGTAAGTGTCTGTGCCATAAGCCGCAAGACCCATGACCGTTCCCTCCCCATCGAATGGCGTGTAACCTAAAAATTTCGTCACCCCGGCATATAACAGCCCAAGGCTATTCGGCAGGGGTACTTCATCCAAAATCCGAATTCCCCCATCCACACCATGAGCAATGATGGCACTTTTAGTATCGCCTCGGCCATCAATAGACAAGACCAATGCCTCGTCAAATCCGCTGCCATAGTATGCAGTTGCCAAGTGAGTATGATGGTGCGGCGCGAAAACCCCTTTCCGGATGCCCTTTTTGGCAGCGAAATCCAGGAAGCGCGCCTTGGCACCTACAAATATTTCACGATGCCATACTTGGAGCCCCGGAAATTTTTTAAATGTCTGGCGGTATGGCTCCATCTCTGGGTCGTGCGAGAGGATGACATCCATGTCGTGTTCACAAACGATGGCATCCAGATCGCCATAATTGATTCCTGCTTCCTGCAAACAGAACTCAATCGAGCGTTCCGGAAAAGTCGCATTGGCGTGTTTAACACGGATGAGGCGCTCTTCCTCTACAAATGCGACGAGCTTGCCATCAACCAGCAGTGCCGCGGACGGATCGTGGAAAAATCCGGTGATTCCTAAAATGTTCATAATTCAAGTTCCGATAGCTTCATGCATATCAACCCTAGCACTGTAGTCACCAGCACAAGTCTTTTTCATACCCAAGTTTTATAAGGTGATGACCAATACGTTGCTTGCATATTGCCTTATGAAGCCCATTAAAATGGTTTGCATAATCGCCCGATACTCCTTTTCTAAAATGCGACTTCACATTTTCCTCGCCCTTCTCTCTTCCTTCTGAAAAAGCAGAGAAATTTAGTTTGGCTGCCACTTCCCGTGTTCTCGTTTCGTTAATTTCTACACCAACTTTCTGAAGGGAAGTTTTCAAACATGCAATCGAATCATACATAAAGTCTTCATATCGAATTTTTGCCACGTCAGGTTCGGCAACCCACTCCAATGCCGAGTCACAAAAATATTTCATTCCTTCATGGTTAATATAATCGCACCCTGTTTCAATTTTATCTCCCACCGTTTTCAATATACCTCCGTTTAGCATGAATGTAATCGCATCAGAGTTTGATAGCTCAGAGAACAAATCGTGCAACGGGTGATGAGTCAGCACATTCTTAATATATAGGGCTGCCGAAACTGCAGCATCACGTGGATCACGATAGAGATAAATCGCTAACACATCGGGTTGCAAGACAAGTTTTTTTACATCATTTGAAATGGGATAGTGCGCGCACAAAACCTGCCCATTCGCCAATGATGAGTATGTTTTATCGAACTTGTAAGGGTCCCACTCGGGAGGATTAGGCCTGAAGCCCCCCGTGAAAGCCGGCTCAAGTTTTGAATATTCGAATAGTTCGGCAATAAAGTTAAATAAAAACACCGTACCAGAGCGAGGCATCGTTGAAATCAGTATCCTTTTAATATCTCTAGCCATGACAGTCTATGTTTCCACTTCAATAGTTGTTGGAAAGTTCATCATTACATGAACACGTTTATCCGACACCATATCAAACGCAATCGCATTTTCTATCCGATCTGCCAGCATGACTTCTTCGTTATGCCCAATATAGCCGGCGGTAGGACTGAATGCATAGGAACCCGGATGCAAACACGGCAAGGTTACTTTCATGCAAATAGTGAGGCAACTTCCCTCGAGTATTGGTTTGATGGTCAGCCCTTCAATTTGGCTGTTGGTGCTGGCTATTTCCTGGCCCTTGGCGTTTCTGAATATGTATCCAACCGCCAATGCAGTCTTGGAATCAAGCGAATGATTTTGAATTGTCAGCCGCAATATGACAGTTTTGTCATTGAGCGACGATGAAATTCGATTCATTGATTCGTCATACAACCCAACACCAATAATCTCGCATTTTTGATCACCCAAACGGCGATCAATATTAGGTATGGATGTTTCCATCTGTAAATTTGATGTTGTTTCTTGATTCATCTCTATCGCAATTTTGTCAGCCACAGGTTCATTGGTTACAACTTGCCGCCCAAACAAGTGTGCAAGATACGCATCAACAACCTTGGACGAGTTACCCTCATCCCTTATACCACCATCGACCAACCAGATTGCCCGGGAGCAGAGATTGCGTACCGAATTGGCATCGTGTGAAACAAACAAGATGGTGGCTCCCGCCTTTTGCAGCTCGTTAAATCGCAACATGCAACGATGCACAAAATAGGCATCGCCTACCGCCAGCGCCTCATCCACGATCAGGATTTCCGGATCAACGTTCGCCTGAATCGCAAACGCCAGCCGGACGAACATGCCGCTGGAATAGGTTTTTACCGGTTGCTCGATGAAATCGCCGATATCTGCAAATGCGGCAATAGTTTCAAACCGTTCGTCCACTTCCTCTTTGCTTAAGCCTAGCAGTGCGCCATTCAGATATACATTTTCGCGCCCGGTGAATTCGGGGTTGAAGCCGGAGCCAAGCTCCAGCAATGCCGCGATGCGGCCATTGGTCTCCACGCTTCCACCTGTAGGCGATAACGTGCCGCAGATGAGCTGCAGCAATGTGGACTTGCCCGAGCCGTTGCGCCCGATGATGCCGACGGTTTCGCCTTTTCTGATCTCGAATGAAACATCCTTGAGCGCCCAGAATTCTTTATAGAAAGTGGGAAGTGGCGAGTGGGGAGTGGGAAAAACCTTCCGCAGCAGCGGAAAGGCTCGGCACAGTTTTGGCACGACAAATTGCTTGAGCCGATCACGCGGGGTGTCATATATCTGGTAGCACTTGCTGAGGCTCTGGACGCGGATGGCGATGTCGGTCATGAACTGTGGAGTGGTCAGTGGTAAGTCGTAAGTAGGAAAGCCTTACTCGAAAAATAATTTAAGTAGCTCACTTCAGTTTGGCGGTTGAATTCACTACCAACAAAAGGTGTTGATCCAGTGTCAATAATTCAATTCCTGAACTCAGCGCGGTTGCAGCAATGATTGCGTCTGGCAGTTTGATCTTGCGGGTCTGACGTAGATCTATCACTACATTTTCTATGTTTCCGGTCAAAGGCAAGTAGGTAAGGCGATCAAGTTTCTGTCTAATTAACAATTCTTCCTCTCTTGTGATGTTGTGAAAGCCCAGCAACTCCATTCGCGTAATGGCACTATATGAACACTCACCAACATGAAGCTGGCGAGAAGATACTTCCGCCAGCACGAGGGGATCGGATTTCAGGATGCCAAGAATAAAATTGGTGTCCAGTAGATATTTATTGCCACTCATCACGTAACCGTTTTTGAATCGCCAAAGAATCACCCGCAAAAGTTGCGGAGTTTTCCAATCCGCCCATTAAGTCAGCCAACAAATCGTCGCTTGAATTCGCAGTCCTATTGTGCGTCTTCGAGCGCAAAAACTCCGCAAAATCCAGAAGTTCGGCAATTACCGGCTCCGGCAGGCCTTCTACTGCTTTATATAGTTTTTCTGTTGTAGTCATAATGCATCCTTTCGTTAGATTAAAGTCCGCAGGGGCATCTTCTCTATTTACTCATAAGCCAGAAATGTAGGCGACACTTGGATGTCCAAAGAATGGCCGTACCAGGCTCGGATTATTTCTGATTTTGTTCAATTGTGAATCAACCTTTTCAGCCAATTTTTCCCCCGTTCTCAAAGGACGATGCGCAATCTCTGTTCGTTTCGCATAACTCCATACCAACTCATCTGGATTCAGTTCCGGCGCATAATTATCCCGCGCTGCGTGATTTCATCAATAACCTGCCGCACGCAGGCATCCAGTTCCGCTGCGCCGGTATTTACGGTCAACTCTGGAAGCTCAGGTGCTTCGTAAGGAGATGAGATGCCGGTAAATTCGGCGATTTTTCCGGCGCGAGCCTTTTGGTAGAGGCCTTTTGTATCGCGGGTTTCACAGATTTCGATGGGCGCATCGCAATAAACCTCGATAAAGTCTCCATGCTCAACCATGCCGCGCACGCGTTCACGGTCAGCGCGATAGGGCGAGATGAACGCGGTAAGCACGATGACCCCCGCTTCCATGAAAAGCTTGGCCATTTCGCCGATGCGGCGGATGTTTTCCTGGCGGTCCTTGGCCGAGAAACCCAGATCGCCGCACAGGCCGTGACGCACGTTGTCGCCATCCAAGACAAAGGTGCGGCAGCCGCGCTGATGCAAAGATTCCTCGACGGTATGGGCAAGCGTGGACTTGCCCGATCCGGATAATCCGGTAAACCAGATGATCGCACCACGATGATCGTTTTGCGCTTCGCGGCGTGCGCGGGTGACAGTGGCGTGGTGCCAGACGATGTTGTCTGATGCCGGTGGAGTGAGGGGTCGTGGGTGGAGAGTAGGTTTAGAGGACATCGGCAAACCCCTTTCTGGTTTTTTGGAACCACCAGTAGCCTGCCCAAGCCATTGCCAGGCTGGCGACAGTATAAATTCCCAATCCGGCCCAGTCAGGCGGCCTGCCAAAAATCATGGCGGCGCGGCTTTGTTCGATGATGAACGTGAGCGGGTTGAGCATCAGCCAGATTTGAAATTTTTCCGGCAATGCGGATATGGGGTAGAACACCGGCGAGATAAACATCATCACGGTGGTGAAAATGCCAACGGTTTGCCCGACATCGCGCACGAATACGCCCAGCGAGGCGAGGAACCATGCAACACCAAGGGTGGCGATCAACAGCGGCAGGATAATCAACGGGAAAAACACGATGGGCCACGCCAGGCTGCCATTGATCAGCAGGATGGCAGCGAGCAACACAACCAGGCTGATCAGGGTGTGAAACAGCGCGGCGCCCATGCCAACGACAGGCAATATCTCGAGCGGGAAAACCACTTTTTTGACGTAGTTGACGTTCGACAGAATCAACCCCGGAGCGCGGTTTACCATCTCGGCAAACAGGCCGTGAACAATCATGCCGACGAATAGCGCAATGGCGAAACTGTATTTGCTTTCATCTCCCATGCCCCATTTTGCCTTGAATACAACGCTGAACACGAAGGTGTACACCACCAGCATCAGGATGGGGTTTAAGAACGACCAGGCCAGACCCATGACGGAACCGCGATAGCGGCCCACGACTTCGCGGCGGGTCATCTGCATGATCAAATCGCGGTGATCCCACAAACTGCGTGCCAGTGCTGCGAGCGAGGTTGGATGACTCGCGTGCGGATTGATCATGCGAACAACTCCGCCTCGGCGAGCGCCTTGCCTTGAGCATCTTTGCCGGAAAGGGCGGGAGCAGCCTGAAGCTGCCAATCGATCGCCAAAGCCGGATCGTTCCAGCGGATGCAGCGTTCATGCTCCGGATACCAGTAATCCGTGGTCTTGTACAAGCACTCTGCCGTATCAGAGAGCACGGCAAAACCGTGCGCGAAACCTTTCGGTATCCAAAGCATGCGCTTGTTGTCGGCGGATAATTCCACTGCGACATGCTGCCCGAAAGTCGGCGAACTGCGGCGGATGTCTACCGCGACATCGAGTACCGCGCCTTGCACCACGCGCACCAGTTTTGCCTGCGGGTGTTGTATCTGGTAGTGCAGGCCGCGCAGCACGTTTCTGGCCGAGCGCGAATGATTGTCCTGGACGAAGTCAATATCGCGCCCTGTCAGCTCGGCGAATTTGCGCCGGTTGAAGCTTTCAAAGAAGAAGCCGCGCTCGTCGCCGAATACCTTGGGTTCGATAATCAGCAAATCGGGAATGGCGGTGGGAATGGCGATCATTTGGGTCTTTTGGTTGGGTCAGCCGTAGCAAGACAGGGCGCGATTATACCCAGTGAGCTCATCCGTTCATATATGCCATCCGGCATATTGACTTACCGGAAATTACTGCTTCCTGAAATCGGCAAATCTGTTTTGCCTGGCAGGAACGGCCTTGGGGTAAAACCGAGGTCACGTATCGCATCCGCATGATCAAAAACCAGGTCGGTATTCATTCTTTCTGCCATGGCCGCAGACCAGTTGCGGAATCTTGGCCATATTCTCAAGCACAGGATAGCCAGACGGAAGACTGGAAGCGGAATGGCCATGAAGCGTGCCGGCTTATCCATCGCGCGGAAAACCCTCGTTACCATCTCGCGATAGGTCAACCTTTCCGCGCCGGAAAGATCATAGGTATGATTAGCCGCTGGGGCACTTTGCAATGCCGCGGCGCAGGCGGTGGCCACGTCTTCGACATGCACCGGCTGGCGCAATCCCTGCGCCGTGCCAAGCAACGGGAAAAATCCGAAGCGTGCAATGAATCGCACGATTTCGCAGATGTTGCGGTCTTGCCCCAAACCGTAAATCATTGTCGGGCGCAGGATCACCCATTCGATCCGGTTCGCTTCTGCCCATGTGATAAAACGCTGCTCGCCTTTGCGCAGCTTGTCTGCCGTGTTTTGTTCGTCCGGATCAGGGGAAGCCTTTTTGGTGAAAATACTGGTCGAGCTGAGTGCAACGACACGCCTGGCCCGGTGTGCCGTCAGCATCGAAAAGTATTCCGGCAATACCCAGATCGGAGCCAGGCTGACCCAGTGGGTTATTTCCTCTTTGGCTGCCAATGCATGATCGTAATCGCTTCCAACGAGCGGCCGGAAAACCACGCGAGCGCCTTGATCAACGTGCTGACCGGCAAGCCGGGCTTGCCTCGAAAAGGCCTCCACATGCCACCCCGCATCCGCCAACCGCGGCAACAAGCTTTTCCCCGCCATGCTGGTCGCGCCCAACACCCCCACGGATGGTTTAACCACGGCGCAACCCCAGCTTGCGCAGCAAGCGATCCGACAGGTAATAGCTTGTGATGGCAATAAAGCGTAGCCATACGCCCGCTACCACCAAGCCCATCAGCGCGCCGGGATATTGGTGCCGGAAGAACTTGCTGTAAAAACGGACCATCCCCTTGTGTTTGTTCCACTCGACAAAAATCGGCCTGGCTCTGCTGCAATGCCCCTTGTGATGGATCATGCGCGCATCCGGCACGAAAAGAATCTTCCGGCCTTTTTGGCGGAATCTCATGCACCAGTCCAAATCTTCGCAGTGCATGAAGTAACCTTCGTCCAGCAATCCGATCTCTTCCAGCGCATCGCGCCTGACCAGCATGCATGCGCCGGATATGGCTTCCACCTCGACAGGACGGTCAGGCAACGGCTGCTTGTGCAGCGCAAAATCCACAAATAATCTGGGATAGCGATCACCCAATTTGCTAATGCCGAATGCCCTGACGAAAGAGCGCCACGGTGTCGGAACGGCGCGCCTGCCGCCGGCTTGCTCGGTGCCGTCCAGGTCGGTGAGCAATCCACCGACCATGCTCACATCAGGCGCGATATTCGCCGCCTGGACAAGGATCGGGAGCGCATCGGGCGCGAGGATGCAATCGGGATTAAGAAAAAGCACATGGTTGCCATCCGCGACCTGTGCACCCAGATTGCAGGCTGCCGCAAATCCAAGATTGCGTTCATTGCAAATTATCCGTACCGCCGGGAAAGCGCTTCGCAAAGCGGCAATGCTGTCGTCGGCAGAGGCGTTGTCCACCACGATGATTTGCCCGGCCTGCTGCTGCGCAGACGCGATGCACTCCAGCAGTATCTCCCCGGCGTTGTAATTCACGATCACTACGGAGACATGGCAATCCGCATTGTCATCCGCCGGCCGCTTATTCAGGCAAGGTATGCCGGAGGAACGGTGCTGCGCCCTATACCAGTGTGTCGTGGCCTGCAACCCCTGCTGCAGGGTGAATCTCGGCTCCCAGCCCAGTTCCCTGCGAATGAGATCGTCATTGACGCGCAGCGAACCTACTATGCGCTCGACCGATTCGAGCTTGCCCAACAATCTGCCCAACCCACGCAATAACCCCGCTGGCATCGGGATCAGCCTGGCAGGCCGTTCCAAGCCCATGGCCATCTGCCGCACCAGGTCTGGAATTGAGATGTCTTCGCCATCGCGCACCAGATAGGTTTCCCCGGCAGCGGCGGGATGGCTCGCGCAGACGATCAGGGCATCCGCCAGATTGCCCAGGTAAATCAGGCTGCGCTTGTTGCGCACACTCGCCAGCGGCAGGGGGATGCCTTTGTCCACCGCAGCCAACAGCCTGATGAAATTCCCCTTCACGCCGGGGCCGTATACCAGCGGCGGGCGCACGATCACGACCTCGAGACCGGATTCCTGCGCAACGCGCTGTAATGCCTGTTCGGCCCGCCATTTCGAGATGGCATAGGCATCCTGCGGGTCGGGCTGGTCGGATTCGGCAAAGGGCTGCGTTTCGGCAGTCCGCTCCCCGTTCACCTTGATCGAACTGACATAGACGAGCCGCTTTACCCCGGCCGCCGCTGCCTGATAGGCCAGATTGGCCGTGCCCTGCATATTGACCCTGAGGAATTCCGCCAGCGGATCGGCGGCTTCATCCTTCATCACATGCACCCGTGCGGCGAGATGGATCACCACGTCCACATCGCGCAACGCATCCGCCCAATTGATATCGCCATCAATTGCGCCGACCGCAGCCACTTCGATACCATCGATCGGCGGGCTCGCAGAACGCACCGCCGCGCGCACGGTCTGGCCTTGCCGAAGCAATTCAGCGCTGAGGTATTTGCCAACAAAACCGTTGGCGCCGGTAACCAGAAATCTCATGTTTGTATGGAATGCTCAATTGCTAAAACCTCATTTGAACCACGAAGAACACGAAGGGCGCGAAGGAAAGCATCCGCCCTGCATAATTTTCGTACCGAAACGGTAGTACAAAGCCAACTTTTAGCGCTTTTGGAACCTTAACCGGGTGACGCCCCTACCGGGTTTTTTGACCTTACCAGCGATTTGTACATCAACGCTTTCTTAGGCCAGGACAACCAAGTGTTCAGCCCGCGCGCCTTTCACTGCATCGGGCGCAATACGCCGGTCAAACGTGGCGAAGCGACCGCCGTGGTGCACCGCAAGCGCCAATAGATAAACGTCCGTGACTTGTCGATGCCCCAGCACTCTGGTCCAATCGAATTCTCCCTGGCCGAGCATATTGATATCCGCCGGCCAAAATTCATGGTCGTGACTGTTTGCGGCTTCCGCCAACCTGTCTGCAATCTGCGCAGCCACCAGACTACCGGGGTATTTCGGCTGCGACATGATGCGTATGCAACCGTTTTGTGTAAGCGGACAAGACGCCCAGCCATGGCGAATATCCCTTTTCAGCCAGGACATCGCCAAACCATGATGTACATGCCCCGCATCCAACAAGGCGATCAGCACATTCACATCCAGCAACGCACGCATCAAACACCTTCCTGATCGCGCAACTCGTTAACTTGCTCATTGGTAACCAGCATGCCACGCGCCGGAAACGGCCTAAAGCCTGCAACAGGCTCCCCGCTGGTCTGCGCTTGCCGATGCCCGGCCAAAGCCTCCCTTACCAATTTGGAAACGATGTATCCCGCAGAAACATTCTGCAAACGCGCCAACTCTTTGGCGGCGGCCAGCACATCATCTTCAATATCAATCGTCGTCCTCATAAACCCTCCTGATGAGTGCGCATCATGATGCTATCGCATCATTTTGTCAAGAATGAAGCCGCAATGCCAGTCCGCCGTTGCGCGCAAACCCCTGCGCCAGCGTAGAAGGCGACCGCCAACCTGGCTCGCGTCGGATTTTGCCACTATCAACCTAAGCCGGACGAGCCGTAACCAAAATGTAGGTCGGGCTCTGCCCGACATGGTGGGCGGAGCCCACCCTACAGATACTGTTTAACGCGTTGATAATAAGGCGGATTCAAGTTCGAAGTGCAACAGCCAATGGTGGCTAGGTGTAGCGCATCATCACTCCAGATAATTCGCCACTTGCGCAAATTCCGCCACGGCCAGGTTTTCCGCGCGTAGCCGGGCATCAATCCCCAGCTTTTCAAAATCCGCCTCATTCAAATAGCCGCGCAGGGTATTGCGTAGCGTCTTGCGGCGCTGACCGAATGCCGCGCTGACAATCGCGGCAAACAGTTTTTCGTTGCGCACCCTGATTTCACCGGCGGAAAGCGGGATCATGCGCACGATGGCGGAGTCCACCTTGGGTGCCGGACGAAAGGATTCCGGCGGCACATCGAGCAGCTTTTCCATCTGGAAGCGGTATTGCAGCATCACCGACAGCCGCCCGTATTCCGGCGAGGAAGGCCCGGCGACCATGCGTTCGACCACCTCGTTTTGTAGCATGAAGTGCATGTCCTTGATGCGCCCGGCATAGGCGGCGAAGTGGAACAGCAGCGGCGAGGAGATGTTGTAGGGCAGGTTGCCGACGATGCGCAGCGGGGCTGGCAGCATCGCAAAGTCGAACTCCAGCGCGTCCCCGGCATGAATGACGAGCTTGTCTTTTGGATAGTCGTTTTCCAGTCGCGCGATGATGTCGCGGTCGATTTCCACCACATGCAGATGATTTAACCGCTTCAGCAGCGGTCGTGTCAGCGCGCCCAGGCCGGGGCCGATCTCCACCATGTTGTCTTCCGCTTCGGGGTGAATCGCGCTGATGATATCGGCGATGATCCGTTCGTCGACGAGGAAGTTCTGGCCAAATCTTTTCTTGGCTTTATGCACGATGCTCGCGCTCGTTCTGCGCCATCTGCGCCGCGACCTTGATCGCCTCCAGCAGGCTGCCGCTGTCGGCCTTGCCGGTTCCCGCCAAATCCAGCGCCGTGCCGTGATCCACCGAAGTGCGGATGATCTGCAGGCCGAGCGTGACGTTCACGCCCTGCCCGAAGCTGGCGTGCTTGAGCACCGGCAGCCCCTGGTCGTGATACATCGCGAGCACGCAATCGCATTGCGCCAGCCTTTGCGGCGTAAACAAGGTATCGGCAGGCAGCGGCGCGCTGACATCGAAGCCCTCGGCGCGCAGCCTGTCCAGCACCGGAATCATCACCTCGATTTCCTCGCGCCCCAGATAGCCGCCTTCGCCCGCATGCGGGTTCAACCCGGCGACCAGGATACGCGGCCAAGCGATGCCGAAACAGGATCGCAAATCGCGCCGGATGATGCGCAGCACGTTTTCCAGCAGCAGCGCAGTGATTGCGGCAGGCACGTCTTTCAACGGAAGGTGGGTGGTGGCCAGCGCCACGCGCATCCCGCCGCCGACCAGCATCATCACCACGGACTCAGCACCTGTCTGTTCGGCGAGAAATTCGGTGTGCCCGGTGAACGGTATCCCGGCGTCGTTGATGATGCCTTTATGCACCGGCGCTGTGACCATGCCGGAAAATTCGCCCGCTTGGCAGCCTTGCACGGCGCGGCGCAGCAGCGCCAGCACATATTCGCTGTTGGCGGCATCCGGCACGCCGGCATGGCACGGTGCGGCAAGCGGGATATGGATTACTGATAGAAAGTGGGGAGTGGGGAGTGGGGAGTGGGGAGAAGCAAGTGCATTTCTACTTCCCACTTCCCACTTCCCATTCACAAGTTCGCGCACTTGCAGCGCGATGCCGAGTTGCGCGGCGCGCTGTAGCAGCAGGTCTTTGTCGGCAATGACCACAAACGGAATGTCGGGCGGCGTGACGGCAAGCTGCACACATAAATCGGGACCTATGCCTGCCGGTTCACCGGCGGTGATCGCCAATGGGGCTGGTGAGGGCATTGCGTTCACCGTTTATTGGGTTTCTTCGAGGCGGTATTCGATAAACGCGCGGTCGCGCAATTGGCGCAGCCAGTCCTGATACTGCTCATCGGATTTGAACGTGCCGATGGCCAAGCGCGCCTGCTGGCGCTGCTGCTGTTCGCTGACATCGGTATTCCTCCGTTCCAGCACCTGGATCAGATGCCAGCCGAATTGCGTTTGCACCGCACCTATCATGCCGGGTTGCAGCATGTTCATCGCCTCTTCAAATTCCTTGACGGTTTGCCCGGGGGACAGCCAATCCAGATCGCCGCCCTGTTGCGCGCTGCCGTCCTGGGAATAGCGCCTGGCCTGCTCGGCGAAATCCGCGCCGCCTTCAATGCGCCGTTTGATTTCCATCAGGCGGTTTTTAGCTTCGCTTTCGGAAACGATCTCGCTGGTCTTGATCAGTATGTGCCGCGCATGGGTTTGCGTGATTACCACCGGCGCGCTGCCGCTGCGTCTTTCAATCAGTTTGAGTATGTGAAAACCGCTCGGGCTGCGCAATACCGCAGTAGATTGCCCAGGTTGCAGTTTTTGCAGTTCCCCGGCAAACAGCGGCGGCAGGCGGTCGCCTGGCCGCCAGCCGAGATCGCCGCCCTTCAGCGCGTCCTTGGCATCGGAGTAGCCTGCCGCCACTTGCGCAAAATCCGCGCCGCCCTGCAATTGGCTCAATGCCTGCTCCGCCTTGTCGCGCGCGGCCTGGATTTTTTCCGCGCTGGCTTGTTCCGGCACCACCACCAGAATATGCGCTAGATGGAACTCCTCTTCAGCCCCGCCCATGTTCTTCTTGTTGGCAAGATAACTGTCCACCTCGCTCTCGCTGATAACCAGTTTGCTTTCCACTTCGCGCTCGCGCAAGCGCGTGGAGATGATTTCGCTGCGTATCTCTTCGCGGAATTTCTTGAAATCCACGCCGTCCGCTTCCAGCCTGGCGCGGAACTCGGCCAGCGACGGGAAGTTGTTTTGCTGCGCGATGCGCGTAATCGCCAGATCCAGTTGCGTATCGTCTACGCGCACGCCGCTTTCCTTGGCGAATTGCGCCTGCAGCATATCGCTGATCATGCGTTCGAGCATTTGCCTTTCCAGCACCTCCGGCGCGGGCAGCGGCGTGCCCTGTTTCTGCAGCTGGCGCACCACCACGCGCAGCCGGTCATCCAGTTCTTGGCGCGTGATCACATCATCGTTGACCACCGCGACCACGGAGTCGATCACCGCCACCTGTTGTTGCGGATCGGGCTTATGCGGCTCGGCAATAGCGGGCGAAGCCTGCGCGGGCTTCGCCATCGCGGCATCGGCGGCGCAAGCAGGGTGCGTTGCAGTGAATGTGGCGCAGCAAATCAGCGCGGTGGCTGCCGTTCTAAACATCATTATTCCTCTGGCTTGTTCAACGCAAGACTGAACCGGGTTTGTTGGCGTGTTTCTCGTTTAACTTGGTATAGCTGGGCACGTTTTGCTTCAATGCATTAATGGGATCCACGCCGACGCTGACAAAGTCATTCAGCTCAAGCTGCAGGAAAATGCCCGTATTGGCCTGCTGTGCCGCGACAGTAAAGCGTTGCGCCACAAAACGAAGCGTCCAGCAGCTTTGATTATACTCAAGCCCGGCAATCGATTCCAAAGTCTTATTGTCATGCAGGGAATAATTCAAACGCCCCACCGCGCGCCAGCGATCGAATAACGGCCATTGCCCGGAAAGATCGACCTGGCGCAAGGTGTTGCGCGCGAAGCGGTAGCCGAGGTCGAGAGATTTTCCCAGCTCCGGACGATAGCGCGCGGCGATGTTATAGCGTTGGCTGTGCGACTGGTTCGGGTCATACTGAAATTCACTGTCAAAAGACCATGCTTTGGTCACTTGCCCCGAAGCGGCGAGCAGAATATCGGATTTGTTGGTCGTTGTCGTGGGCGCAATAAGATTTACCTGTGGCGTTTTGAAGCTGAAGCGCTCGCCTATCATCAGCTTTAACCGCTCCGTGCCATTTTCCTGTTCCAGCAAACGCGAGGTCATGGCCAGCGTGATGTGATTCGCGTCGCCCACCCGGTCGCTGCCGAAAAAACGGTTCTCGGCAAACATCTGGGTAAAGTCGAAACTGGCCTGCGCCGAATCGAAATTAGGCAGCAGATTCTGGTTTTGGTACGGCACATAAACATAAAACGCGCGCGGCTCCAGCGTATGCACATAGTCGCCTCCGAACAGGTTCCAGTCGCGCTCAAAAGCAACCCCGCTATCCAGGCTCAGGAGAGGCAAGGTGCGCGAAGCGCTGGAATAAGCTCGAGTGTTATTTGCCCCCATTGCGTAATAGGTGCTGTGCAGCGCCACTTTGGGGGTGAGATAGAACGCCGGATCGCTGACCAGCGGGTAGCTTACGCTGGGATTCAGCACCAGCCGTTGCGCATTCTCCCAAACAGGGTGGGCGAAATCGACAAATTCGCCGGCAATTGCAAGATTGGCGCCGGAATAGTTTCGTTGCGCATTGGCTGTCAATTGCGGCAAACGCTTATAAGGCGCCCCGATCGGCGCAGCCGGATCCTGCAAAGTCTGGTAGCGCTGTACGCGCGCGGTCGCGCTCCACCAGCCGGCGCCGTAGGCCAACACTGCTTCCTGCAGCAGATTGGCCTGCGAAGTGGCGTTGACCGTGTTCCCCAAATCGCGAAAATAGGCGTCGTCCGAGACGCTGTGTAGATTGACATAGCCATTCAATCCGCCTGCAATGGACTGGCTGTGCATAAGATGAATACGCGTGCGGTTGCGGTTCGCCAGCGCATCGCCGGGCAGCACGTCCAGTTGCAGTTCGCCGCCATAACGTGGCTCCAGATAGCGGAATTCATTGTTGAGCAAAACCCCGCGCTTGGTCATCACGCGCGGTGCAATCGTCGCATCGCGGTTCGGCGCGATGTTCCAGTAATAGGGCAAGGTCAATTCGCTGCCGCCATTGATGGTGCTGCCGAATACCGGCGACAAAAAACCCGATTTGCGCTGATCGTTGAGAGGAAAGTCCATCCACGGCGAATACAGGATCGGCAACCCCATGAATTCCACCCAGGCGTGATGGGCCACACCGATCTGCCGGTCGCGGTCGATCTCCAAACCGCGCATTTTCAGCAGCCAGTCCTGGTTGTCGGCCGGGCAAGTGGTGTAGGTTGCGTTATCCAGCGTGTAATGCTGCCTGTCGTGGATGTGCATCATGTCCGCCGAACCGCGCCCGTCATTCTCCGCGAGATAGAACACCGGTTGCTCCATGGTGCCGATGCTGGTGTCGAGATTCAGCTCGAGATGCGGTCCGCTCATCGTGTTGCCGTCCTGCTCCAGCACTACCGAGCCCCGCGCATCGAGATCCTGAGTATCCTGGAAATACAGCAGGCGGTCCGCGCGGATGGATTGCCCGTGTTTGCGCAATATCGCGTTGCCCGTTGCCTCGAGCTGATTTTCCTTCTTGCCCGTCAGGCGATCCGCCTCCACGAAGGTGGGCGCTTCCTGCTCCGGCTCCGCCATCGCCATGAAGATCTTGTCCATGCGCAGCGCAGGTAGCTCCGCATCCGCGCCGGCGTGGTGCGCAAATGTGCAGAGCAAAGTGAATGCAACGGGCTTGAGACGGAACCGCATGACAATAGTAAGGTGGTAAACTTTCGCAAGTTTACCATTAACGCTATTTGAAAAGCCCAATATGCAACGCCTGCAACAACTTACCGCATGGCTGCACAGCCAGTTTCCCGGCGAGGCCTTCACCCTTGCACCGGCCTCCGCCGATGCCAGCTTCCGCCGCTACTTTCGCGCCAGCTTCGCCGATCGCACGCTGATCGTGATGGATGCACCGCCGCAGCATGAGGACTGCCGCCCGTTCCTGCATATCGCCAAACTGTTCGAGGAGGCCGGGACGCATGTGCCGCATGTATATGCGCAGGACTTGCATCAGGGGTTTTTGCTGCTGTCCGACCTCGGCAACACCACTTATCTGCAAGCGCTGTGCGGGGGGGACGCCGGCACGGCGCGCGAGCTGTAT
The DNA here is from genome assembly GCA_964349865.1 of uncultured Gallionella sp. Classification (GTDB taxonomy): domain Bacteria; phylum Pseudomonadota; class Gammaproteobacteria; order Burkholderiales; family Gallionellaceae; genus Gallionella. Next base: position 2,591 of record CAYGIF010000004.1, on the reverse strand, counting down.
GGCGCGGCTACCGACGCGCTGATCAAAATCCAGCTCGCCTCGCGCGAAAATGAGCTGCCCCCCTATGACGAAGCCCTGTTGCTGCGCGAGATGCGCCTGTTCCCGGAGTGGTATGTTGCCAAGCATCTCAATGTTGCGCTTAGCGATAAACAGCGCGCCAAGCTGGAAGAAATTTTCGCGCGCATCATCGCCAACAACCTCGCCCAGCCGCGCGTGTTTGTGCACCGCGACTACCATTCGCGCAATCTGATGGCGACCGAACCCAACCCCGGCATCCTCGACTTTCAGGATGCGGTATATGGCCCGATCACCTACGACCTCGCGTCGCTGTTCAAGGATGCCTATATCCATTGGGAAGAGGCGGAAACGCTCGACTGGCTGATCCGCTATTGGGAAAAGGCGCGCAGGGCAGGGCTGCCGGTGGCCGATGATTTCCCCACGTTCTACCGCGACTACGAATGGATGGGCGTGCAGCGGCATCTCAAGGTGCTGGGCATATTTGCGCGCCTGTATCACCGCGACGGCAAGGACGGCTACCTGAAAGACCTGCCGCTGGTAATGGCGTATTTGCGCGCCGCCTGTGCGCGCTATATCGATCTCAAGCCGCTGCTGAACCTGCTGGACGAGCTGGAGCCGCGCGGTACACAAGTGGGGTATACCTTTTGAAGGTCATGCTGCTGGCGGCGGGCCGCGGCGAACGCATGCGCCCGCTCACCGACCATACCCCCAAGCCGCTGCTGGAAGCCGGCGGCAAGCCGCTGATCGTCTGGCATATCGAAAACCTGGTGCGCGCCGGCATCTCCGAACTGGTCATCAACCACGCCCATCTCGGCGCGCAGATCGAAGCCGCATTGGGCGACGGCAGCCGGTTCGGCGCGCGTATCCAGTATTCGCCCGAAGCGCGCGCGCTGGAAACCGCCGGCGGCATCGCCAACGCCCTGCCGCTGCTCGGCGATGAGCCTTTCGCTGTGATCAACAGCGACATCTACTGCGACTACGACTTTGCGCATCTGACAGCGCGTACGGCGGCCATGCAGGCAAACGGCGACATGGCGCACCTTGTGCTGGTGGATAATCCGCCCCACCACCCCAACGGCGATTTCGCTTTGAATGGGAGCCGCATTTATCCACTTCCCACTTCCCGCTTCCCACTTCCCGTTCTTTTGACCTTCAGCGGCATCGGCATCTATCGGCCCTCCCTGTTCAGCCATATCCCGCGCGGCGGCATCGCGCCGCTCGCGCCGCTGCTGCGCGCGCAAATCGCCCTCGGCAAGGTCAGCGGCGAACACCACCGGGGCATATGGGTCGATGTCGGCACGCCGCAACGCCTGGCCGAACTCGACAGGCAGATTTGTTCATTGCAGAAAACGCCCCGTTCGTCGCACAATACGCCATGACCATTGACGCAACCATCTACGTTCAACGTCGCGCCCGCCTGCTGGAAAAGATGCAGTGCGGCATCGCCATCGTCCCCACCGCACCGGAAGTGGCGCGCAACGGCGACACCCATTATGGTTACCGCTACGACAGCAATTTTTATTACCTCAGCGGCTTTGCCGAACCGGAAGCGGTGCTGGTGCTGGTTGCCAGCCAGGGAAAAAATGGCGTGCAGAAAACCATCCTGTTCTGCCGCGAGAAAAATCCCGAGCGCGAAGTCTGGGACGGCTACCGCACCGGTCCCGATGCCGCAAAAGAGCAGTATGGTTTCGACGCGGCCTACCCGATTGCGCAACTGGATGAAAAACTGACCGAGCTGCTGGGCAACCAGCCCGCGCTGTTTTATCCGTTAGGCCACGACGCTTCATGGGACCAGCGCATCCTCAAGCTGCGCGGCACAGTGCAGGCCAAAGTGCGCAGCGGCATCCGCGCGCCGGACGAGATTCACGACGTGCGCGCGCTGCTCAACGAAATGCGGCTGTTCAAGGACGAGCACGAACTGGCCATCATGCGCCGCGCCGCAGAAATTTCAACGCAGGCACACCGTCGCGCCATGCGCTTCTCCCGCCCGGAACAGTTCGAATACCAGGTCGAGGCGGAACTGCTGCACGAATTCTGCCGCCACGGCGCGCGCCATCCCGCCTACCCTTCCATCGTCGCGGGCGGTGCGAATGCCTGCGTGCTGCATTATGTGGGCAACAACGCCAGGCTCAAGAGCGGCGACCTGCTGCTGATCGACGCGGGTTGCGAAATAGACGGCTACGCTGCCGACATCACGCGCACTTTTCCGGTGAACGGGCGTTTCTCCGCCGCGCAAAAAGATGTCTATGAAATCGTGCTCGCCGCGCAGGCCGCCGCGATTGCCGCCGCCCGTCCCGGCAATACCTGGGATGCCCCGCATGACGCCGCGCTGCGCGTGCTGGCGCAAGGCTTCATCGACCTGAAGCTGTGCCAGGGCAGCGTGGATGCCGTGCTGGAGAGCGAAAGCTACAAGAGGTTTTACATGCACCGCACCGGCCACTGGCTGGGCATGGACGTGCACGATGTCGGCGATTACAAGGCCGGCGACAACTGGCGCGCGCTGCAACCCGGCATGGTGTTCACCGTCGAGCCGGGCTGCTACATCCGCCCCGCCGATGACGTGCCGCAAGCGC
>CAYGIF010000003.1:0-45675 GCA_964349865.1 uncultured Gallionella sp. | reverse complement strand
GCACATGAATAATCGGCGTTTAGGAATAATAATGAGTCCTATAAATAAACTAGCTCTCCTGACTTTTTGTGCCGCCTTATTTGTGGCGGGTTCGGCAACGGCGAAAACCGGCACTGCTGCCAAGGGCAAGGAAATCTACGACAAGCGTTGCACTTGGTGCCACGGTGAAGAGGGTGCGGGTGACGGCGCGGCCAAAGACCGCCTCAATCCGCCACCGAGGGATTTCACGTCCGGCAATTACAAGATCAAAGCATCCAGTTTTGAAGACATGGTGCCCAACGATGACGACATCTATCGCATGATACGCGACGGCATGCCGGGTACTGCGATGCCGGGCTGGAGCGATATATTGGCCGAGCAGGATATGTGGGATCTGGTTGCCTATGTCAAGACTTTCGCGCAGTATGACAAGCCGCCTAGCAAACAGGTCGAGTTTGGCACGCAGATATCAAGCTCGGCCGAGAGCATCGAGAAGGGGCGGAAGCTGTTTGAAGACGGCGACCGTTGCGTTGAATGTCATGGCAAGTCCGGCAAGGGCAGCGCCAGCAAGCGGCTCAAGGGAGATGCCGGCGAACGTACCTGGCCGCGCAACCTGACGAAGCCTTGGACATACCGTGGCAGCAACGATCCAAAAGATATTTTCACGCGTATTTCCACCGGTATTGCTGGTACGGAGATGCCGTCTTTCGCCGACCCCAAGAGCAAAAAGAAGCTGTCTGTCGAGGAGCGCTGGCATGTAGCAAACTATGTGGCGTCGCTGGCCAAGACGGATAAGCTGGTCAATGCAGAAAACACCGTTGTCAAGGCGGATAAGGTGGAGGGCGAATTGCCCAGCACGCCGGATGACGCGAACTGGGAAAAGTCCACGCCGACCACTTTTTACCTGGTTCCCCAGATCATCGGGAAGGAGCGTTTCTTTACGCCTTCCGGTGACTCCATCACGGTGCGCGCGCTGTATAACGATAAAACGGTTGCGATGCTGCTGGAATGGGATGATCGCACCAAGAGCATCCCCGGTGACGAAGAGGCGGGAAAACTCGCCGATGCGCCCATTGCGGAGGATGGCGTCGCGGTTCAACTGCCCGTCATAATCCCGAAGGAAATGCAGAAACCTTATTTCGGCATGGGCGATGCGGCAAATCCGGTAAATATTTGGCATTGGAAGAGCGGCACGAAGGATGCAACGGAAAGCATTAACATCCTCAACAGCAAGGGATTCAAGGAGATCGAGAAGCGTGACGCAGCGGAGATTGGACTCAAGGCAAAGGCTAGTTATAACGACGGCACATGGAAGGTGCTGATAACGCGGTCGCTTACTACGTCCACCCAGGGGAAAGACATCCAATTCGCTGAAGGGCAGTTTATTCCGGTTGCATTCGCGGCATGGGACGGCAGCAATAACAGCGAGAAGGGGTCGAAGCACACCATGACTACCTGGTACTGGCTGTTGCTCAAGCCGGCGACCGGATCCAAGCCCCTCATTACGGCGCTGATCGTCATGGGTCTGTTTGCAGGCGGCTTGTTCTGGTGGGCGCGCAGCGCCAAACCCGCTGCCTGATAGTTTCTAATAAGGGGGCATACCGTGGAAGAAGCCGAGTACGGGTACGGCAGGCGAGGCGTCAAAACCAAAATATTTGGTTTTATTCTGATGGCCTTGGGAGTGCTCGATAGCTTGCTGACCCTGCGCGGCGGAGTGCCCGCTTATGAGTATCTGCTTCTTATTTTATTCGGGGCATGCGTGTTTGCCATCGGTGCGGTTCGTGGCGGGCGGCAATCTCCTGCCAAAGAAATCACCGAAGTTTAAGCAACTTCATACATCTGGTTTGCCCGGTTATTTATTTATCGGCAGATTACCGTTTCTGCGCCAACCGTTCATATCTCCATCCAAATGCAGTAATTTGCTGAAACCCGCTGGTCGCAAGATATTCACGGCGATACCTACTCGCCCGCCACTTCCGCAATACAGCACTACATCCTTGTTCTTATGCGAACCAATTTCTGCAAGACGGGAGCCTAGCTGATCATGAGGAATATTGATTGCACCTGGTATATGGCCTTCCGCATACTCTTGCGGGCTGCGCACATCCAATATGAGACCTGCATGGTTAGCCTTGATGCGTTGCATCAGTTCAACCTGCGAAATATCCGTCACCCCGGCCATACAGATAGTGCTCCCGGCCATGAAAAACAGCGCCATGCTCAATCTGGAAAACAAACCCGCCATACTGTGCCTCTCTTTCATCAAAATCACCCCTCAGCGAACGGTTTAAACATAGCGGTTTAGATAACGCCGCATTATTCCAACCTTATTTGAATCTCTTACGATTCGATTCCCCGCCGCTTGCGGCGGAGTAATTCATTCCACCAATAAGCGGCCAAGATGCAATAGGCAGGGACGCCGTACTTATTTCTTCACCCTTATATGCTTCAGCGATGCCACGATCTCCTGTCCTTCCTGGCTCAAGGCAAAATCGACAAACGCCTTGGTGTCGCTGTTTGCATCCTTCCTGGTGATGACGTTGTAGTCCTGATAAAATTTGTATTTGGCAGGAAAAGTTTTCTCGTCTGGCAGATATCCGTCCACAGTCAGCACCTTGACATCGGCGCTTTCGTAACCGTAAATCTGAAGACCCATCGCCCCTTCATTTTCTTCAACCAGCTTGTTGGTGCCGGCCACGGGGTTCATCGGTTTTTCAGGCGTCAGACGCTTGATATCCTTGCCAAACGGGGCTGCGCTCTTGGAAAAGATCGTGGTGGTGCAGGGTTGCAGGAGGACATTCTTTATTTCCAGGTCGTTGCCGCCGATTTCTTTCCAGTTCTTGATCTTGCCGGCGAGGATGTCCTTGAGTTGCTGGAGTTTCAGGTCGTTTACCGGATTGTTCTTGTGGACCAGCACAACCGTGGGCGCCTTGGCGATGACTGTATTGACGGTGCCTTCCGGGAGATAGCTCAGCACTACCTCATGGGTGCTCACGCCGATATTGACCTCACCCTGGCTTGCCTTGTAAATGCCTGCGCCGCAAGCTTCACCGGTAGCTTCTACACTTTTCCCGGTTTTTTGGGTAAATGCCGCACCCAGTTTTTTGGCCAAGGGCACGGTGCAAGGATCGCCGAGAATGGTAATAGTCTCTGCGGCTATTGCGCCGTGCGCGCAAATCATCGAGGAAAATATTATTGCAATAAATACATGCGCCAGTTTTTTCATAATCATCTCCGTTTAAAAATAAATTCTGAATGTAATGCTTGTTATTTGTTAGAGTGTTTTGATCAAAGTGCCTTGAACTTGACCTTGTATTTCAGGTCGGCCTGAGCTGCCAACCATTCAAGGGACTTCCCGTTTACTTCGGCATAGGGATACATGAAATAGTTCAGCGGGCCGTCATTCTGGCGCGGGTTCAGGTAATACCCCCTTCCGCCTCTGGCCAGGGCAATTCTGTATTCATCGACCGCGCCAAAATAATAGTCCACGAATTCCTGCGCACCCTTGAGATCCAGTTTATTTGCCAACATGGCTTTTCTGACATCAGACGGATCTGCCGGTACCCATCCGTAACCGGGAACGTAGAACTCGGCCCAGCAGTGATGTCCGCCGGTCATGTCTTCTTCATCCTTCTTTCCCAGCCTGAGACCGAATACTTCTCGTGCCGGCACCCCGGCCGCTCTGGCAACCGAAACAAAGACCGAGCTTATATCGGCACACTTTCCGCCTCGCTTTGCGATCACTTTTTCGACTTCTCCGGTACCGCACCCCTTGACATCCGGATCCCTGACTGTGTTTTCGACCACCCACTGGTAAACGGCGCGTGCTTTTGCACTGATTTTCTGCTTGTTATTGCTTATGCCGAGGGCGATTTCCCTGACTTTGCCATCCGTCGGAATGAACGCGGTGCTCTTGAGGTATTCCTTTATCTCAGCAGGAATAGCGGGCTCCACTACGGGGAAATCTTTTTTTACCAATTCCCTGGCCGTGGCTTTGAAGGTCAGTGTGATGGCCCGGTCTTTTGTCGGTTTTGTCCACTCGGCATACAGGGCAAGGTTGCCGGTTTCTTTTTCACCGTAAATGCCGCTTTGTGAGAAATTACCGTTTATTCTGACATGCGATATGTCTTGCACATTGTTCGAAACGGGGTATGGAATCCAGACTCTTACATCTCTGCTGTCATCCGGGGCAGCGATGGTAACGCTAAGTTCGACCTCCCCATTTCTTTCCTTGGGCATTTCCTTGGCCATCGAGGAAAAAGGAAAAATAAACAGCGCACATAGAAGCACCCACAATATCCGTGTAAACATCTAGACTCCTTTTTCAATTAAAAAAACAATATGGGGCAGCAATGGCTATTTGAATAACGGACAAACTTTCCCACTAGACCAGTCTCTCGTGTTTAAGGTCAAGTTCGAGTTTTTTAGACAACGCGACGACCAGTTGACCGATGTCCTCCTTGTTGCTCATGGTCAACCCGAGGGGATTACGGCGATAATTGAGTACGCCGGCTACGAGGCTGGTTATCCTCATGAGTCCTGGGCTGCTCGTTCCCTTGGACGCGAAGCAGTCCACCCGAATACTGGCTTTGGGTCGTGTTGCATGCCGCTGGACAGTGAACAAGGTATGATCCAATGAAAGGGCGGTATGCAGTAATTTCAGTTCGTTAGTGGTGGCCATAATGAGCCTCTGTTTCCAGCGCGCCCGATACAGTGGCAAAATTGAATATGAAGGAAAGCGCGCGAAATGTGATGCCGCAACCGATGACTGCGGGTTCGATTGTGTCGTGAATGACTGCGTCGAATTTTTCAAGATGAGACATGGCTACCCCTGTTAAATGCAAAAAAAGGGCACGGCCAGAACTCGCGAAGAAAGGCAGATAGACGGTATCTACGCCAAACTCCAATATGGAATTCGCGCGTATGGTAAGCTCCGACAACTCGGTTACGCGACTGATTCGTCGTGAACGCTTGGAGCCTCGCACCTCATAGGATCTGCTGACCTGCACGCTGGCAGCGCTTTGATACGGTACATTCTGTCGCACCTGAACCAGGTCAGCCACACGCAGGCCGTCAGACCCGACCCACCTTCCAAAAGGAAGATAAAGACGGCGTTACGGCGAGCCAACCAGGAGCCAATACGGCAGCAATGTGCAGCCTAGCATACTTGGCGAAATTTGTGGTAATTCCATCAAATGCACCCATCAAATACTTATTCTCGTATGCCATGGCATGGGGCTATGAGGTGTTCGGTGGATGCGCTTCGAGGTTGAGTCCGGCGGTTGAAATAATTAAATGGGACTATTTCCTACTTCTTTTTGATTTAGATCAAACATGCAAGGCTCGGACGATGTAAATATTCCAACCTGATGAAGGTGCGTCAAAACGCCGCAGGTGTGTCAAAATGCCGCACTAGTGGCGGGAGTGGCAAGGCGCTAAGTCGCGGCGCCAAGCAAGTGGGCTGAAAAAATAGTAACAGCAATGCAGTGTTGGTTGGAAGCCGTTGGGGAGCCCGTAAGCAGGAAGTGGATACCCCGTTGGTGTAAGGTATCACTGATGGGCAATCGTAGTAATTGAGTGAATGTCAGGGTTGAAGGTCGGCGTCAACATTACGCTATCCTATTATTAAGTAGTTGCGTACAAGGGGGTAATAATGCAAAGCAAATATAAATTTTTATTGGTAAGCGCGCTATCGGCGAGTTGCTTGATGTCAGGGGCAGCCAATGCTGCAGAAAAACCAGAAGTCATTCCGGGATGGCAGATAGCGGTTCCGGATGGCAAGGATTCGCCGCTCCATGACCCGATGATCCTGTATTCGTCCGGCGGTGTGGACGGCAAGATGGCGATCATCGGTATTCCCAGTTTCAAGACCTACCGCCATGTTGATTGCGGTGTCGACACACACGAAATTTCATTCGGTGGAAGCAACAAAGGCAACAAGAATGGAACGCCGGACGGCAAATTCGTCTATCTGAACGACAAGGGCGCCAACACGATTTGCGAGTTCGATATTCAAACAGGCTATTTGGCAAGAGTCATAGCGCTGCCTTTCCCGTTCGGGGTTCACCATATTGCTATGAGCACCGATGGCAAACACCTGTTTGGAACGGGTGAATATAGCGGCAAGATGTCCAAGACCGAGATCAAGACGGGCAAAACGGAAATAATCGACTGGGGTCCTTCCCCGAGCGCTCCGGACTACATCGACGCTAGCAGAGACGGCAAATATGTTTTCGCGGGTAACTATTACCATTCCACCGTGGGTGTGTTTTCCACCAGTCCTTTCAAGCTGATCAAGGAAATTCCGGTAGGCAAGAATCCGCATGGCACGGACGTCATTCCGGAAAGCACGATGGTGCTGGTGAGTGATAAGCTCTCGGCGACCATGACCATCATCGATACCCAAAAATTGGCGGTAAAGAAGGTATTGCCGACTTGTGCGGGTCCTCTGCATTCGGTCATGGACGTGTATAACAAGGACGGTGGTTCCTACCGGGCCGGCATAGACAGCCCCGATGGGCTGACTTCCAAGTACGCCTATGAGAGTTGCTTCGTGGCAGATGCCAACGTGAAAATATCTCTGTCCAAGCTTGAAGTGGTTGACGAAATTCCGACCCACTATAGAACGGGGCATATTTCCATCAGCCCGGATAATTCCTACGTGATGGCTTTGAATAAGTTCTCAACGGGTCTGTTCAGCCCAACGGGTATCATATTCCCGGTTAACTTCGAGATGTGGGATGCGCGGGAAAAGAGTCCAACCTACGGCAAGACCTTGAAGATCATGCCGGTGGACGGCGAGCCGCATAACGCCAAGGGTCTGATGGCTTATCTGGTCAAGGATTGGACCAAGGGTCAGGCAGAGCAGGGCGGGTTGATTGATAAAAGAGTAGATCTGCTCGATCCTCCTCATAGGGCGCTTTCAAAGAGGTACTTTATTCCCAAGGAAACCACCCCGCCGGGTGTCAAGCTGGTTGATGGCGTCAAGGAAATTCACATGAAGGCCTTCAGCTACGGCTACATTCCTCGGCAGGTGAGAGTGAACAAGGGCGATAAGGTGCGTTTGTTTGCTACCAATATCGACAAGGCGTCTGGTATCACCAAGAATCCTGATGTCACGATGGGTTTGACCATCTATGGCCCTTATGGACAGCGGTCAAATATGGATCTGCCGCGCGGCGTGACTGCGGTGCATGAGTTTACGGCGGATATTGCCGGCGAATATGAAATCTTCTGTACGCACTTCTGCGGACCATTGCATCTGGAAATGAGAGCAGCGTTCTTTGTTGACGATCCTAAGAAGGGGCCTTCCAATCTCGCCGTGGGTGACTACGAAAAGGCGCAACATCTGCCTGGCTTGCTGGAAGAAGGTCAGCTCACAATAGCGGAACGTGTAAAGGGGCTGTAAGTTACTCTTTGCGCACAGATGAATTAAGGGAGATCGAAAATGAAAAACGCCAAGTTGAAAATAGGCCTGATCGCAATAACGAGTTTAGGCTTGATGAGTGGAAACGCCTTTGCTGCAGCAGAGAAGCGCTGCACAGCCGGTGGGCAGAAAGTTGAATGTCCTACCATAACAGAAGCGGAAGCGAAAAAAGCCTCGGCGGCCTTTCTGAAAGAAGGCGATGATATGGAGAAGGGGCAAGGTGGCAGCACCTATGGCATCGCGCCGTTTGATTATCTGACGGGTGTGGGCAAGCGTGCTAACTCCGATACCAAGACTTTTAAAACGCATAGCGGTTATGGCGAAAACACGGCTGCCGGCCTCAAGACGGAGTTGTGGGATCGTGTGAAAGCGCCAAAATCTGATGGTGTGACTGATAAGAGTGTGTACGACCAATGGTCAGGTAATTGGTCTCCTACATTTGGTACAACGCTGGTTTCTGGTGCCGATCCGACTCAAGGAAAGAATTATTATTATTCTTACTGTATAGCCTGCCACGGCTGGCTGATGCATGGAGATGGCCCGAGCGCTTCCGAGCTTAATCCGCGGCCAAGGACGTTGACCCGTGGCGAATACATGCAAAAGAAGACCAACCTCGAATTGTTCCGGGTAATCAAGGGCGGCGGCGAGGCTGTATCGTTGTCTTCGTCGATGCCGAACTGGGGCAACGTGCTGCAGGATCAGGATATCTGGAACATTGTCGCATTCATCCGCGCGATGCAGGATGTTCCGCCACCGAAGAGTGTTGAGGAGTATCTCAATCCTAAATCAACCTTCAAGCCGATCAAGGGCGATGTGGATGCAATGACAGCGTCGAAGAGCAAGGACTTCAAGGAAATGAATGAAGAAATTGAATCGGATATGACTGGGCGTGCTCCTGGTAGTGAGTTGGTCGGCAGCGGGTTTGTCCATGGCGGCAATAGAGCGGCACCGACTGAAGTCGCAGTGAAGGTTAAATAAAGATTTACCATGACGAAAGTACACCTGAATGTTGAGGTGCATGAGTAGGCTTGTAATTCTGAATCTGTAGTAATAGATGGTTTGAGCGAGGTATACTTGCGGATGAAAATCCGGGGGTATACCTCTCTCGTTTTGTGGCACCAAAAATCTCCCTTTTTAAAAATCATCGGTTCTTGAATTTGCCGAATGGTTCGTATATATGCGTTTAATACTCTCAAAGTTAAAGCAAAAGAGGTAAATCACACATGATGCCCCAAGTTTCTTTGGTCGATGCTGAAGAGCCACAGCTATCAGCTGCCACCCGTTTGCATCAGCACATCTTAATTGCGCTGGATTCTTCAGACCATGCTAATGCTGCCCTGCAAATTGCGACGGAATTGGCGGGATTGGTAGAAGCCCCTATAATTACCGGCACCCATGTGTATGCCGCGAGGCTACATGACATGCGCTTTCGTCAGATGGAAGGCGGCTTACCCGAGCAGTTCAGGCAGGAACAGGAGTTGGAGCGGCAGAGGGATGTGCATGACGACCTGATCACTCGAGGTTTGTCGATTATTACCGACTCCTATCTCGATCAGGCGGCAAATGAATGCGGCCGGCTTGGGATCAATTTCAAGCGTAGTTCGCTTGAGGGAAAAAATTATCGCGCACTTGCGCAGGAAACTAATTCAGGCGCTTATGATCTGCTCGTTATGGGAGCCTTGGGTCTCGGCGCCATACAAGGTAGCAGGCTAGGTACTGTCTGCAAGCGGGTAGCGCGGCGTTCTGCCGTTGATACGCTGGTTATCAAGGAACCTGAACGCTCCATCAAGGAAGGACCCATTGTCGTTGCGGTGGATGGCTCGGCAAAGGCATATGGAGGCTTGCTTACCGCGTTGTCATTGGCAAAGCACTGGCAGGTACCGGTCAAGGTGATCGCCGCCTTCGACCCCTATTACCACTACGTTGCATTTAACCGTATTGCCGGTGTACTGTCAGAAGAGGCGGGAAGAGTATTCAAATTCAAGGAGCAGGAAAAGCTGCACGAGGAAATCATCGATTCCGGGTTGGCAAAAATATATGACGGTCACTTGGCTGTCGCCAGATCCATCGCCGGAGATTTTGGAGTAGAGATAGAAACAGAATTGCTTGCCGGTAAAGCGCATGACGCAATCGAAAAGTATGTCAGGAAAAACAAGCCATCGCTGCTGATTATCGGCAAGCTCGGCATTCATGCCGACGATGAACTCGATATCGGCGGCAACAGCGAGCATCTGCTGGAAAACGTGGATTGCGCCATTCTGCTCAGCATGCGCGAATATCAGCCGAAAATCGATGTCGTGTCCGGTGTCACCACATCTTGGACCCATGAAGCCGAAGCCAGAATGGAGAGGGTGCCGTCGTTCGTGCGCAACATGGCACGCATGGCTATCATGCGCTACGCACAGGAGCACGGACACACCGTCATCACCCAGAAGATTGTGGATGAAGCGACCGCACGACTCATGCCGAACCATGCAGAACAAGCCATGGGGGAAATCGTCGCTGCCTACGATGCCGGAGAGTTGAAGCGTAAACCCGATGCGGAAGATGCCATGCGCTGGTCCAAGGAGGCCGTCGCACTTTTGCTCACCGTCCAAGACCTTTCTGTGCGCGGCAATCTCAGCATGCGCGCCGAGAAAAGAGCCCGCCAGGAAAAGAGCATTACGGTAGAAAAGAAACATATTAAACCGTTTCTTGACGCTGAAACACCAGAACCCAATGGCGGAGACTTGGGGCTTGATACTCAGCCTTCAGTATCCAGCCCTTCAGAGCTCCCCAGCTCATCAGAACCTCATTGGCAGGCCGCTGCGCTGGCTCGCCTGATGCGGGTACCCGAAGGTTTCATGCGCGACAGCTGCAAGAAGAGCATCGAGAATTTCGCGCGTAAAAATGGCCATGCTGAGATCACCTTGGCAGTGGCGGAAAACGGCCTTGAACTGGCGCGCGGGGAAATGGAAAAAACCATGAAGGGGCAAAGTGAGCCGGCCTCCAAAGGCGGATGCCCATTTGGCTTCGGTAAAAAAGCAAAGAACTCTCAGGATACAAGCCTGTAATTCAATTTTTTGGTTCGAGGGAAGGTCACAAATAGAATTATGTGGAGTTAAAGCCAAATGAGCCGTCTGTTATTGATCATCGCCATCGCAGCAGTGATTTACCTGCTGATCAGATACTTCCGCAAGCAAGCGCCGCAGCAGAATAAAACAACTGCCGAGGACATGGTGCGCTGCGCACATTGCAGCGTACATTTGCCCAAGCGCGAGAGCATCCAGGCCGATGGGCAATTTTTTTGCGGTGCGGAGCATCGTGATGCCTATCGTAAATAGACGACATGGCGCAAATAAACAACGCGATGCAACCTGGTGCCGCATAAACTAATGACCGACAAGTTTACTGCCGAGTTCCCCCCCGTCGATTTTTGGCGCTCCCTGCGCTATTTCAATCTGTACCGCTTGGCGCTGGCCAGCTTGTTTGTGTTTCTCGCCGGGACATTCGGCTCCTCGCTGTCGCTGGGTGCGCGCAACTGGACGGTGTTTTTTGTTGCCAGCCTGATCTATGTGGCAGTGGTGATGCTTTCCTTTGTCCCGCTCCAACTGCGCTGGCCGCGTTTTACTTGGCAACTGGCCGGCCAGGTTGGCGGCGACATTGTCGCCCTGTCGGTGCTTTCCTATGCCAGCGGCGGGATACAGAGCAATATCGGCTTGTTGCTGCTGGTTTCGTTGGCGGCGGCAGGGATGATCAGCCGCGGTAAAATCACCTTGTTCTTTGCCGCGCTGGCGAGTATTGCCGCGCTGCTGGAACATTCTTACGATGTGCTGTATGACGATGCCGTAGTGGCGCAATATGTGCAAGTCGGCTTGCTGTGCGTGTCCTATTTCGCGGTGGCCTGGCTGGCGCATACGCTGGCGAAATACGCCGTGGACAGCCAGCAACTGGCGCAACGCCGCGGCCACGATTTGGCCAGCTTGTCCGAGGCGAACAGTCTGGTGATGCGCGATATGCAGGATGGCGTGCTGGTGGTGGATGAACAGGGCGTGATCATGCAGATGAACCCGAGTGCGGCGCGTTTGCTGCGCCGAAGCGCCCTATCCGGAAGCCCGCTGGCGGAAAATTTTCCGTTGCTGTTCGGGCAGTACGCGCTATGGAAAAGAACCGGTATGGCCAGCCGCGATACCTTGCAGCTGGATGTCGGGGTGCAGGCAAGATTGCGTTTTGTTGCCGTCGAGCGGGATGCGGCGCATGGCGCAGTGATCTTTTTGGAAGATATGCAGCGCGTCCGGGCCGAGGCGCAGCAGATCAAGCTGGCCGCGCTGGGCCGCTTGACCGCCAGCATCGCGCACGAAGTGCGCAATCCGTTGTCGGCAATCAGCTATGCGGCAGAATTAATGCAGGAGGAACGGGGCGATGCCAAGCAGCAGCGGCTGTTGCAAATCGTGCTGGATAACACGCAGCGCATCAACCGCATCGTGCAAGACGTGATGCAGTTGAACCGGCGCGACCGTGCACAATCTGAAGTGTTTGAACTGGATGCAATGTTGCGCATTTTTGTGGAAGAGTTTAACTTGGCGGAACGGCTTGAGCCGGGTGTGATGGTGTTGGCTGGAGTGCGGGGTGTAGAGGTTTCCTTTGATCGCGGCCATTTGCGCCAGGTGCTGTGGAATTTGTGCCGCAACGCGTTGCGCTATAACCGCAAGTTGCCTGGCAGCCTGACATTGGCGATGAGTGCGCTGGATGGGCGGGCGATGCTGGACGTGCAGGATGATGGCCCGGGCATCTCCGCCGAACATCAGGGCAAGTTGTTCGAGCCGTTTTTCACCACCGCAACCGACGGCACCGGTTTGGGCTTGTATATCGCCAAGGAGTTGTGCGAGGCAAATGGCGCGCTGTTGGAATATCATGTTCAGGAAGAGCCGGTGGGGCAGACGGGCGCCTGCTTCCGTATAACGTTCGGAGATCTGCATGGGGGGCGCGAACATGGCGGATAACTATCGGGCGAAAAGCGCCACTGTGCTGCTGGTGGATGATGAGCCGGACATCCTGGAGTTGCTGGAATTGGCGCTACGCAAGATGGGGTTGGAGGTGGACAGCGCCGGCAATGTGCGCGAGGCGCTGACGAAACTGGCGGCGCGCCGCTATGACCTGTGCCTGACCGATATGCGGATGCCCGATGGCGATGGCTTGCAAGTGGTGCAGCACATCATGCAAAACAACCTGGATGTGCCAGTGGCGGTGATTACCGCGCATGGCAACATGGAAAACGCCATTACCGCGCTCAAGGCGGGTGCGTTCGACTACTTGGCCAAACCGGTTTCGCTGGATCAGTTGCGCGCCCTGGTGAAATCTGCGCTGAAGCTGCCGCAAGCAGGAACATCCGGTGATAAAACGCTGCTCGGTCATTCGCCTGCGATGCAGAAAGTGCGCGACCTGATCGGGCGCGTGGCGCGCAGCCAGGCGCCGGTGCATATCAGCGGCGAATCGGGCAGCGGCAAGGAGCTGGCGGCACGCCTGATCGTGCAAAGCGGTGCGCGGCATGATCTGCCGTTTATCGCGGTGAACTGCGGGGCAATTCCGAGCAACCTGATGGAAAGCGAATTTTTCGGCTACAAAAAGGGCGCGTTCACCGGGGCGGACAAGGATCGGGACGGGTTTTTCCAAGCGGCGCACGGCGGGACTTTGTTCCTCGATGAAGTGGCCGATCTGCCGCTGGACATGCAGGTCAAGTTATTGCGCGCGATACAGGAAAAGTGTGTGCGAAAAATCGGCGGGAGCGGCGAAGAAGCGGTGGATGTGCGCATCATCAGTGCGACGCACCACGATCTAGCCGAATGTGTGCGGCAAGGCAAATTCCGCCAGGATCTTTATTACCGCCTGAATGTGATCCCGATCCAGATGCCCGCGCTACGCGAGATGCGCGAGGATATATCGGAAATCGCACAGCGCATCTTGGAGCGCTTGCGCGGAAATGATGAGGTGCATTTTTCCGAAAATGCCTTGCATGCGCTGCAAGGCTACAGCTTTCCGGGCAATGTGCGCGAACTGGAAAACATCATCGAAAGGGCGTTGGCGCTGTGCCTGGGAGGGGTGATCGAAGAGCAGGATCTGTTGCTGGTGCCCGTGGAACATAACCAGCCTGATAATGCGGCCCTCGGCAGCAAATACCCGCTGCCGGAATATCTGGATCGGATCGAAAAAAAGGCACTACTGGAAGCGCTGGAGCAGACCGGTTTTAATCGCACGGCCGCCGCCAAATTGCTGGGTTTGACGTTCCGCACCATGCGCTACCGGATGGAACGGCTGGGCATCAAAGGCCCGAACGGTGCGGACGATGCGGATTGATGCGCAAGGATTGCTTGTTGGCTGCGAATATATTCCTTCGCCGAACTGCGACGACCGCCCCGCAGGCGCCATCGAATTATTGGTGATACATAACATCAGTCTGCCACCGGGCGAGTTTGGCGGCGATGGTGTGCGGCGGTTGTTTACCAACACGCTGGACGCGGCAGCGCATCCTTATTACTCAACCATTGCCGAACTGAAGGTGTCGGCGCACTTCTTGGTGCGCCGCGATGGGCAGATTATCCAGTTTGTTCCCTGTTTGAAGCGGGCATGGCATGCGGGCGAGTCCTGCTGGCAAGGCAGGGCGCGCTGCAATGATTTTTCGCTCGGCATCGAGTTGGAAGGCAGCGATGCGGTTCCGTTTGCCGATGCGCAATATGACGCGCTCCATCGTTTGACTATGACGTTGCGCAAAACCTATCCAATACGCGGCATCGCAGGGCATCGAGATGTTGCGCCGCAACGCAAGACCGACCCTGGTCCATGCTTTGATTGGGCGCGCTATCTCGCAGGATTGTCCGGGTAAAACTGCTGCACTCGTTATATTTTCAGTGCCCTGCCAGGATAGGCAAAAGGATAAATTGGGCGAAATATATAGTTCTTTTCCCGGCTTACGATATTTGTGTCAACCACTACAATTAGCTACGTCAATGAAAAAAATAGCTAGATGTAGTGTTTTTTGAATTCAGGGTTGGCAAAATTTTCAGGGAGTGCGTATATGCCGCATGCTGCTACCGATAGCGTTTCAGAATCTTTAATGCCTGCCTGCGGCACTTCCGGTTTCGTCGTGTTCTTTACCAATCTGTTCGATCAATACAAGCATCCGCCGCTGTCGTATGCGCGGCAAGAATGCTGCTGCCCAGAGATTAACAAGGGGGCAGTGAATTAACAGGCTTTGGCCCGTGCTTGGATTTAAGCGCGGGTTGGGGGTGTAGCAGTCGCAAGCGTTGTTTTCGTTAACTTTCATTATCACTTAAGGAGGTTGAAATGGCAGAAGCAAAGAAGTCTAAACCGGCAGCAAAGAAGGTTGCGGCAGCTAAGAAACCGGCCGCCAAAAAGGCAGTAGCGGCGAAGAAGCCTGCAGCCAAGAAAGTCGCAGCCAAGAAGCCGGCAGCCAAGAAAGTCGCAGCCAAGAAAGTCGCAGCCAAGAAGCCGGCAGCCAAGAAAGTCGCAGCCAAGAAGCCGGCAGCCAAAAAGGCGGTAGCGGCGAAGAAGCCGGCAGCCAAGAAAGTCGCAGCCAAGAAGCCGGCAGCCAAAAAGGTTGCAGCCAAGAAGCCAGCCGCCAAAAAGGTCGCAGCCAAGAAGCCGGCAGCCAAAAAGGTTGCAGCCAAGAAGCCAGCCGCCAAAAAGGTCGCAGCCAAGAAACCGGCAGCCAAAAAGGCGGTAGCGGCGAAGAAGCCGGCAGCCAAAAAGGCAGTAGCGGCCAAGAAGCCTGCTGCAGCTAAACCGGCAGCTCCTGCAGCAGCCAAGCCAGCAGCCCCGGCTCCTTCTGCGCCAGCACCAGTGCGTCCGGCTGCAACATGGCCTTTTCCTACACCTGGGATCGGCAAGCCGAACTGATCTGGGGGGCGCCTGTTGCGGCAGCCGCTGCGACACGGTGAGGCCTTCTGGTGCGGGAGGGGTGGCTATAAGTTGCCGTTCCCGCAATCGGCTGGCTTCGCTAGTGCGGTTTGCTAGTGCGGGAGGCGCGTGTTACGGATATCCCCTGATGTCTTGGCAGTAAGGGGTCTTCCCCGGCGTGCTTGGCTTTGGGCGCACTAATTGGTGCGTGCGCCTCTTTATTTCGTCAACGCCAAGTTGACGTATTTTCCATTGCCGTTGCAAACCCGATGGTTTGCGGCTGTTTTGTGCACCCTGAATTCTGCGTTGCACAAACGAGAGCAGCAGTTTTTCTACACGTTGAAGCGGAAGTGCATCACATCGCCGTCCTGCACCACATATTCCTTGCCTTCCACACGCATTTTGCCGGCATCTTTCGCGCCTTGTTCGCCCTTGTATTTCACGAAATCTTCATAGGCAATCACCTCGGCGCGGATAAAGCCGCGCTCGAAGTCGTTGTGGATTACGCCCGCAGCCTTCGGGGCGGTATCGCCCTTGTGGATGGTCCACGCGCGCACTTCCTTCACGCCGGCAGTGAAGTAGGTTTGCAGGCCGAGCAGTTGGTAGCCGGTGCGGATCAGGCGGTTCAGGCCGGGTTCGGCCAGGCCGGCATCGGCCAGAAATTCCTGTTTGTCCGCATCGGACAACTCGGCGATTTCCGCTTCCAGCGCGGCGCAGATCGGCACGACCGGCGCGCCTTCTCTGGCGGCGAATTCTTCCAGGCGAGCCAGCAGCGGATTGTTGCTGAAACCGCCTTCCGCGACATTGGCGACATACATCGCGGGCTTGACGGTGAGCAGGCACAACGGCTGGAGCAGCGCGCGCTGCTCGGCATCCAGCTTCAGCATGCGCGCCGGTTTGCCCTGATCGAGATGCGCGGAGACTTGCTCCAATAATGCGCCCAACTTGGCGGCATCCTTGTCGCCGGATCGCGATTGCTTGCCGATGCGCTGCTGCGCTTTTTCCACGGTGGCGAGGTCGGCAAGAGCCAGTTCGGTGTTGATGGTTTCGATGTCGGAGATCGGATCGATCTTGCCCGCGACGTGAATCACGTTGTCGTCTTCGAAGCAGCGCACCACGTTGACGATGCCGTCGGTCTCGCGGATGTTGGCGAGGAACTGGTTGCCCAGCCCTTCGCCCTTGCTTGCTCCCGCAACCAGTCCGGCGATGTCCACGAATTCGGTGATCGCATATTGCATCCGTTGCGGCTTGACGATTTCCGCCAGCACCGCCATGCGCGCATCCGGCACTTCGACGATGCCGACGTTCGGCTCGATGGTGCAGAACGGGTAATTTTCCGCCGCGATGCCCGCTCTGGTCAGCGCATTGAACAAGGTGGATTTGCCGACATTGGGCAGCCCGACGATTCCGCATTTCAAACTCATGTTTTTTCCTTAAATACAAAAATCATTTGCCACCGAGATCACAGAGCACACAGAGAAAAGCCTCCGGCATGGATGCTTCTACGCTCTTCTCTGTGAGCTCTGTGGCTTTGACTGGTTCGATCTATGCGCTATGCAGCTTCAACATCGCCGCTTCGGTTTTTCCTTCGATGACCAGATGCGCGACATCCTGCGCTTTTTGCATGGCCTCGTCGATCAGCCCGCGCTCTTCGCGGCGCGGGTCGTTTAACACGTAGCCGGCTACGTCGGTGCGCTCGCCGGGATGGCCGATGCCGAGGCGCAGCCGCCAAAAATCCTTGCTGCCGAGATGCGCGATGATACCTTTCAGCCCGTTATGCCCGCCGTGTCCGCCGCCCAGCTTCAGGCGAGCCACACCCGGCGGCAAATCCAGTTCGTCATGCACCACCAGCATTTCCGCCGGAGCGATCTTGTAGAACTGCGCCAGTGCGCCGACCGACCGGCCGCTGACGTTCATAAACGTCTGCGGCTTGAGCAGCAGCATTTCATGGCCGTGCAACTGGCCGCGCGCAGTCAAGCCGTGAAACCTGGACTCGCTCTTGAAGCTCAGGTTTTGCAGGCGCGCAAGTTCATCCACCCACCGGAAGCCAACGTTATGCCGGGTGGTTTCATATTCGCGTCCGGGATTGCCCAGACCAACAATCAAACGTATCGCAGTCATGCCGTTCATGGAGCCCGAATGAAAAAACCCGCCATGCCGAAATCAGCAATGGCGGGTTTATGCAGCCAGCCGATTTACTTGGCTTTGGCAGCAGGCGCTTTGGCTGCCGAAGCAACTTTGGCGGCTCCCGCAGCAGCAGCTGGAGCTGAAGCCGCAGAAGCGGCAGCAGCGGCTTCTGCCTCGGCGGTGACTTCCGCTTCTATCATGCCGCGCGGCACTTGCACGGTAGCCACCACCGCCTCGGCGGTATGTGTGCCGTGCGAGGCAGCCTCCACGCCCTTGGGCAACTTCAGGTCGGCCACGTGGATGGAATGGCCGAGTGCCAGATGCGCCAAGTCCACTTCGATGAAGGCCGGCAGATCCTTGGGCAAACAAGTAATGTCCAGATCGGTCATCACGTGGCTGATCTTGCCGCCACCTTCCTTCACGCCCGGCGCAATGTCCGCATTCAGGAAGTGCAACGGCAACTTGATGTGCATCTTTTTCTTTTTATCCACGCGCTGGAAGTCGATGTGCTGCACTTGCTGGCGGAACGGGTGCATCACGAAATCGCGCAACAGCACGGGCTCTTTCTTGCCGTCCAGATTCAACGTCAATATTGATGCATGGAACGCTTCCGCGCGCAGCTTGTAATATAGTTCGTTGTGATCCATTTCGATTAAATTCACGTCGCCTGCACCATACACAACACCTGGCACACGGCCGGTGTTACGCAGACGGCGGCTCGCACCCGTACCTTGCGCCTTGCGGGTTGTTGCGTTGATTTCGATTGTCATTTCACTTCTCCAAAAAACAGAATCGTCCGCGACCAGACGATTCTTACACTGCAACAATCAACATGACTGCTGCTTATTCTATTCGGTGAATAACGAGCTCACCGACTCTTCGTTATTGATGCGGCGTATCGTTTCTGCCAGCAATTCAGCCGTGCTCAACTGGCGGATGCGCTTGCAGTTGCGCGCCGCCTCATTCAGCGGGATGGTATCGGTGACGACCAGTTCATCCAGCGCGGAATTTTCAATACGCTCGACTGCCGGGCCGGACAACACCGGATGGGTGCAGTAGGCCAGCACGCGCGCCGCGCCCTTTTCTTTCAATGCGTTGGAGGCCTCGCACAACGTATTGGCGGTATCCACCATGTCGTCCATGATCAGGCAGGTGCGCCCCACCACATCGCCGATGATGTTCATCACTTTCGCACATTCGGTTTGGGGCGGCGCTTGTCGATGATCGCCAGGTCCGCATCCAATTCTTTGGCCAGCGCGCGGGCGCGCACCACGCCGCCTACGTCCGGCGACACCACGATCAGGTTCGGGTAATCGTTCTTCCACACATCGGACAGCAAAATCGGGCTGGCATAAATGTTGTCCACCGGAATATCGAAGAACCCCTGAATCTGGTCGGAGTGCAGGTCCATGGTCAACAAGCGATCCACACCGGCGCTGGAAAGCATATCGGCCACCAGTTTGGCGGTAATCGCGACACGCGCCGAGCGCAGCCGTCGATCCTGGCGCGCATAGCCGAAATACGGTATCGCAGCGGTGATCCTTCCGGCGGAAGCGCGCTTCAGCGCATCCACCATCACCAGCACTTCCATCAGGTTGTCGTTGGTCGGCGCGCAAGTGGATTGCAGCACGAACACATCCTTGCCGCGCACATTTTCAAGGAGCTCCACCATCACTTCGCCGTCGGAAAAGCGGCCTACCGTGGCGCGGCCGAGATGGATATGCAGGGACTGCGCGACCGCTGCGGCGAGCTTAGGATTGGCATTGCCGGTGAACACCATCAAGCGGTCGTAGGACACGTGCAACCCCTAAAAGAATCAAAAAAAGCGTAAGCCCCAATTATGGCTTCGGCCATTCGCTTTGCAAGCTTAACATTCGCTTCGCTCACGTTAGCCTGCGCCGAAGCTATGCTTTGGCTGGGGAGGTAGGGATCGAACCTACGAATGCCGGAATCAAAATCCGGTGCCTTACCACTTGGCGACTCCCCAATAACTCAATCAAGCACCCAATCGTGCAACGGATGCCTTGCTAAACCTTGCGCCACCACGCCGCGCATGTCATGCGGCAACTGCCGCAATACCGCCTCGGCCTGGTCGCGGCTGGAAAATTCGGCGAACACGCAGGCGCCCGATCCGGTCATCATCGCTTTGCCTGAATTCTCCAGCCAGGCTAAATGACGCGCCACTTCCGGGTAAAGCTTGCATGCCACGGATTGCAGATCGTTGCGCAGTTGCCGCTCCGAGAGGGCGCGCATTGTGATGGAAACCGTATTCCGTGTCAATTCCGGATGCGCAAAAATCTCTGCGGTCGGCACCTGAACCGGGGGAAACAACACCGCATACCACGCCTCCGGCAACGGGTAAGCCTGCAATTCTTCGCCCACGCCCTCGGCAAACGCATTCTCGCCGAACACGAACACCGGCACATCCGCGCCCAGGCGCAGGCCGAGCTGCATCAGGCGTGCGCGCGGCAAGCCCAGCGACCACAGGCGATTCAGCGCGATCAGCGTGGTCGCCGCATCCGAGCTGCCGCCGCCCAGGCCGCTGCCCATCGGGATATGTTTTTCGACCGTGATGTCCGCGCCCAGCGCGCATCCGGTCTCGTTTTGCAGCAACCGCGCCGCGCGCACGCACAAATCCTGCTCCTCCGTCACACCCTCGATGGCGTTGGTGCGCCGCACGGCGCCATCCTTGCGCAGGGTGAAATGCAGCGTGTCATGCAGGTCGATGAAGCGGAACAGGGTTTGCAGCAGATGGTAACCGTCCGGCCTGCGCCCGACGACATGCAGGAACAGGTTAAGCTTGGCCGGCGCGGGGCAAGTGACCGTTTGCGTCATGGCATTTCCCACTCGTCGATCAGCAACTGCATCTGCAAGCCATCGCGGCTCAATTGCAGGCGTGTCGGCAAACTGTCGGGTCTGGTGTTGGCATAACGCAGGTAGCGTACTTCCCATCCATCCTGTCGCAGCACGGCGATCTGGCCATTGCCATCGCGCTCGATTTGCGCGGAGATGTTGGCGGTCGGCATGCCCAATACCCAATGTTGCAGGCCGCCCAACGGCAAATACCAGCCCAGCACCTGTTGCATCAGGGTTTCCGCATTGCCGGCCTGATAGTGTTTGTCGCCATCGTCCAGCGTCGCATTCCGCGCGTCGCGATAGACGCGCGCGGCAGTTTGTCCGAGCGGCGCAAGCAGCAGGATCTCGTCGGATTGCGCCGTATGCGTCCAGCGCAATCCGGCGGAGTGGCGGGCGCCCTGATGGCTGACCGAGATGCGCCCGTTCAGCGCGAACGGCGCGGATTCCGGCTGGGCGGGGCGCACGGCCGGCGCGGGCGCGGACGGCAATAACGCGCAGCCGCTCAACATGCCTGCCAGCAATACGACCCGCCAACACATCAGGGAATGAATTTCTTGATGACGGTCTGCAACAGCGTATTGCCGGGATTGGCCTTGAGGCTATCCTGCCAAATCTTCCTGGCCTCCTCCTTGTCACCATGTACCCACAATACTTCGCCGAGATGCGCGGCGACCTCCGGGTCGGGGTTGCCGGCAAAGGCGCGCCGCAGCAGCTTCAGGCTCTCGTCCAGCCTGCCGCTGCGGTAGTAGCCCCAGCCCACGCTGTCCATGATGGCGGCATCATCGGGGGCAAGCTGCAAGGCTTTTTCCACAAGCTCGACCGCCTCCGCAATCCGCTCGTTGCGTTCCAGCAGGCTGTAGCCCAGCGCGTTGTAAGCGTGCGCGTGATCGGGTTTGATCTGGATCAGCTTGCGGATCAACTGCTCGAACACATCCGGCTTGCCGATCCTGTCCGCCAGCATCGCGGTTTCGTAAAGCAGATCGGGATGGTTGGGCAGCTTCGCCAAACCCCGCTGCAACACCTGATAGGCATCCTCCAGCCGTTTCGCGTCGCGCAACAATTGCGCCTCGATCAGCAGCAGTTGCACGCGCTGCTGGTTGTCGGCGGCCTGCGTCTGTTGCAGATACTCCCTCGCCTCATCCAGTTTGCCGCGCTTGCCCAGCAAATAAGCCACGCGCAATCGCGCCGCGAACTGATGTTCGCCGCCCTTTACTTCGCGATAATGCGCGATCGCCTCGTCTTCGTTTTCTTTTGCCTCGCCCAGTTGCCCGAGGTAATACTGCACCGTATTCTGATCCTTCTTACCTTTGCCGAGCGCCTGCCGGAGCTGCGCCTCCGCATCCCGCAAGTCGTTCATCTGCAAGGAAATCAGTGCGATCGCAAATGCCAGGTCGGCGTTGTCCGGGCTGTCTTTCGCCAAACGCTGGAATTCGGCGCGCGATAGCCGGTATTGTTTTTGCTCCAGCAGCGCGCGGGCGTATTGCAAGCGGATTTCGCGCGCATCCGGATAATCGGACAAATAGCGGCGCAGCACCTCCACAGCCTGTTGCGGCGCGTTTTTCTGCAACAACTGCGCCTCCAGCGAGGCTGCCATATCCCATTCCGGGCGCAGGCTGCGCGCCTGCCGCACTGCGCTCAACGCGAGCGAGTTGTCGCCGGCCTGCTGCGCCAACTGCGCCACCGACCAATGCGCCTCGGCGACCTGCGGATAGGGTTGCGCGAGATTGCGCATCAACTTCAATGCGGCGGGCTTGTCGGGGTAAGGGGCGACCAGTTGGAGAATCTGCATGAAGCCGGCGCCGGGATTCGCTTTTTCAGCTTCCAGCACCTTGGCCAGTTCCGGTTGCGCCTCATCCAGCCTTCCGCCGCGCAACAATATCGAAGCCAGCATGCGCCCCGCCACAGGCGAAGCCGGTTCAACTTCCTGCCATTGCCTGAATGCAGCAATCGACTTGTTCATGTCGCCGGACTCGAATGCCAGTTGCGCGGCGCGCTTGGCAAGGCGCGGATCGCGGGTTTTCCTGGCAATGTCCGCGCTGCCATTCACGGCCAATGCTTTATGTCCGCGCTGGTTGGCGATCTCGGTCAGCAGGAATTCATAGAGCAACTCGTCGCTCAACTCGACATTGGGCAGCGCCGGCGCGGCTTCCGCCTGCGGCTCGGGGGGCTGTACCGGCTCGGTGCGCTGGGGAATTTGCGCGCAGGCGGTGAGCAGCAAGCTGCCGGCGATAAGGAAAATTGATGGGTTCATAAATATAAGGCTGTCGATGCGGGCACACATCTTAGCAAAAACCGGCACCCAACATGATGGCAGCATATGCCCCTTATTTCTCCAGCCAGTCCCGCAGGAACGCCCATTGTTCCAGCTCGCGCTCGGCGAGGTAGGGCGGCAGGTCGAACAGGGATTTTCCCTCGAAGGCGGCATTCACATACACCTGTGTTTCGCGCAGGTAGGCCAGTATCGGCAGGTCGAGGGCGGCGAGGAAATGCTCCAGCGCCCAAGCGGCCTTGGTGCGCATCTCCATGCGCATGCCGACGATGCCGATGTGGCATTTGTTTTTGCGCACCGCCTTTTCCTTGGCCAGTGCCTGCAGAAAGTCGCGGCTGGCATGCAAATCGAACAGGGAAGGTGCGACCGGCACGATGATTTTGCTGGCCAGCTTGACGGCATGGTCGAGGTTCTTTCCATGCAGGCCGGCGGGCGAATCGATCACCAGCCAGTCATTCGGCCGGCCATCATGTTTGGCATCGAGGGTGCGGATGCGCGGCAGGTCGGCGGGGCGCGTGGCGAGCCACAATGCGGAGGATTGCTGCCGGTCCAGGTCAAGCATCGCCACGTGCTGGCCGCGGTTGGCCAGATAGCCGGCAATATTGACCGACAGCGTGGTTTTGCCGCTGCCGCCTTTTGGGTTTGCAACCAGAATCGTCTTCATTTCACACCCACCCTTCTGAGTATTGGTGATGCTATCTGCGTCTTCCCAACAACGACCCCAGCACGCCGCGGATGATCTGCCGCCCGACTTCCGAGCCGATGGCGCGCGCGGCGCTCTTGGCCAGTGCCTCGGCGGCACCTTCGCGGCGGCCTGAAGAGCTGCTCCCGAAGATGCCGTCAAGCATCCCGCCGCCATTGCCTGCGGGCGTTTGCGCAGTTTGTTTTGCGGCGGCTTCAGCCTGCTTTTCGCTGGCGCGCCTCTTGAGTATCTCGTAGGCGGACTCGCGATCCACCGTTTTTTCGTAATGTCTGGCGAGTAGCGAATCCTGCATGACGGCTTTGCGTTCTGCTTCCGTGATCGGACCGATCTGCGCCTGCGGCGGCACGATCAGCGCGCGCTCGACGATGCCCGGCGTACCCTTTTCATCCAGGCAGGAGACCAGCGCCTCGCCGACGCCGAGCTCGGTGATGATGGCGGCTTCATCCAGTTTCGGATTGTCGCGCATGGTTTCGGCGGCGGCCTTCACGGCTTTCTGGTCGCGCGGGCTGAAGGCGCGCAACGCATGCTGTATGCGGTTGCCGAGCTGGCCGAGCACCTTGTCAGGCACGTCGGCGGGATTCTGCGTGGCGAAATACACGCCCACGCCCTTGGAGCGGATCAGGCGCACCACCTGCTCGATCTTGTCGAGCAGCGCGGCCGGCGCATCGTTGAACAGCAGGTGCGCCTCGTCGAAGAAGAACACCATCTTTGGCTTGGCGAGGTCGCCCGCTTCCGGCAGGTTCTCGAACAGTTCGGCGAGCAGCCACAACAGCATGGTGGAATACACCTTGGGCGAAGCCATCAATTGGTCGGCGGCGAGGATGTTGATCATGCCGCAGCCGTCTCCGCCGGTCTGCATCAGGTCGGCGATATCGAGCATCGGCTCGCCGAACAGTTTGTCGCCGCCTTGCGTCTCGATCTGCAGCAGGCCGCGCTGTATCGCGCCGATGCTGGCGGCCGAGATGTTGCCGTATTCGGTGGTGAAATCGGCGGCGTTGTCGCCCACGTGCTGCACCATCGCGCGCAGGTCCTTCAGGTCGAGCAGCAGCAGACCGTTATCGTCGGCGATCTTGAACACCAGCGCCATCACGCCTTGCTGCACCTCGTTGAGGTTCAGCATGCGGCCGAGCAGCAGCGGCCCCATGTCGGAAACGGTGGCACGCAGCGGATGACCCAGTGCACCGAACACATCCCAGAATGTCACCGGATAGGCGCGATGCGTGAAGTTTTCCAGCTTGAGCTGTTCGACGCGCGCGGCGACTTTTGCGTTGCCGCCGCCGGGCTTGCTCATGCCGGACAAATCGCCCTTGATGTCTGAGAGAAACACCGGCACGCCGATGCGGCTGAACGCTTCTGCCAGCGTTTGCAGCGTGACGGTCTTGCCGGTACCGGTCGCGCCGGTGATCAGCCCGTGGCGGTTGGCCATTTGCGGCAGCAGATAGAGTTCTTGTTCGCCGTTCCTGGCGATCAGCAGCGGTTCGGTCATGGCAGTCCTGCTCGGGTTGGCCTGTATTGGGATATTGGGGCGGAAATGATACCATCGCCCAACGGTTTTTTTATGGCTGGTTTTTTGGAGAGCAATATGGCTGGGCATAGCAAATGGGCAAACATCCAACACCGCAAGGGCAAGCAGGATGTCAAGCGCGGCAAAATCTTCACGCGCCTGATCAAGGAAATCACCGTCGCGGCGCGCATGGGCGGCGGCGACCCGACCGGTAATCCACGCCTGCGTCTGGCGATCGAAAAGGCGCGCGAGAACAACATGCCGAAAGATACCGTGGAGAACGCGATCAAGCGCGGCAGTGGCCAGCTCGAGGGGGTGAATTACGAAGAGCTGCGCTACGAAGGCTACGGCATCAACGGGGCGGCGGTGATGGTGGACTGCATGACCGACAACAAGACGCGCACCGTTGCGGAAGTGCGCCATGCCTTCTCCAAGAACGGCGGCAATCTGGGAACGGATGGCTCGGTGGCGTTTCTGTTCACCCATTGCGGGCAAATGATCTTCGCGCCGGGCACCGACGAGAACGGACTGATGGAAGTCGCGCTGGACGCCGGCGCGGAAGACATCTCGACCAACGAAGACGGCAGCATCGAAGTGATCACCGCGCCGCATGATTTTGTGAACGTGAAGCAGGCGCTGGAAGCGGCGGGCTACAAGCCGGAGCTGGCCGAAGTGACGATGAAACCGGCCAACGAAGTGATCTTTGCTGGCGACGATGCGGTGAAGATGCAGAAGCTGCTCGATGCGCTGGAGAATCTGGATGACGTGCAGGAAGTGTATACGACGGCGGTGATCGAGGAATGAAACTAGAGAAGGGTAAAGAGGGAAGGGGTAAGGGTAAAACCTGCGCATATCGATGAGTCCCACTTCCCACTTCCCACTTCCCACTTCCCCAATAAGAATTTTAGGCATCGACCCCGGCCTGCGCATCACAGGCTTCGGTGTTCTCGATAAACAAGGCCAGCAGTTGCACTACATCGCCAGCGGTTGCATCAAGACGCCCAACGGTGAGTTGCCGGAGCGGTTGAAAGTAATACTGAATTCACTGGGCGAAGTGATCGCGCAGCACCAGCCGCAACAGGTGGCGGTGGAAAAAGTGTTCGTCAACGTCAACCCTCAATCCACCCTGCTGCTCGGACAGGCGCGCGGCGCGGCGATTTGCGCGGCGGTGCTGGCGAACCTGCCGGTGGCGGAATACACCGCGTTGCAGGTGAAACAGGCCGTGGTCGGCAACGGCCATGCCAAAAAGGAGCAGGTGCAGCAGATGGTGCAGCGTTTGTTGAAATTGTTCGGCATACCCAGCCCGGATGCAGCGGACGCGCTGGCTTGCGCGATTTGTCATGCGCACGGCGGGCAAGGTCTGGGCGCATTGGCGACGGCGGGATACCGCGTGAAAAATGGGAGATTGGTTTGATCGGAAGGCTGACAGGGATATTGCTGGAAAAGAACCCGCCGCAAATCCTGCTGGATGTGCAGGGCGTGGCTTACGAGCTGGACGTGCCGATGAGCACGTTCTACAACCTGCCGGTGCTGCACGAAAGAGTGGTGCTGCACACGCAGCTCATCGTGCGCGAGGATGCGCATCTGCTGTACGGCTTTTCGAGCAACGAGGAGCGCATCGCGTTCCGCCAGTTGCTTAAGATCAGCGGCGTCGGCCCCAAGCTGGCATTGTCGGTGCTGTCCGGATTGAGCCTGAACGACCTGGCGGTTGCGGTGGCGAACAAGGAGGCGGGTCGCCTCACCAGAATCCCCGGCGTGGGCAAGAAGACCGCCGAGCGGCTGCTGCTGGAATTGCAGGGCAAATTCGCGGCAAGCGGCGCAAGTGTTGTTCAAGGCGCGGCTGCTTCTTCATCAAACAACGACATCGTGAACGCCTTGCAAGCATTGGGCTACAGCAATAAGGAAGCGGACTGGGCAGCCAAACAATTGCCCAAGGATACCGATGTTTCGGACGGCATTCGCCAGGCGCTTAAGTTATTATCCAAAGCATGATTCACAGCGACAACCTCTCAGCCGAACCGCGTCTGATCGCCTCCACTCCTGTTTCAAAGCAGGAGGAGGCACTGGAGCGCGCGCTGCGCCCGAAGCAGCTCGACGAGTACGTCGGGCAGGAAAAAATTCGCGGACAACTGGAAATCTTCATCGAGGCGGCGAAGCGGCGCAACGAACCGCTCGATCATGTGCTGCTGTTCGGCCCGCCGGGCCTGGGCAAGACCACGTTGGCGCAGATCATCGCGCGCGAGATGGGCGTGAACCTGCGCCACACTTCCGGCCCGGTGCTGGAACGCGCCGGCGACCTTGCCGCGCTGCTGACCAATCTCGAACCGAACGATGTGCTGTTCATCGACGAGATACATCGCCTGTCGCCGGTGGTGGAGGAGATTCTGTATCCCGCGCTGGAGGACTACCAGATCGACATCATGATCGGCGAAGGCCCGGCGGCGCGCTCGGTGAAACTCGACCTGCCGCCGTTCACGCTGGTCGGCGCAACCACGCGCGCCGGGATGCTGACCAACCCGCTGCGCGACCGCTTCGGCATCGTCGCGCGGCTGGAGTTTTACACGCCGCAGGAGTTGCAGCGCATCGTCACGCGTTCTTCAGGTTTGCTGGAGATGCCGATCTCTCCCGAAGGCGCGCTGGAAATCGCCAGGCGTTCGCGCGGCACGCCGCGCATCGCCAACCGCCTGCTGCGCCGCGTGCGCGACTTCGCCGACGTGCGTGCCGATGGCAATGCCACGCGCGAAGTGGCCGATGCCGCGCTGACCATGCTGGATGTGGACTCGCAGGGCCTGGACGTGATGGATCGCAAACTGTTGCTGACCGTGATCGAGAAATTTCTCGGCGGCCCGGTCGGCGTGGACAACCTCGCCGCGGCGATCGGCGAGGAACGCGATACCATCGAAGACGTGCTGGAGCCGTACCTGATCCAGCAAGGCTATCTGCAGCGTACGCCGCGCGGACGCATGGCCACCGCGAATGCCTACCAACACTTCGGTTTGTTGCAGCCGCGCAATGGAAACAACAAAGAGCTGTGGGATGAAAACACATAACGCATCAACATGACTGATACGCCCCGCGCCGCCAACCTGCTTGCCCAACTCGAACACCTGAACGAGCAGCAACTGCGCCGCCTGCTGGTGAAGCATCTCACCAAGCAAAAGCTTGGACTGTACTGGGAGGCGAATGCCATCGAGCGCGATACGGCGCTGAATGCCGATCTAGTGTTGCCGAGGCTGGTGGAGGAATGGAGCCATACTCCATCCGTTCGCCCTGAGCTTGTCGAAGGGGGAATGGATGCAGGCGGTTCGACTGGCTCACCGCGAACGGTATCTAATTCTGAAACATTTATACCAAGCCAGCACAGCCTGTTGAACAGCAGAGTTTATTATCTAACGCATTAGATAATAAACCAGAGAATGATTAAAAAACGTTACAAATCAAATTCGTGCTGGGATCGTTATTATCTTTCCACTATAAGAATAGGTATTGAGAATAGCGGCGGAGGAGACAAGGGGTGAGTAAACACAAGGTTTTTTCGTTGCCTGTCAGGGTCTATTTCCAGGACACCGATGCGGGCGGCGTGGTGTATCACGCCAGCTACGTGAATTTCATGGAGCGCGCGCGCACCGAGTGGCTGCGCACGCACGGCTACAGCAACGCCGGGCTGATGAAGGAGTTCGGCGTGGTGTTCGTGGTGCGTTCGCTGAAGCTGGATTATTTCAAGCCCGCGCTGCTCGACGATTTGCTGGAGGTCACGGCGCAGATCAAGGAGATCGGGCGCAGCCGCCTTAATTTGTTGCAGAATGTGCTGCGCGACGGTGAGGTGTTGACCGAGGGCGAGGTGCATCTGGTGTGTGTCTCGCTGGTGGGTTTCAAGCCGGTCAGCGTGCCGGAGGTGTTGCGCAGGCAGTGGAAGGTTTAATCGGGAAAGTGCGTAGGTTGGGTTAGCGCAGCGTAACCCAACATGAATAAAAAACTGTTGGGTTACGCGATGAAACCGCTAACCCAACCTACGGAAAAAAATAGCCCCCATTTTTGTTCCGGTTCATCCGGCTTAGGAAAGGATCGCAATGGAAGTGACGCAGGATTTATCGTTCATACATCTCATCGGCAATGCCAGCCTGCTGGTGCAACTGGTGATGGGTTTGCTGCTGCTGGTGTCGCTGCTGTCGTGGTGGTACATCTTCCTCAAGCTGTTCGCCATCCGCCGTGAGATCAGACTGACCGGGGAATTCGAGGAGGCGTTCTGGCACAACCAGAACCTCAATGAGCTTTACAAGCATGCAAGCGGTGCATCGCGGGGCGACCAGGGCGCATTGGAGCGCATCTTTTCCGCCGGCTTTGTCGAGTTCGTGAAGCTGAGGAAGCAGCATGGAGTGGAGGCTGCGGCGGTGATGGACGGCACGCGCCGCGCGATGCGCGCGACCTACCAGCGCGAGATGGATCGGCTGGAATCGCATCTGGCGTTCCTCGCTTCGGTCGGTTCGGTCAGCCCGTATGTCGGGCTGTTTGGCACGGTGTGGGGCATCATGAATGCGTTTCGCGGGCTGGCGAATGTCGGGCAGGCGACGCTGGCGCATGTCGCGCCGGGCATCGCCGAGGCGCTGGTGGCGACCGCAATGGGCCTGTTCGCGGCGATTCCGGCGGTGGTCGCCTACAACCGCTACGCGCACGACATCAACCGCCTGGCCACGCGCTTCGAGAGTTTCACCGAAGAGTTCTCCAACGTGTTGCAGCGCCAGCCATGAACACCATGAATATCGACTGCACGAACGTGACCAGGGGTGTTTGTGGACTCTAATCGCCGTTCCGCGCGCCGCCTGATGAACGAGATCAACGTCGTGCCCTATATCGACGTGATGCTGGTGCTGCTGGTGATTTTCATGGTGACCGCGCCGCTGATGAATCCCGGGCAGATCGACCTGCCGCAGGTCGGCAAGTCGCTGGCGCCGCCGGTTGCGCCGCTGGAAGTCATCATCAGGAAGGATCATTCGCTGGCGTTGCGCGACCACAGCCGGGGCGGCAAGGAAAGCCGGGTGTCGCGCGACGAACTGGTCGCGATCATCAAGACCCGGCAAGGCGCGCAGGCGGAGCAGGCGGTGGTGATTTCCGCCGACAAGGACGTGCGCTACGAGGAAGTCATCAATGTGGTGGATGTGCTGCAACAGCAGCATATCAAGAAAGTCGGGTTGCTCACTCAGGCAAAGGGCAAATGAGCGCTGTTTATTACGAACCTTACCGGATGCCCGCGGGCATCCTGGCCGTGGCGGTGCATGGCGCGTTTTTCGCGCTGCTGTATTTCGGCTTCGCGTGGCAGGCGCAGCCCGCCGGGACGATGAGCGTGGAGTTGTGGCAAAGCCTGCCGGATATGGTGGACGCGCCGCCCGCCCAGCCCAGAATCGAGGAAGTCGCACCGCCGCCGCAACCGGAAAAAATGGTCGAGCCGGAAGCGGCGCCGCAGCCGGAGAAAATTGTGGAACCGGAGATTGCCCTGCCGGACAAAAAGGCAAAGCCGGAGAAAAAGAAACTGGTTCCGGCTCCTGAAAAAAAGGTTAAAACCAAATCTGCCGAGCAGGAAAGGGTTGAAAGAATTGCGGAACAGGCGGCGCGTGAACAGGCCGAGCAAGCCGCGCGGGTGCGCGCCGAACAGGCCGCCGCGATTGGCCGCGTGGTGGACGAGCATATCGGCAAGATCGTCGGCAAGATACGCCGCAATATCGTGATGCCGCCGGATGTGGCGGACGAGGCGCGCGCCGAATTTGCGGTGACGCTGCTGCCGGGCGGCTCGGTGCTGGGCGCAAGATTGACCCGGTCCAGCGGCAATGCGGCGTATGACAATGCGGTGGAGCGCGCGATCCTGAAATCGCAGCCGCTGCCGCTGCCCGCAGATGCGGCGCTGTTCAGTAAATTTCGTGAATTAAAACTGGTTTTCAGGCCGGTCGAGTAGGGAGGGAATGATGGCGGAAGTATTGCGGGGGTTGTTCGGTTTGTGGCTGCTGGCGCAAGCATCCATGTCCATGGCGACGCTGAACATCGAGATCATCGGGGCGGGCGAAAATCAGATTCCGATTGCCATCGTGCCGTTTGGCGGGGATGAGAAGCTGGCGCAGACCATCAACGAGGTGGTGACGGGCGACTTGCAGCGCAGCGGGCTGTTCCGCCTGGTCGATCCGACGGGAAAGTCGCCGCACGAACCCGCCGAAGTAAACTATGCGGATTGGCAGGTGCGCGGCGCGGAGGCGCTGGCGATCGGCATGGTTTCGGTACAGCCCAATGGGCGCATCGAGGCGCGCTTCCGCCTGCTCGATGCGGTCAAGCAAACGGAGCTGGCCAGCCAGGCAGTCTCGGCAAACGAAAACCAGATACGCGCAATCGGGCATCGCATCGCGGACCTGATTTATGAAAAATTGACCGGCGACAAGGGCGTGTTCAGCACGCGCATCGCTTATGTGAACCGCGTGGGGAAAAATTTCCGCCTGATCGTGGCGGACAGCGACGGCCATAACGAACAGGCCGTGCTGGCGCAAAACGAGCCGATCATGTCTCCCGCCTGGTCGCCGGACGGCAGCCATCTTGCCTATGTGAGCTTCGAGACCGGGCATGCCGCAGTGTATGTGCAATCGCTGTATACCAATCAGCGCGTGGTGCTGGCCGATTTTCGCGGCAGCAACAGCGCGCCCGCTTGGTCGCCGGACGGCAAGCAAATGGCGATTGTGCTGTCGCGCGACGGCAGTTCGCAGATTTATCTGGTACGGCCGGACGGCAGCGGCCTCCGGCGCATTACCTTCAGCGGCGCGATCGATACCGAGCCGAATTTTTCGCCGGACGGGCAATATCTGCTGTTCACTTCGGATCGCGGCGGCAGTCCGCAGATTTACCGCATGCCGGTGGGTGGCGATTTGGCGGAGCGCATGACGTTCGGCGAGGGCGCCAATTTTTCGCCGCGCCACAGCCCGGACAGCAAAAGCTTCGTGTTTTCTCATCTCGTCAAGGGTCGGTTTTATATCGCCGTGCAGGACTTCCAGACCGGGCAGATGTCCCTGCTCACCGAAGGCGGGTGGGAGAAAAAACCCAGCTTCGCGCCAAACGGCAAACTCATTCTGTTTGCCAGCGAGGCGCGAGGTCGTGGTATATTGGCGACTGTTTCCAGCGATGGTCGTGTCAAGCAGCACATGTTCACGCAAAGCGGCGATGCACGCGAACCAATGTGGGGACCCTATCCTTAACCTAATCCAGCAAAGGGGAATGCCATGAAAAAACTTGTTATCGGTATTATATTGGTCAATTTGCTTGCCGCCTGCGCCAGCGAACCAAAGAAAGCACCGGAAGCACCCGCGCCCAAGGCCGAAGCGCCCAAGGCCGAAGCGCCCAAGCCGGTTGCCGTGGCCCCTGCTCCCGCCGCAAAAGCCGAAGTCGATCCGCTGAACGACCCGGCCAGCATCCTGGCCAAGCGCAGCACCTACTATCCGTTTGATGTGTCGGTGGTGCAGGATGAAGACAAGCCGGTCGTGCAGGCGCACGCCAAGTATTTGAGCGAGCATCCCAACCGCAAAGTGCGCCTCGAAGGAAATTGCGATGAACGCGGCAGCAATGAATACAACCTCGGCCTCGGCCAGCGCCGCGCCGATGGCGTAAATAAAATGCTGGAGCTGGGCGGCGCGAAAGCGGGTCAGCTGGAAAGCGTCAGCTATGGCGAAGAAAAGCCGCGCTGCACCGACCACAATGAGGAGTGCTGGAAGCAGAACCGCCGTACCGACCTGAATTACGCAAAGTAAAACGATGTTGAAGCAGCGAGCCCTCTTGTTGCTGGCTTTGTGTGTTGCCGCCCCCGCGCAGGCGGGGTTGTTTTCGGATGACGATGCGCGCAAACAAATCCAGCAACTCGAGGCGCGTGCGCTCAAGCTGGAATCTGCCGTGCTTAAGCTGGAAGTCGCCATCGAACAGCAAACCAGGTCACTGCTGGACTTGCTGGGGCAGATCGAAGCGCTGAACGGCGAAATCCGCAAGCTGCGCGGGCAGAATGAAGAGTTGGCGCACGGCTTGCAGGATGCCGAAAAGCGTGAAAAAGATTTTTATGTGGATTTAGATACACGCCTGCGCCACTTCGAATCCATTGAGGAAGCAGCTTCCGCAAGTGCCAGTTCACCTGCGTCAACTGTTCCCGTCGACCCCGAGGATCCCGCATCTGAGAACCGCGCCTTCGAGGCTGCCTACGGCTTGTTCAAGGGCGGGAGTTATGAAAATGCGGCCAAGGCGTTTCAGGAATTTCTCAAGAAATACCCCGATTCGGTGCATGCCCCCAATGCCAATTATTGGCTGGGCAACGCGCAGTTTGCGCTGAAGGATTACAAGAACGCGCTCGATACCTATCAGGGCTTGCTCAAGGCTTTTCCCGGAATGCCTAAAGCGGCCGAGGTGCTGTTCAACATCGCCGGATGCCAGCAAGAGTTGAAGCAGGATGCGGCCGCGCAAAAAACCCTCAAGCAGCTCGTCGCCAAGCACCCTGACAGCGAAGCCGCCGGCAAAGCCAAAAAACTCATCACTACTGCCAAGTAGTTCCTTATGTCGCACGCGAACCCGGACGCGCAACTGCGCATCAGCGAAATATTTTTTTCCCTGCAAGGCGAGACCAGCCGCATCGGCCTGCCCACGGTGTTTATCCGGTTGACCGGATGCCCGTTGCGCTGCACCTACTGCGACACGACTTACGCCTTCACGGGCGGGCAAAACATGGGCGTGGCGGAAATCCTCCGGCAGGTTGCCGGCTACGCGCCGCGTTATGTGACCGTCACCGGCGGCGAGCCGCTGGCGCAAAAGAACTGTCTGCCGCTGTTGCGCGCATTATGTGATGCGGGTTATGAGGTATCGCTGGAAACGAGCGGCACCCTGGATATCGGCGGGGTGGATGCGCGCGTGATGCGCGTGGTGGACATCAAGACTCCCGCGTCCGGCGAAGCCGAAAATAACCGTTGGGAAAATCTGCCATTGCTGACCCGGCATGACGAAATCAAATTCGTGCTGTGCGACGAAAACGATTACCGATGGGCAATGCAAATCCTGCTGCAACATCAACTGGCCGATAAATGCGCGGTGCTGTTCTCGCCTGCGCACGGCGCGCTGAATGCCACCCATCTGGCCGAATGGATATTGCGCGACCGCCTGCCGGTCAGGATGCTGCTGCAATTGCACAAGCTGCTGTGGCACAACGCTCCCGGGCATTAATGATGAAAAATGCCGTCGTGCTTTTGTCGGGAGGGCTGGATTCGGCGACCGTGCTGGCCATGGCGCGCGCGCAGGGCTTTACCTGCTACGCGCTGAGCGTTGATTACGGGCAGCGTCATCGCGCCGAACTGGCTGCCGCGCAGCGCGTCGCGCAAATGCTCGGCGCGCATGAACACCGGGTGATCGACATCGACCTCACCGGGTTCGGCGGTTCCGCCCTCACCGACAACAATATCGCCGTGCCGCAACAGCCCACCGAAGGCATCCCGCTGACTTACGTTCCCGCGCGCAACACCATCATGCTGTCGCTGGCGCTGGCCTGGGCTGAAGTATTGCAGGCGCAGGACATTTTCATCGGCGTGAACGCGGTGGATTATTCCGGTTACCCCGATTGCCGCCCCGCCTATATCGAGGCCTTCGAGCGCATGGCCAATCTCGCCACCCGTGCCGCCGTCGAAGGCCGCCCGCTGACCCTTCATGCGCCGTTGCTGTACTTGTCCAAAGCGGAGATTATCCGGCAGGGGAATGCGCTCGGCGTGGATTACGCGCAAACCGTTTCCTGCTATCAGGCCGATGAATCGGGACGCGCCTGCGGCGTATGCGACTCATGCCGCTTGCGCAGCGCCGGGTTTATTGCCGCCGGTGTGGCTGACCCGACCGCGTATCGTGCGACATAGCCGCCAAGCCTTGTTGCAAGCGGCATTTTGCGTTGACAGGGTGGGCTAAACCCGTATAATTCGCGCTCTTTTGCGAAGGGTCGTTAGCTCAGCCGGTAGAGCAGCGGACTTTTAATCCGTTGGTCGCCAGTTCGAATCTGGCACGACCTACCAGTTCGCAAAAGAATCTCCGTCTGTACCCGTTTATTTGTAATGCCGCTTTAGCTCAGTTGGTAGAGCAACCGCCTTGTAAGCGGTAGGTCGTCAGTTCGAATCCGACAAGCGGCACCATTTTCCTGTTTTACCCCATCCATTCCCGTACACAAAACATACGCCAAGCCTAGCAACTAGAGCATTTTGCGCCTTTTCACGTCCTTTGCCGTCTATTGCAATCGTGGGGGCATTGGGGGCATAATTCCCGCACTTGTGCCCCCAGCACAAAAAAATATGCCCCCAGCGAGGTGATGCGATGAAGCTATCCGAAGTCGCGGTAAGGAAGGCCAAACCCGAAGCCAAGCCGTACAAGATGGCGGACGGCGGCGGGATGTATCTTGAGGTGATGCCCAGCGGCTCGAAGTATTGGCGGCTCAAATACCGCTATGCGGGCAAGGAAAAGCGGCTGGCATTGGGTGTATATCCCGATATCTCATTAGCCGATGCACGCGGGCGGCGTGATGATGCGCGCAAGCTCTTGGCAAACGGCAGCGATCCGGGCGTGGTGAAGCAAAGCCAAAAACGGCAAGCCAAAATATCGGCGGCCAATTCATTCGAGGCAATCGCCCGCGAGTTTCACACAATGAAATCCCCTATCTGGACGGCGCACCATGCGACGGACTGGATTAACACGCTAGAGCGCGAAGTATTCCCGAAGTTCGGACACCGTCCGATTATCGAAATCGAAGCCCCGGATGTGCTGGACATATTGCGCGCTATCGAGGCGCGTGGGGCATTTGAGGTGCGCGGCAGGGTGTTGCAGCGGGTGCGTGCCGTGTTCGCCTATGCCATTGCCAGCGGGCGGGCACGCCACAATCCGGCGGCGGAGTTGCGCGGCGCACTGGCACCACGCCCAAAGGTGCAACACTTCGCGGCCTTGTCCGAAAAAGAGATGCCGGAATTTCTGCGCGCCCTGTCTGATTACCAGCTACGCGCCAAATCCAGCCCTGTCGTGTTTGCGGCAACCCGCTTGCTGGCCTTAACCTTTGTCCGCACGGGTGAGGTGCGCGGCGCGCAGTGGGGCGAGTTTGATTTAGATGCAGGGTTGTGGACTATTCCGGCGGAACGCATGAAAGCCCGCGCCCCGCACACCGTCCCGTTGTCGCGGCAAGACCTGCGCCGGTCGAGGGATCATCCAGGCTGCTTGTGTGGGATACCCCATTCTTTTCCCGCCAAGTCAAACAGCTTGGATAGCAAATTGATCTCTTTCCTGATTGTTGAGGCCGAGACTGTCTTAAGCCGTGCATTGCGATGATCTGCGATCATCTCGCTGTTAATGCCGGATACCGCGTATTTTCCAAATACAGAATCAAGCTGGCGTAGCGATGGAGCCAAGTGCTTCCCGCTCTTCTCCGGTAATATTTCTTCTCGATATCTCGCTATCAGGCTGGATAGTGTAGTGCGTTCGGCCACCGTGCGGTCAAAGAATAGTCCACGCTCGATGGCGATCTCTGTTTCCTTTCCCCAGCGTTCAGCGTCGGCCTTGGTGGTGAAGGTTCGTGTCTGCGTCGGGTAGCCTTTTTTGCGTACCTGAATATGCCACTGATAATCACCTTTCTTTCGAATTGTCGCCATGAGCTCTCCGTTGTGCCAGTGTGCCAAAATTGTGCCAACAATTCTATCAATCCTCTGCAAGCCGCGCAAATACTATATAATCCACTCGCCTTGTAAGCGGTAGGTCGTCAGTTCGAATCCGACAAGCCACTCCTCTCCCTTGCCGCAACTCATTGCGGAAACCTAGTCAAAAAATATTTTTGCGCTTAAGCATTCCTTAAGCTTGGCTTTCTATCCTGCGCGCCTCAACTTTTAATTCAGGAGCTCAAAAATGTTTCGTATATTATTTTATAAATTGGGTTTGGTATTTGTTGTGGTTGCCGGATTGGCGGCGCAACCGGCTTTTGCGGAAACGCCCAACGAGATGCTGGCTGCCATTCAAAAGGAAGCGGCGGGCACACCTGGCTTCCAGGGGTTCTCATCCGCGCGCGGGGAGAGTTTCTTCAAGGCAAAGCACGGCAACGAATGGAGCTGCGCTTCTTGCCATACCGACAATCCCGCTACGCCGGGTAAACATGCCAAGACCGGCAAGGCCATTGAACCGCTTGCGCCATCCGCCAATGCAGAGCGATTCACCAGCCCGAAAAAAGTGGAAAAATGGTTCAAGCGCAATTGCAACGATGTGCTGAACCGTGTCTGCACACCGCAGGAAAAGGGCGATGTGCTTGCCTACCTGCTTACCGTCAAAAAATAAGGAGAATTGCCATGTCGATGCACAATCAAAAGAATTTCCGGATGCTTGCCGTTGCTTTGTTGGCGATGGGCGTAACGATGCCTGCCGCGCAGGCCGATGATGATCGCGATGAAAAATACGGCGGGAAATATGGTAAATACGGCGGCGAAAACCGCGGCAAGCCACTCCAGCCCGCGCAAACCAACGCCAAATTCCAACAGGAATGCTCTACCTGCCATATAGCCTATGCACCGGGGCTGTTGCCCGCCGAATCCTGGCGCAAGATGATGGCCGGCCTGGACAAGCATTTCGGCTCGGATGCGTCGCTGGATGCCGAGGACAGCAAGGAGATCACCGCATTCCTGGTGAACAACGCCTCCAATCGCTGGAGCGCGCCGACGGCGCCGCTGCGGATCAGCGAATCCGCCTGGTTCAAGCGCGAGCATGACGATCGCGAAATTAACCCAGCGGTCTGGAAAAATCCGCTGGTGAAGAGTCCGGCCAATTGCGCGGCTTGTCATCCGCAGGCGGAACGCGGCGATTTCAGCGAACGCAATATAAGAATGCCCAAATAATTGAGGAGATCACCATGAGTCAACGTATTCTGGTCTGGGACGTGCCGACGCGGGTTTTTCACTGGCTGCTGGCGCTGTCATTTGTCGGTGCATACCTGACCGCGGAATCTGAGCGCTACCGCGATATTCATGTGGTGCTCGGCTACACCCTGCTGGGGCTGATTGCATTCCGGTCGTTTTGGGGGTTTTTCGGCACGCGCTATGCGCAATTCCGCTCGTTCCTGTTCAAACCCGGCGAAATTGTCGCTTATTCGCTGTCGCTGCTCAAAGGCAAGCCCGCGCATTACATCGGGCACAACCCGGTGGGCAGCGTGTCGATCTGGCTGTTGCTGGGGCTGGGCATCCTGTCCGGCGTGAGCGGCGTGCTGCTGTTCGAGGATATCGGCGGCGAAGCGCTGGAGGAGTTGCATGAGGCCGTATCCGATGCCATGCTGGCCGTGGTATTGATCCATATCGCCGGGGTGGTGGTGAGCAGCTTGATGCACCGCGAGAATCTGGCGCGCTCCATGGTCACCGGTTTCAAGTCCGCCGAACCGGATCAAGGTGTCCGTCGCTCGTATCTCTGGCTGGGTGTCATAATACTGGCCGCTGTCGTGGCATTCTGGGTCGGCTATCCGGCTACCGGCCTGGTGACGCCAAGCGCGGATGCGACGCATGCCGGACAGCAAGATGACGATTGATTGATATTTTATTTGCGGGTGGATGATGCGTGTGCTGGTGGTCGAAGACGACGCCCTGCTGGGCGATGCGATTCAGGCTGGCTTGAAGCAGTCCGGCTATGCCGTGGACTGGATGAAGGACGGCGTCTCGGCAGAACAGGCGCTCGCCACCGAGCCCTACGCGGCGGTGGTGCTGGACTTGGGGCTGCCGCGCCTTTCCGGGCTGGAGGTGCTGCGCCGTCTGCGCAGCCGAAACGTCCCCATACCCGTGCTGATCCTGACCGCGATGGATACGGTGGATGACCGCATCAAAGGGCTGGATGCCGGCGCGGACGACTATCTGGTCAAGCCGTTCGACATGGGTGAACTGGCGGCGCGCCTGCGCGCGCTGATTCGCCGCGCCAGCGGGAAGACCGAGCCTTTGTTGCAAGTTGCCGGGGTCAGGCTCGACCCCGCCGCCCATCGCGTGCTGTACCGCGACAAACCGGTCGAGCTTTCGGCCAGGGAATTCGCGCTGCTGCATGCGCTGATGCTCAACGCGGGCAAAGTGCTGTCGCGCGCCCAGCTTGAAGAACAGCTTTACGCGTGGGGTGACGAAATCGAAAGCAATGCGGTGGAAGTGCATATCCATCACCTGCGCCGCAAGCTTTCCCCGGAACTGATCGAAACCATACGCGGCGTCGGTTATCTGATGCCGCGCGACAGGGCGGCCTGACATGTCGCGCAGCGCTTCGCTCAAACAACGGCTGCTGGTCTTGGCATTGGCGGCGATCACGCTGGTCTGGCTCGGCGCGACCACCTTTACCTACTTCGAGGCGCGCGAGGAATTCGACGAAGTGCTGGATGCGCACCTGGCGCAAGCCGCTTCGCTGTTGATCGCCCAGGTATCGCACGAAATCGATGAGATCGAAACCGAACATGCGCCGTTGCTGCATAAATATTCCCTCCGCGTCGCATTCCAGGTATGGGAAAACGGGAGGCAACTCCGCCTGCATTCCGCCAATGCTCCGCAAGGACGCATGACGAACAAAGAGCGCGGTTTCAGCGACAGCACTTTTGGCGGCCAACGCTGGCGCGTGTTCAGCACCTGGAACGAAGACGGCGAATATTTGATTCAAGTGGCGGAACGCACCGATATGCGCGACGAACTGGCGCGCGGCATCGCCGGCAACCTGCTGCGGCCGCTGCTGATTTCCTTGCCGTTGCTGGCGCTGCTGCTGTGGGTTGCGGTGATGCGCGGCTTGCGCCCGCTCGACAAACTGGCACGCGAGGTGGAGCAGCGCGAGCCGGACAATCTTGCCGCACTGGATGCGTCGTCCGCACCGCGCGAAGTGGTGCCGCTGATCGAGCGGCTCAACCGGCTGTTCATGCGCATTGACGCATCGATGCAGAAAGAGCGGCGCTTTACCGCAGACGCCGCGCATGAATTGCGCACCCCGGTGGCCGCGATCAAGGCGCAGGCACAGGTGGCGCGCGCCGCTACCGGAGATGCGGAGCGCCTCCATGCGCTCGACAACGCGATTCTCGGCTGCGACCGCGCCGCTCACCTTATTGATCAACTGCTGACGCTGGCGCGGGTCGATACGCTGGAGCGCGGCGTGGCGGAGCCTTGCCAACTCAGGGGCATCGCCGCCGAGGCGATTGCCGCACTCGCGCCGACCGCGCTGGAAAAGGGCGTGCAGTTTGAATTGCTGGCGGGCGACGAAGCTATAGTGCGCGGCAATCCGGGACTGCTGCGGGTGCTGCTGCGCAACCTGCTCGATAATTCGATGCGGCATACCCCGCCCGGCACGTCGGTGCAGGTCAGCATCGCCCATGAACCGGGGGAGGTCTGCCTGTCGGTGAGCGACAACGGCCCGGGCATTCCGGAGCAGGAGCGCGACAAGGTGCTGGAGCGGTTTTATCGCCCGCTGGGCACGCAGGCCGGCGGCAGCGGCCTGGGGCTGTCCATCGCCAAGCGGATTGCCGAAGTGCATGACGCGGCATTGCAGATGCAGCCGGCAAGCGAAGGCCGGGGGTTGCGGGTGACGGTGTGCTTCAAGTCTTGATGCGGCTCGATTGCGGTGAGCGTAAGGCGGGATAAACATTCAACTCGCTACCGCCAACTCTCCCCACTCCGTGGTATATCGCCTTGAAACATTCTCCCGCCTCATCGCCCAGCGTTTTCTCGTTCCTTCCCCCAAGAGCCTTATCGACCCAGCGCCCATGCGCCGGTTAATGCTGTCGAGCGCTGCCATCAGTGCGTGCGACTTCCGCCGTGCCTCGACATCATCGAATAACATGCGTGGCCGTGATGCTCTCGGCGTGATCTCGACCAACATTACCCCCGCCTTCTGGTAGGCATAGCCGCTGCGGTATACCTGCCGCAGGCCGTTCAAGGCAGCGCGACACAGCAGGCGCGTATCATCGGTCGGATCAGGCATCGGCATCAATACGCCGCGCTGGTATTGGGGGTCTTTTTCCTTGTGGGGGTTGGTGCGGATATACACCTGAATGCCGCCCGCTATCGAATGCTGGCGGCGCAGCTTTTCGGCGGCGCGGGTGACATAGGCCACAACCGCCTGTTCCAGGTCGGGCAGATTGGAAACCAGCGAGCCGAACGAGCGCGAGCAGATTATCTGCTGCCTGGCTGACGCGACCTCTTCAAATTCCAAACAAGCCACGCCGTTCAATTCCGCCACGGTGCGCTCCATGGTCACGCCGAACTCATCACGAATCTGTTTGGACGCTGCGCGCTTCAGGTCCAGCACCGTGACGATGCCCATCTCATGCAGCTTTGCCGTGCTGCGCCGGCCTACACCCCAAATTTCACCGGTCTCGATGCGTGCGAGCAGCCCGTCCAAATCTGGTTCAGCCAGCGCATTGAAGTCGCACACCCCGTCGAACTGCGCCTGCTTTTTCGCGATATGGTTGGCGAGCTTGGCCAGCGCCTTGCTGGATGCGATGCCGATACATACCGGAATCCCGACGCATTGCCTGATGGTTCGACGTATCTGCTGCCCATAGTTGCTGTGGTCGATGTCCATGCCCGTCAGTTCGAGGAAGCTTTCATCGATGGAATACACCTCCTGGCTCGGTGAAAACTGCGACAACAACGACATCACCCGATTCGACAGGTCGGCGTACAGGGCGTAGTTGGAAGAGCATGCGGTGATGCCGTGGCGTTTGGCGTGTTCCTTTAGCTGGAACCACGGCACACCCATCTTGATGCCGAGGTCTTTGACCTCCTGCGAGCGGGACACCACGCAGCCGTCATTGTTGGACAAGACCACCACCGGCTTGCCTGCCAGCTTCGGCTGAAACAGCCGCTCGCACGAGACGTAGAAATTGTTGCAGTCCACCAGTGCGATGGCGCGTTGCATGGTTTATACCTTATGCACGCTCCATTGCACCACACCCCAGATCGAGAAATCCTGTTCCGGCTTGATCGCCACGTCGGGATAGGACGGATGAGCCGCACGCAATACCTGGCCCGCTGGGGTATGCAACAACTGCTTGACCGTGAATTCGCCATCCACCACTGCG
The DNA here is from genome assembly GCA_964349865.1 of uncultured Gallionella sp. Classification (GTDB taxonomy): domain Bacteria; phylum Pseudomonadota; class Gammaproteobacteria; order Burkholderiales; family Gallionellaceae; genus Gallionella. The sequence goes on along the minus strand of CAYGIF010000003.1, from coordinate 3,841 downwards.
ATGACCACACAGCCGTTGGTGGCCGGCACGGAACGATCCACGACCAGCAAGTCTCCATCGAAGATGCCCAGGCCGCGCATCGAATCGCCCGCGACACGCATGAAGAAGGTGGATTCCTTGTGCTGGATCAAGTGCTCGTCGAGACTCAGCCGATGTTCAACGTAGTCGTCGGCAGGCGAAGGGAAGCCTGCCGGAACGGCGCGGCGCAACAAGGCGCGATGTCGCTGAAACAATTCCTTGTTCGGGTGCGTCATCGATAGCAAAGCCGAAAAGCTGGCGCGTTGTCCAATATTGAGTGCGGTCTGTCGCATGGCTTTACTTCCGGTACTTGCGTATCAATCCAACCAGCACGCCGAAGATTTCCAGCGAGCCTTGCGGACGAATGACCGGATAGGCCGAGTTAGCCGGGCGCAGGATGAACTTGCCGCCTTCCTTGCCCAGTGTTTTGAGCGTGAAATCGTTATCGACTATCGCCACCACGATGTCGCCGACATTTGCCAGATTGCGTTTTTCCACCACGGCAATGTCGCCATCATGGATGCCCGCATCGATCATCGAATCACCCTTGACTGGAATCATCGTGGTCAGTGAGGGTGTGTCGATCAGCATCTCGTCGATGACGAAATAATCGCCCTGGGTCGCTGTCACCGACACCGGCATCCCCGCCCGGACGGACGCTTCGGCGAAGGGGCGGGCGAAGAACCGGCGCGTTGGCACCCATACACCATCCGGCGTGCGCCCGATAAAGCCGGCCTTGCCAAGCCGGTCCAGAATCGCTTTAACCCAAGACTTGGAGGCGATGCCGAATACCTCGCACAGCGAAGCGTAGGAAGGGATGCTTTTCCAATCGGCGTAGTAGTCTTGCAGCTTCGCCAGATACTCGGCGTCCCTGGGATGGGACTCGGATGCGGGGGTATCGAAATCAGTCATGGTATTACCTGTGCAGAACGAACGTTCTTTGCATGGTAGAGAACGGACGTTCTGTTGTCAATCTCTTTAACGCCACAAGAGGCAGCAGAATTCCATAAGCGCATAGCCACTACCACCGGATAGCGCAGCTTCGCGCTTCATGCGCCGATTGAACCGCAGTTGGCGGGGTGGTAGGTGCGAATTTATTCGCACCTACAAAAATAGCGCAACGCCATGAATAAACGTGATATTTATTACTAACTGCGGTTTTTAGGTTGAATGGGTCGTGGTTCAACCATGCATGCGCACGATGCGGTCACCCGCCAGCATGAGCCGCTCTGTCATGGAGAGCAGCAGGGTCTTGGTAAAACGCGATTCGCAGCCGAGGCTGAGTTTTTCCAGCGCAGTAAACGGGAATTCGGCGATGATCACGTCCGAGAGCGATTCCAGCGTGGCCTGCCGCCCTGTTCCGCGCCGGATGTAGGCCATTTCCCCGAAGTATTCGCCGGCCTTGATGACGTTGAGCAGGCGGCCGTGCTTGGTGACCTTCATCTGTCCGGAGGCCAGGAAGTACATGCTCTGGCCAGGTTCGTCTTCGCGCAGGAGGGCGGTTCTGGCCGGGAACTTGGCCCACACGCTTGCCTGGACGAGTTCCCAGATTTCCGGGTCGGAAAATTCGCGCAGCGTGTCGCTGGTGCGCAGTATGTTGAATTTGTCGCTGTCGGAGAGGTCCTGCTGGAATTTGCTGAAGCGGCCTGTTTCGGCAATCTCGAGCGCAAGGTCTGTCCAGTTGGGATAGCGATCATCCGGATTCTTGGCGATCATGCGCATGACCATCCTGTCGAGCTTCGCGGGAAGCCCCGGCCGGTGCGTGCTCGGCGGCACCGCCTCTTTTTTGGTGATGGCATCGAATAGCTCGAGCATGTCATGTGACTGGAACGGCAGCACGCCGGTAAGAAGCTCGTAGGCCACGATCCCGAGCGAATACATGTCGCTGAGATGGGTCAGGCGGTGGCCGCCGAGTTGTTCCGGCGACATGTAGGAGGGGGTGCCGACGGTCAGCTTCTGCGTGACCTGCGCCTGGTAGAACACGGCTGCGCCGAAGTCCGCGATTTTTACGTTGGTGCCGGACACGACCATGATGTTGGCGGGCTTGATGTCCCGGTGGATGACGCCGTGGCGAAACGCATAGTCGAGGGCGCCGCAGCATTTGAAGATGATCTGGAGCACGTTTCCGACCGGCAGCAGCGCGTCCGGATAGGTGTAGCGCGCGAGGTTGCCTTCCGGCACGTATTCCATCACGACGTACCCGGCATCTTCCGTGACGGAGGCCTCCAGGATTGCGACGATATGCGGGTGCGCCAGCCGGCCTGCGAGCGAGGCTTCGTTGAGGAATTGCTTGCGGCGCTCTTCGTTGAATTCGGCATCGGCGAGGGCATCCCGGTCGATCAGTTTCACCGCGACTTCCCGGCCGGAAAAGGTGTCCAGCGCGTAGTAGACTTTGCCCGTTGCTCCCTCGCCGATCTGCCGGGTCAGATCGTATTTGCCTAGCCGGTAGGGTAATTGGACGGACATGAAATGCTTTCAAGTTATTTTGGGTAAATTAACATTTGCCTTGCCGTAACGCAATTCCGGATGCGATCACGCCGCTTTGGGTGAACTCCGCTTGCGCGACATCATGGCAAATCTTTCCGCGCCGCTGCGGATAATTCGGTAAGATTGCGTCCGCGCGCCAGTCGCGGCGCGTGCCGCAAAAGATTCCGATACTGAAAGGCCGGGCAATGCTGGAAATGTTTTCTACCCCCCAGTTCTGGGCGGATGTGCTCAAGATCATCATGATCGACCTGCTGTTGAGCGGCGACAACGCGGTGGTGATTGCGCTGGCGTGCCGCAACCTGCCGCCGCACCAGCGCCGGAAGGGCATCCTGTACGGTGTCGGCGGCGCGATCGGCTTGCGCATCGTGCTGACCTTCTTTGCGGTGACCCTGTTGTCGTTGCCCTATCTGAAACTGGTCGGCGCGCTGCTGCTGCTGTGGGTCGGCGTCAAATTGATTCTGCCGGAAGAGGAACACGATGCGGCCAACATCAAGGCGGATACGCGCCTGTTCGGCGCGATCAAGACGATCATCGTCGCCGACTTTGTGATGAGCCTGGATAACGTGCTGGGCGTGGCTGCGGCGGCCAAGGGTAATGTGTCGCTGCTGGTGTTCGGCCTGCTGATCAGCATCCCGATGATCGCGTGGAGCAGCCAGATGGTGCTGAAACTGATCGATCGCTTTCCGCTCATCATTTATGCGGGCGGCGCGCTGCTCGGCTATGTGGCGGGCGAGATGCTGGTCAGCGAGGCGCTGTTCGCAACGATGGTCGAAGCGCGGCACTATCTGCACTGGCTGGTTCCGGTAGCGTGCGCGTTGCTGGTGGTGGCGCTCGGCAAATGGCTGGCGCTGCGCAAGGCAGTTTCTGCGCCAGTGGTTGATCTGGTGGATGAGACGGTACTGGCAGGGGTGGGCGATAAATCGCCCAACTCGCACAACAAATCGTAAAGGGGGAAATGATGAAGATATTGATTCCGGTGGATGGTTCGGCCAATGCGCAGCGTGCGGTTGACCATGTGATCAAGAATATCGCCGCGCTGAAGGAGCGCCCGCAACTGCTGTTGCTGAACGTGCAGTGGAATGTGGCGACCGGCAATGTCAAGCTGTTCATCAACCAGAAAACCATCGACGATTATTACCGCGAACAGGGCATGGCGGCATTGCAGTCGGCGCGCGCCGCGCTGGATGCCGCCGCCTTGCCCTACCAGTACCACATCAGCGTCGGCACGCCGGCGGAAGCGATCGTGCAATATGCCAATGAGCAGGGCGTGGATCAGATTACGATGGGCAGGCAGGGGCAGGGCGGCTTGCAGGCATTGCTGCTGGGGTCGGTGGTG
>CAYGIF010000002.1:0-47784 GCA_964349865.1 uncultured Gallionella sp. | reverse complement strand
GCTGAATATATTGCTGATCTTGTTGCTAATCTTGTTGCTGAATCTGTTGCTGAATCTGTTGCTGAATATATTGCTGAATATATTGCTGATCTTGTTGCTAATCTTGTTGCTGAATCTGTTGCTGAATACATTGCTAAATCTATTCCTGCTCTTGTTTCTGAAACTGTTTTTGAAACTGCTGCTGAATGTATTGCTGAATATATTGCTGAATCTGTTGCTAATCTTGTTTCTGAAATTGTTGCTGAATCTATTTCTAAATCTATTGCTGAATCTGTTTCTGAAACTGTTTTTGAAACTGTTGCTGAAAATATCGCTGAATCTATTTCTAAATCTATTGCTGATGACACCTCTCCAGCAAATCCTAAGATAAATGGACTAGAAACAAATATAATATGTTTTGGTTGTTTAAGCCCTGCTATTTCATACATTTGATTTACTGCTTTTGTACACATATTTTTTTCTTCTTGATCCATTGGCTTCGTTGACAATGCATTTTTAATCCATTTATCAACAATTTGAGGAATTTGAGCCTTATGTTCTTCTGTCAATCTGTACTTATTCATAAATCCCCCTTTAATTACTTCTTATACTTAGTATAAATGAATATATTAGTATGTCAAGAGTATACATGAAAATATATATATTTCTAGTCTAATTATATAATTAAGTATATTAAGTGACTTTAGGACTTGACAAGATAGAGTATATAAGCTATAAAGAGATAGTAAGCAGGACAAAGTCCTCACCGGTAACCGCGGACCATTGAGAAGAATAAAAACATCTCGAACAGCAGTGGCAGTTAGGAAAGACTAACATAGTTTTAAGAAGAAGAGAAGAAAGACTAACGAAGAGTCTATCAAGGGTATCTAGTAGGCTCTTTTTTATTTCTTCAGACATGAAGATAATGTTTTATTTATTCCCTGCGTTAACCTAGAGGCAGGATATCAAGGACTCAGATCTTTTGATCTGGAAGACTAATCAGGTTTATATCGGAAGCACTTAGACTAGCTTAGCGGCTAAGATGGAATGATTCTAAGAGGCTTTAAGAACAGGACGTAAGCGAAGTCAATCGCGGATAGATGATTCTATCTAAACAACCACCTAGACTCACCCACTAGAACTGACGGGTACCTGATAAAGAATAGATAAGACGGGACTAGGTCTAATGATTAGGCTTATTGCAAGAAGGATGAAGTGGTCTGCTCAGAGCTTGACTTATAAGAAGCTTATGGGTATATCACCGATATTGCTCTAGGACAGCTATGCCTGAAAATAAGAAGCTCAGAGTCAGAAAGAAGTCTAGCCTAGCCTCTTCCTTAGATTGGAGAGATCGTTGAATCTAGCCGTGTCTTTGGCTGTTATAGCAGGCCTTAAGTCTAGGTCTTATTATGTTTAAGATAGTCTGATTGTTTATCTCAGCTTATTATCTTCAGCTTATTATCTTTAGCTTATTATCTTTAGCATGTTATCAACAAGAGCTCTATAAGGTTACCGTCAGAATAATCACTCCTGAAGAACAGACAAAGAAAGACTATAAGAATTAATCTCTTAGTTATCCTAGGAAGTTATCTAGATTTAGAAGGCCTGGGGGGGGGAGTTTAGAAGAGTGTGTCTGGTTACTGGTACTATCCCCGTTCTCTATAGAATCAAGTATAAAAGCTCTCTAGGTAACCCCTTGATAAATATAAGAAGTCTATAAGTATATGACAAATATTAAGTACTACGAGATCACTAGTAACCTTATCTTAGAATGTCCAGAAGAACTCCGCGATCAGATAGAAATAGAATTCCTTGACGCTCTAGTAGATGTAGTAGAAAAGCATCAGAGTTTTATAGGCGGTGGTTTTAGATTAAGAGAAGTCTCAGAACAATATTTAAATGGAGAAGAAGATGGCGACGATAAAGCTCTTTAAATGTATAACCTGTCAACAAGACCGAGAAGTCATTACAGACAGAGAATCTAACCCCTTATTTATGTGTGCAGCTTGTCTTGTCAAGGATAAATCCCGGAACACACTAATAATCCCAGTCGACGGAGCACCTCGTGGAAGAGTCCGTGGATCTGATAATCCAGTCCGTCAGTAATGAATAGTAAAATTATAAAGAATAGCAGTAAAAAGAAGATCATAGTTCAAGGAGAATACCCCGGGCTATTACATGGTTTACCTTCCTATGTCTCTATGGTCTGGCTCTTAAAGACCCAAAAACAGGCAAAAGAACTAATAGAAACAAGACAGTATATTTATAAAAATTTAAGAATAGTAAAAAAGATTGTATAATTTTGGCGGGTGGGTTTGAACCTAGGTAAAAGATCCTATAAAAAGATCGGAGTCGGATAAAAGGCACTAGACCTCTGACTGTCCTAAGCCTTCTCCTCTCAGAGGATCAAGAAGCCCCGCTCCAAAATCATATAAGCCTTATTGCGGGATAGTAAAATGGTATTATGCCGGGTTCATACCCCGGAGTTGGTCGTTCAACTCGGCCTCCCGCTACCAGACAGGAAAAGACATGTTATTATTTACTTGCCGGCTGATAAAACATCTGTTCGTTTTATTTATAATAATCTTTCCTTTACAGCTTCTAGGCGTAATTGTACTTTTACCAGTCTTGACAGTTAACCGCGGATCTAGACAACTCCCGAAGGTCCTACGATATTTTGACAATGCAGACATGTACATTGGAAGAGATACTAGTGTGTACGACAGTGTACGAGATTCTGGAATATGGAATCAGTTCGTATGGCTAGCTCTTAGGAACCCACTGAACTATTTTGGTTATACAGTCTTAGGAACATGTCCTCAGACCTCCATAGAAGCTCTAGAAGAGACAATCTCTTCAGAGCGTATAGGCGATACCACCTCTCCAGGATTTTATCATGCAGAGGCTCTGATAGACGGTAGAAGGTACTTTGAATATTACTGGATCTATAAGTACAATATGATGCCTAAGTACTGCTTCAGACTCAGACTAGGGCATAAGCTTAAGTACGTCAAAGAAAATAAATTAAATAATTACATCCAATGGGTCTGTGTCATAAGCCCTTTTCATAGTTATACAGGAATCTAATGCCCGTCATCTTGTCTAGTATAATAGGCCTAATTGGCACAACAATCTCTGGACTCTTTAATTTTAAAGGGGAGCAGGCTAAGACTGTTCAAGACTCGTTAGAAGTCCTTAAATCTATAGATGATAATGATTCTAAATCAGTCGTAGCTCTTTCTAATGCTATGAATGCTATCTTGACTAATGGAAGTCTTCTAGAACGGAACTGGAGAGCTGTATTGATGTCCGTCTGTGTAGCTATACTCATATGTAGTTACTTTGGATACGTCCCACCTCATTTTAATCAGCCCCTGACACCAATGATGGCCCAGGTCTTAGAACTTATAAAAATAGGTCTAGGTGGGTATATAGTCAAAGGTGGTGTTGTTGAAGTAGCTAGAATGTTTAATATAGCTCAAGTAATCAAGACCTTTATTGAAAAAAGGCTAATCTAATGGAATTAGATCTTATCTTAAAAGTAGCCTATATAGGCATACCTGTAATTATGGGTACTATAGGATTTATTGTCCGAGAACATGTTTCAAGAATAAAGAAACTAGAGCGAGCCGTCTCAGAGCAGGCAGTTCATTTTGTCACAAAAGAAGAGCTAAGACAAGCACTAGCAGATAAAGTAGAACCAATCAGAGAAGATATTCAAGAGATTAAGTCTAAATTAGATAAATTATATGACTTCCTCCTCAAAAGAGACTGATATGTCTAAAAGAACCTTATACCACCCAAGTCTTTGTGAAAAAGCAGTCGAGTACATGGCTAAAGGCCTGACTAATTGTGAAGTAGCCCGTAAATTTAAAATATCAGAAGACGCTCTGGCTGATTGGATTAAAAGATGGCCCGAGTTTGCAGAAGCTTGGAAGGAAGGAAAGACTGCCAGAAAGGCTTACCTAGCAGAAAGTGCTAGAACATGCTGGCTCGAAGGTAAAGACAAAGGATATAAATACTTCGCAGCTCTAGCTGGAGAAGAATTAGGTTTTCAGAAACAACTAGTCTCAAACAATCAGATTAATATAGGTAATGTAAATCTTCTAGACAGCAAATCAAGAGAAGATCTTTTAGAATTTGTGACTGACAAGTTAAAGATGCTTCCTATAGACGTCAGCTCAGAAATGATTCCAGTAGACATTAAGTCCATAGAGGACAAGACAGGGGAAGACAAATGAGTAATTTAAGTAATCTGAGCGATGAACAATTACTTGAATTAGCTAAAGCAGTCCAGGCCCTAGAAAAGAAATATAAATATAATAAAGCACTGACTTATTTTACTGACACAGGCCGAAATTCAAGGGATCAATACCCTTGTCAGATGGAATTAATGAAGGCTGGTAAGAAACATAAAATTCGTGCATTAGTTGGTGGAAATGGTTCTGGAAAGTCTGTCTGGAATGCTTATGAATCCATGATTCATTTGACTGGCAAATATCCATCTTGGTGGGAAGGCTATAAGTTCAAAGGCCCTATAGATGGTTGGATCTGTGCTCGGGAAACAAAAGCTCTTAGAGATGGTATACAAGAAATTTTGTTTGGGGGTATAGGACAAGATGATATTGGAACTGGTATGCTAGCCAGGGAAGATTTGACAGATGATAGTGGACAAATCCAGACTTGGGCAATGGCAGGAACAGCTAATTGTATTGGTCAGTTCAGAATTAGACATTACACCAACGGTATATTTGATGGTTGGTCTAAGTGTGAATTTAAGACTTATGCACAAGGTTGGAAAGAATTTCAAGGTCCTACTCGTCAATGGATTAGCTTCGATGAAGAGCCAGATGATGAAAAAATATTTGCAGAATGTATAGGGCGATTACGTCCTAAGGACGGGGGAGAAATGGGGCTATTTCTAGCAACATTTACTCCGACTGCTGGCTATACTACTACTTATTTAAGTTTTGTTCCAAATGGTCAGTTCCCTGCAGGCGGGACACACCCAGATGATCCTTCTAAATACACACAAAAGATTACCTGGAAAGATTCTCCCCATCTGACAGATGAGTGGAAAAATAGCGCCTTAGCTCAATGGAAATTGACGGATCCAAACAACATAGAAGCCCGAACTACTGGCTTAGCAGCAATGGGTAGTGGTAGAGTATACCCAATAAATGAACAAGAAGTTATTTGTTCAAGGCAATCAATACCAGCGTACTGGAAAAAAGTTTACGGTATGGATCCTGGAGCAGCTAACTTTGCAGGATGCTGGATAGCACAAGACACTAATACTGGAATTTTATATGTCTATGATGAATATAAAACATCTAGACATATTATGTACTTAATACATGCAGAAGCATTTAAGACACGTGGAGAATGGATTACCGGAGGAATAGATCCTCATGAAGCAGTCAAGCCACGAGATACCGGAGAATCAGTCCAATCTTATTTTGAGTCTCAAGGACTCCATCTGATAGAAGCTAAAGGTGATCCAGATGCTATCAGAATGAGAATAAGAGCTATGTTTGAATCTGGTGCGTTACGCATAATGGATAATTGTACACAGCTTATAAATGAAATTCGTACTTATAGATATGATCCAAATGATCCAAATAGTATAGCTAGAGGACAAGATGACCATATTATAGATGCTATGATGTACGCTATATGTGTGTTTGAAAGAGCGGCTGTATCTTTCGTCCAGTTCGAAGAAGAAGAATATAATGAGCGACGTCCAAAAGGGCACGATGATAGAGACTCAGGAAGAAATGAATTGACTGGGTATTAGTATCCATGAATAGAACTTGTAGAGATTGTAAGGAATCTAAAGAAGTTTCCTGCTTTGTGAAAAATAAAGCACTTAGAGGCGGTATTGACACACTATGCTCTATGTGTAACAGGAAACGGGTAAAAGAATACAGAAAGAAAACTAAGAAACCACATGGGTCTTCTACATCACAAAAATCTACTAGTGTATACAGAGAAATTATAATAGATTTCTTAATTAAACGTGATGGTATTTTGTGTGGTTTTTGTAAATGCTCATTAGAAGGAGAAAAAATCCAACTTGATCATTTACTACCCAGAGCACTAGGGGGACTAAATATAATGGATAATATGAGGCTGGCCCATAAACAATGTAATGAGTCTCAAGGATATAAAGTCCGTAAATTGGCCTTGGGTTGGTAAATGAAGTTAAAATTAGGCGATATAGTCGTATCAAAAAGTAATGGGACAAAAGGAACTATAGGAATAATAGTAAAAGATCCAAAAGACGATAATAAACTAGTAGTAAGAATACATCCCTATATATACGGGCAAATAGTAGAATCTGACTGGGAACTAATTAAATGAGTATAGAGTTACTAAAGAAATATAGTAATCATGTCAATATAGCCCATGAGCTAGAAGACGAAAAATTACATGAGATTGGATTAAAGGTTCTCGAAGGTTATCAAGAAGATCTGACTTCTATGCAAGATTGGCTGAATGATGTAAAAATCATTGAAGAATTGACATCTTTAAAATCAGCTAAGAAATCAGTCCCATTAGCTAATTCATCTAATGTTAAATTGCCTATTATTACTAAAGCTTGCTATGAATTTAGTTCTAGGACATACCCAGCTATTTTTAAAGACAGTAAGTTAGTCAAAGCGGCTACACTTGGACCTGATAAAGATGGCGAAAAAGCCAGACAAGGTAAAAGAGTCTCTGACTTTATGAATTACCAATTATTGTTTCAGTACCAAGACTGGGAACTAGAGCAGGACAGGCTTTTATTTTTATTAAGTATGATTGGTTTTATCTGTAAGAAAGAATACTATGATCCTATCAAGAGTAAGATTGTAAGTAAGCTATGTGACTATAAAAAGTTGATTGTTAATGCTGATATAACATCTTTACGTGATGCTCCAAGGATTACTGAAATCATTCCTTTACGGCTGAATGACGTGATGGCAAGGAAATACAAAAAAGTTGATAAGAAATCAGTATTCTTAGAAAAAGCATGTGATGATCTTTACGAACTACACAAAGTAGACAATTTAAATAAAGAAATTGAGTTTATAGAGCAGCAAGTAGAATTAGATTTAGATGAAGATGGCATTGGAGAACCTTACATTGTTACTTGTCTCAAGACTAGTGGGCAAGTATTCAGAATAGCTCCTAGATTTCATGAAGAAAGTATAATGGAAGAAGATGGTGATGTAATATGTATTTATCCTATAAATATATATGTAGATTACCACTTCTTGACTAATCCAAATGGAAAATTTCAGTCTGTTGGATTTGGAATATTGTTGCTTCATATGACGCAGGCAATTAATTCCGTTTTGAATCAACTTATAGATGCTGGGCAGTTAGCCAATATGAAAGGTGGCTATATGGATGCAAGATTGAAAGTAATCCCATCTACTAATTCATACCATGAGACAGGGGAATTTAAATTTGTTAAAGCTCTACCAGGCGCCTCGCTTAAGGATGGTATTGTTCCATTACAATATGGGGAACCCAGTTCTGTACTATTTCAGTTATTAGGATTATTGATAGCTCACTCAAGAGATTTGTCAGCATCTACAGAAATTAACAATGGAACACAAAGTAGTCAGAATGCTAAGACGGGCGCGACATTAGCTCTTATGCAACAAGGTAGAGCTACATTTGATGCTATTCAAAAACGAGTCTATAGAAGTATGTCTGTGGAATTCAGACAGTTGTTTGATCTTAACAAGCTTTATCTTGAAGACAATCAATACGCAGAATATATAGATGGGGCAGTCAGAGTCAGTAAAAATGATTTTGATGCAAAAAGAGTACATATTCTTCCTGTAGCAGATCCTAACTTAGCTTCAGATCAAGAAAGATTAGCTAATGCGGCCTTCGTACAGTCAATCATGGGCATGCCTGGAATTGATCCAGTCAAGGCGACTAGATTTATTTTAGCACAGACAAATATTAGTAATATAGAACAGATTTTAGCAGATCCTAATGCTGCTGTCCCCCCAAATCCAGACATGCTTAAGCTTCAAGCAGACATGGAAGAAGCAGGACAAAAACTAAATATAGAAGGTCATAGATTAGAGATAGAAGAAAAGAAACAACTTATAGAAGCTCATAAAGCAGAAGCTGAGATTGCATTGAAGCAAGCCCAAGCTATGTTAGCGTTAGCTCAAGCGGAAGCTCTTCCGATGACTACAAAACTAAAGGACAATCAGATTCAATTAGATGCCATTAATTCTAAAATAAGTGCTCAATTAGGATTGGCTAAGATGCAGCATGAAAAAGACTTATATAAGTCTGAGACAGCAGCATCACCTAATCTAAATACACTAGATGACCAGAATAAAGTAACTGAATCAGCAGAAATGCCTACAGAAAGTATGGCTGAAGCAATGGTTGAAGCACCAGTAGAGGAGATGCCAAGTGAGTCTGGAAATACAGAAGATTAAAAGACTAGATTATGAAGATTGGATAGATAGCCCTGTAACTAAAGCATTGATGGAATTAATAAGAGAGCATAGACAAGCCTCTTATTTGATGGTTACAGAACAAATGATTAATGAGCCATCACTAAAAGATATAGATATGTGTATGGTAGCTCAATTCAGGGGACAAGTACAGACTTTTGATAGATTGTTAGATATAAATGAGTTTTTAGAGGAAAGGCTTGAATTACCTAAGACAGAGGTGACTAAATGAGCGTAAGACATAAAGTAATGGTTGAGAATGTCCTTTTAAAGATGGACACAGGAGAAATTAAATCAGAAGGAGGTCTAATCTTAGCTACTGCTGAATCAAGAGAAGCAATGGCAAGAGAAGAAGCAATAATAGAGCAAGTTGGTTCAACAGCTTTTGAAGATTATCCTGAAGATGAAAAACCCAAAGTCGGAGATAAAGTAGTTATTTCCCGATATAGTGGTAAGAGTCTAGGAAAATATGAAGATGGATTGGAACGTAGAGTAATAGCAGACACAGGTATATTAGCAGTAATACTAGAAGCATAACCATAGTGGTTTAATAGAGGTTTATATGACAGACTTAAATAAAGAGTTTGAAGGGTTAGATCCAAACGAAATGAAGTTTATTCAGGAAGTCAAGGAAGAAGCAGAGAAAGCACTACCTAAGGAAGACATCAAGACAGAAGATGTAGTCGAAGATACTACAAATGTAGTCGAAGATACTACAAATGTAGTCGAAGATAGAACACCTGAAGAATTAGAAGCAATAGAAATGGGGTGGAAACCAGACCATAAGGGCGAGAATTTTGTATCAGCAAAAGAATTCATCCGTGTCGGTCAGATTATTAAGGCAAAACGAGAAGCTACTAAAAAAGTAGTAGAAGTTGAGTCTGAACTCCAAGAATTAAAGAAAGGAATGAGTTTCCTTCTAGAGCATAATAAGAAAGTAGAGACAGTAGCATATGAAAGAGCTATGTCAGACTTGACAGCTCGTAAACGGGAAGCTATTGAAGCTGGTGATGTCCAGGCGTTTGAATCTGTAGAAAGAGAAGCTGAGAGATTAAAAACTACACAGCCTACTCAACAACCGGCCCAACCTCAGTACACTCAGGCTCAATTAGACTTCGCTAATCGTAATCGTAGTTGGTTTAATCCAGATCCTAATAACACAGACTTAGTCTCAGCTGTAGAACATACATATAATTATGTCAGGGATGTTGCTCAGAAAAAAGGACTGAATATCACTGAAGAGCAGATGCTACAAGAGACTGAAAAAATGGTCAAGAATAACTTCAAAGACCGATTCGAGAAAGATGGAATTACTAAGAGTAAAGAAGCTAAAGTAGCTTTAGTAGAGACTCCGACTAAATCTGCTGGAGCAAGACAAGAAACAAATCTGACATTTGATGATCGAATAAGATTAAAACAAATTCAGATGGCAGACCCTAAGTTTTCTGAGGCTGATTATAAGAAACTTAAGGATCAATTAAGTAAGTAATGTAGATAGAAACTAACCAAAGAGGTTAATATGAACAAAAAACAACTAGATGAGTTACAAGCTAAAGCAGCTAAAGGTAAAGTGTCTACGGTTTCCAATATGGAAACAACTGTCCCTTTATCCCAAGATACTAACCAATCCATAGAGGATAATACATTGAGTACTATCGATAATAAATCAAGCACGTCTCAAGAATTAAACAAAATTAGCTCTAAGAAAGAGCTTACTGCCGAAGATAAAGCAGCAAAGAAAGCCGCTAGATTAGCGAATATGAAGGATAGAGATATCCTAGCCATGGATGAATCACTCCGTAAGCCTGGTAAAAAGTACAGACTAGTTAATTGTACTCCTGGGAATATAGAGAGGTATCGATCTATGGGGTATGAAATTGCTCAAGCAGGAATACATAAGGGTGAAGGTTCTTTATCAGAAGCTGTCTCCGCTTTCGGATGTGCTGAAGTAGAAGTTGGCCGTAAGGCGTCTTCTAAAGCTGTCTGGATGGAAACAGATGAAGAGAATGCTCAAATTCTAAGAGAAATAGAAGATGACAAAGCTCGTGAACAAGAAGCTCAGATTTATAAATCTGAAATCCCAGATGACTCCCGAATTGGCTATATACGAAAAGATACTTAGTCGTACAGCTATAAATAAAGTAGTTTAATCTATATAAATAATAGTTGTACATAAATAAAATTAAATAATGAGGTTTTATTATGGCAACTGGTAATGGTTTACAGTTAGTCCGTACAGTAACCGGCAAAACAGCTTCAATACGTCCTTACTTTGTTCCTGCGACGTACGGAACAGCTTTGTTTGTTGGAGACCCTGTCAGATTAATTTCTACTACAGGTACAATGGATGCCCTGAACGAAGTCCCCTGCGTTGCAGCGGCTGCTACAGGTGAAATTATACTTGGAGTTATCGTCGGTTTTGAACCCGATGCAGCGAATTTGCTTTCTGCGAATTATAAAGCAGCAAGTAAGGCTCGTTATGTTTTAGTTTGTGATGATCCTGATGCAGTCTATCAGGTACAGGAAGATGCAGTAGGTGGTGCAGTCACAGCAGCTCTAGTAGGTGCTATGGCGAATGCTAACTTTGTAGTTGCAGCTGGTTCTACAGTCACTGGTTTATCTGGTGTCATGTTAGATTCTAGTACAACAACTGCTTCAGCTGCTGATTTGAAAATCATTGGTGTAGCTCGTGATTCTGTAAACGCTGCTGCTGCTTCTGGCGGTGCGGTATTAGAAGTAACGATCTTGTCCAGTGCTATCAAAGCAACTGACTCACAATCTTAATAGAGGAACATAACTATGTCTATAATTAATACAAGTTCCTTCGAATCAGATTTATTACCCGGACTCGTCAAGAAATGGTTTGGCGAACACAATGATCTTCCTGAGATTTATTCTCAGATGATGAAAGTGGAAGCGAGTAATCAAGCTTATGATATCTTAGGTACGCTCACTCCTATGGGTGCAGCACAAAGGAAAAATCAAGGTAGTGCATTGACATTAGATACGGCCCAAGAAGCATTTAAGCCTATCTTTACAAATCTTGCATACGCTTTAGGTTTTGAAATTACAAAAGAAGCACGTCAGGATGGTCATGCTTTCCGTGATGCCAAAAGATTTACCGAGATGCTCAAGAGAGGCTGCAGGATTACGAAAGAAATCGTTGCTGCTAATATCTTGAATTTTGCGGGCACATCTGGCTATACGATGACTGGCGGTGATGGTGTTATTTTAGCATCAGCCTCACATCCTACGCGTGCGGGCAATCAGTCTAACATTCTTAGTGGTGGCACAGATTTATCTGAAGCTGCATTAGAAGCTATCAATGTTCAGATTATGAATGCAAAAGATAACCGTGGTTTACGTATTGGTCTTATGATTGATAAATTAATCATCAGTCCTACTCAGAAAGCAGATGCTCATCGCATCCTAATGTCTGATAGACGTGTCTCCACAGCGGATAATGATGCCAACTTTGTTAATGACACTAATCTTGTCAAAGGCATTGTGGTTAATCAGTATCTGACGAGTACAACTCAATGGCAGGTAACGACTAATGCTCCTGATGGTTTGATCTTTAAGATCCGCCAAGAAGCAGAAGTTGATACAGACAACGTATTCTTGACAAAGAACTCACAAGTTTCAGTCGACATGCGTATTTGTGCCGGTTGGGGTGATCATAAAGGTGTTTACATCTCTTTATAAGCTCTAAGCGACGGCTTAATAGCCTTAGCAAAGCGACCTTCGGGTCGCATGAAGTATCACTAGCTGGTATTTCCTGCGACCTGATGGAAGCATAAAAATTCAATCTTAGTTGGTAGTGGGTCCGGAGGCGTACTTCCCCATCTGAGTCATAATTTAGTCTAGACACAAAAGGACTCATAAGGATTTGAGACTAGGCTTTAATAAAGGTATAAATTCATGAGTACAACTCATTTTTCAGGCGCAGTAGATTCAGTTGCTGGTTTTTCCGTCAACGGAACATCTGTCGTTTCTTCCGCTGGTACAGTCACATCTCAGACATCAGTCGTAGTCGGTACAACGACTATTAGTGAAGCCGAGATCGGTGTATTAGATGCAGTTACTGCTGGTACAGCTGCAGCTAGTAAAGCTGTAGTTTTAGATGCTAGTAAAGGTATTGCGACTATTACATCTGCGACAATTACAACCCTTACAGCTCCTACTGTAAATGCAACAAACGTAGATGCTGGTGCCTCTGGCACAGCTGGTACAGTCGATGTATTTCCTACTACGGCAGCTAATGGTAAAATGATTGTTGCTGCTGTTGATGCTGGTGGTGCATATAATACTACTATCAGTAATTCTGCAATGGGACAATCTTCTGTCATTAGTATCCCAGATCCAGGAGCAGCTACTAGTAAATTCGTATTACAAGATGGTAATAATACTGCAGCGAAGATTATCAAACTATCTACGGGTGCAACTCCTGTAGCTCAGATTGATCCCGCTTCTTGTACTATTACTGCCGCAGCAGGCGCATCTAATGTATCTACTGTTACAGTTCAGTTAAAAGATGGTGCTGGAACTAACTTAGCTCGTATATACCCTTTTAGAGTATATAAATCATCTGCAGCAGACGGTCTAACATTAGGGGCAGCAGCTTCGACTGGGTTTTCTGTAGCTTCTGGTGGTTTAAGCCTAGCTAATGCTACCGCTGTGACTACACAGATTACAGCTATGTCAAGTGCTACAGGCGGATGCGTATTAAGTCTGACAGACACTAACAAAGCAACAGATTATTTAGTGTTAGTGTTGGATTCAGGTACAAAGATTTCAGCACAGCTTAGTGCAGGATCTTACGGAGCATAATAGTTAATATCTAGGGGAGAGATATAAAATCTCCCCATTAATTTTTTATAGTATAGTAATAACTTATTCTATGTAGGTTAATCTGAATATGACTTATATTGTAACTAAAACTATGCTACAAAGTAGTAAGACAGAATATATGGTTTATTTTACGTACATATCTGATGGTCATGATTTAATTAAATATGTACTTTATGACTCTTCTGAAGTAGCAGGATTAGCAGAAAGATCAGATTCATATAATTGCTCTATACTTCAAATAGATTATTCAATAGAATCAGATGGTGTAAATAAACCAACATCAGCAAGACTATGGTGGGATGCTACAACTGATGTATTAGCCTTGACTTTACCTCAAGGTGTACAGCAAAGAGATTTTAGACCTATAGTTGGAGAAAACGGATTGCCTAATATAGGAGGAGTAGGTAAAACAGGAGATATACTATTAGATTTAATAAATATATCTAATAGAGCAACTGCAGTAATAATTTTAAAATTAAAAACCTTTTAATAATAGATAATGTGCGAAACTTCGCATCTAATGAGGAAATAAAACATGGCAAATACAATCAGTAGTGCAATTATAAGTTATAATGGTAGAGAAGCAACATATTACTTGACACTTGCTTCAGATGGTTCAGAAGAAACAGCTCTTGTAGTATATGATTCTTCAGTAGTAGCTACACAGATTGCAGCAATTAATCCAGCATTTACTGACCCCCTTACATCCAGAATTTTAGAAATATATGCATCTTCTAATGCTGCTACGACAGCTAGAATTAAATTATTATTTGATGCAACCACGGATGTACAAGCTTTTGATATTCCAGCAGGTCATACAGCGAAAGGAAACTTTCGTAAAATGGGTGGACTACTAAACAAAGGTGGTTCTGGTATTACAGGGGATATTCTTTTAACTACTACAGGATTAGAATCTGGAGACAATATTACTCTTGTTCTTACAGTTGGCGCTTATTAATCTAAGTAATTCTAATTAAACCAAATAGGCATACAATATGGCTAGTTTAGCAAGTACAAGTAATGGTTTTATAGCTCAGACCTATGGGGATTTATTATGGACTAATAATTCTAATGGGGGCCTCCCGTCAACTTTGACAGCTATTTATGATGGTCTAGGGAATGCAGCACCACTAAAGCTATCTACTACTCAAGTAGGTGTAGACAACCTACTATTCGATGGTAATACTATCACGACTGGATCTGGGGCACTGACATTAAATAGTTTTACAACAGTCTGCAATTTAGCTACTTCTAGTGGTTCTACTCTGACTATCGGAAATTCTACAGGGACTACACAAATCAATGGGACAGTCTCATTTGGTGGTTCTATTACGTATACAAATTTAACTCTGACTGGGACTCTTACTACAGCTGGTTTAATTTTAGACGGCGATACGATTGCTACTAGTGGGGCTGTAACTTTAGCAGGGGTAGTAACTACTGCTGGAGCTTTTATTACTTCTGGTGCTAATAGTCTTACATTGACTACTACTGCAAGTACTAACGTAACTCTACCTACTACTGGTACTTTAAGTACTCTTGCAGGATCTGAAACTTTTACAAATAAAACCTTGACTAGTCCTATAATTTCTACAATTAGTAATACAGGGACTTTGACTCTTCCTACCTCGACAGACACATTAGTAGGAAAAGCCACTACTGATACTCTGACGAATAAAACTCTTACTACTCCAACTATCACTACAGCAGTTTTAAACGGAGCTATTACAGGCACTTCATTAGCTGCCGCCTCGGATCAAGAAACGGGAACCTCTACAAGCTTATTAGTGACCCCAGGAGTACAAAGTAGACATCCAAGTGCTTGTAAATTTCATGTGAATTTCGCAGGTGCTACCGGGGCTATAGGTACATCCTATAATGTTGCTTCTGTAGTCAGAAATAGTACGGGTAATTATACTATTACATTTACTACAGCATTTTCTTCAGCTGCATTTACAGTTGTTGGAAGTTGTCTACAAGCTGGTGCTGCAGTAATAGTCATAGCCAGCAGAGCTACAACATATGTAATTGTTAATGCTATTGTTACTACTACAGGTGCTCAACAAGATGTCAGTGATGTAGAACTTATTGGGTTTGGTGATCAATAATGCCCAGTAATTATTATAAACCAGGATCTCACAATGTTTTTTGTGATGTTTGTGGGAAGAAGAAAAAAAGAGAGCAAGTCCGGATGACCTGGGATGGTTTTATGGCTTGTATAGATAAAGGTTGCTGGTATCCAAAACATCAGAATGAAAACCCTAGGAAAGTAGTGCCGGATGGATTACCTGTCTCTAATGCTAGAGAACGTAATGTAACATATCTTACCTTTCCCCCATTAAATAAATGGGATACTGCAGGAATTAGGTGGTCAGACCCACAGTTAAGGTGGGATGATGATAGTAGCAACTCCCCTACTCGGATTGGCGGAATAGATTTAGATCTTTAAGGTTTTAAGAGGTAATAATGGCCACATCAAATTCAATAAATTTTACGCAGACCCGAGATGAGATTATTGCTGATGCTTTATCAGAAATAGGTGTTTTGCGGCCTGGTGATACTGCTAATGCGAATGATGTTACTATATGTTCTAATCATCTAAATAAACTGATTAAGCATTTAGAGACTCAAGGAATACATGTCTGGACTGAGGTAGAAGGAACTATGTTCCTGACTTCAGGAACTAATAGATACACTCTGAGTGGTTCCACAACAAATAGCTCTGGGGACAATACTGTCAAGACAACATTATCAGCAGACGGGTCTAGTTCCAGTCTTACATGTACTACTGTCGTTGGTATGGCGGTCTCAGATAATCTAGGAGTAGTCTTAGATTCTGGTACATTACAATGGACTACAGTCTCAGCTATAGATACCTCAACTAAGATAGTGACCATGGCAACACCGCTGACAGGAGCCGCTAGCTCAGGGGCGGTTGTTTATGTCTACACAAGTACAAGTACAAAACCCCTTAGTATTAGTAATATGAGATTCTGCAATGAAGCTGGTACAGAACGCTTAATAACAGTCCGGGGAAGAGATTATTTTATGCAACTTCCTAGTAAATCTACTACTGGTAAGGTTAATCAAGCTTTTTACGTAAGTGGTAGAGATTCAGGGACTATGTACGTTTACCCTACCCCAGATTCTAGTTCCGATAGTATAAATTTTTCATATTCTAGAACTATACAAGATTTTGATGCTGCCTCTGATAATGCAGATATTCCTCAAGAGTGGCTTTTAGCCTTGACTCTGAATCTAGCCGTCTTAGTAGCACCTATTTATGGTAAAGACTTAAATAGACAGATGCCTTTACTTCCAGCCATGGCTAGAGAAGCTTTACAAGAAGCACAATTATTTGATGTAAATGCTGGATCTGTTCATATAGTTCCAGCTCCTAGAGATGACTATTAAATCCTAATATAAGATTCCGAGAGGGATTTTTTGAAGCCTCTTCTTATTATTATACTTAAATTAATACCGAGCGGTAAATATGTTATTAGATTTATTAAATCAATACAGTATAAAAAGTGCTACTGATATTAATGGTAGTACTCTTATAAATATGTTCTTAGAAGAAGAGCAAAGAACTGGTCAGACTCAGAATCATGTACAAGATAAATATAAGTTAAGCGCTTATCCTACATTTGGATTAGTTACTTTTTGTACTACAGGTGAAACAGTAGTCAGAGCTCTTTATGAACATAATGATGTCTTGTATGCTGTTGCTGGAAACAAATTTGGTTCTATTAATAGTGGTGGATCTTTTACTCAAATAGGATCAAATCTAAGTACTTCTACTGGATTTGCTAAAATCAAAGCTATTACTGGTGGTAGTAATACTAATAATCAACTAATGATTATCGATGGCACTAACGGCTATACATATAATTTAAATAGTCTTGTAGCTACTTTTCCTATAAGCGATGGAGATTTTCCTCAGACAGCAACTGATATAACTACATTAGATGATTATGCAATAGTACTAAATAATAGTAGTATTACTTATAATATATCTGGTGTAAGTGACACAACTTTATGGTCAGCTCTTGACTTTGCATCTAAAACTAGGCAACCAGATAAGATAGTAGCTATTACTACTCTGAATGGTGAATTATGGTTATTAGGATCCAAGACTTGTGAAGTCTGGATTGATACTGGTGCTGCATCCTTCCCTATAGAACGTAGACCAGATGTATTTTTAGAAGAGGGTGTAGTCGCCAAACAATCCGTTGCTATAGTTGGTAATACACTTATGTATCTAGCTAAATCTAGGACTGGTGGGTATGCTGTAGTACAAGTAGAAAATTATATACCTAAAGTAGCATCTACTAAAGCTATTATGTATTTATTAAATTCCTTCACCACCGTCTCCGATGCTATAGCTTATGGTTATGCTAAAGACGGGCATGAATTTTATGAAATCACTTTTCCTACGGATAATAAGACACTTGTCTTAGATGTAAGTAATGGTAGCTGGGTAGAAAGAACATCTAATATATCTTCTACATATGGAAGATTTTTAGGTAATTGTAGTGCATTCTGCTATGGTAAAAGCTTTATAGGTGATTCCCAGTCTGGGGTTATTTATACCCAAAGTAATAGTACTTATACTGAGAATGGTACAGCTATTAGGCGTAGATTTGTCAGTCCTCATATTTATGAGGGCGGTAATAATATAACAATTAATTATTTACAAATAGATGTTCAGACTAATGTGGGTTCTAGCAAGACATTCCTTCTAGAAAAATCAGTAGATCACGGTACTACCTGGACTACTGTAGGTACGTATACTGTCCCTACTTCGGGGTCTGGTAGAATTCGTGTTCCTGCCTTGGGAACAAGTCCTGTAATTACATTCAGAATAACTACAACAGACAATTTTAAATTTGTACTCCTAGGCTTTCAAGCAGATATTACAGTCGGAGCTTGGTAATGGCTATATTAGGTACTCCCCCAGTAAACACACCTATGTACACAGAAGGTGGTCAGATGCAAGACATCTGGAAACGCTGGTTTAATGGTGCTTATACAAATCTAGGTGGAGCTAACACTGCTTATGCTCCTGTTGGTGCTACATATATTACTCAGATAGCGAATGCAGATCTGACTCATGAACAAGGGTTATCTACGTTATCTTCTGGTTTTTTACAAGTAACTACTGCGACAGGGGTCTTGACTAGCACTGGAAGTCTAACAATAAGTAGTTCTGACATGGCTACTTCAGGGGTAGTTGCTGGTAGTTATACAGTAAATGGTGGTGCTTCCTTTACAGTCAATAGTAAAGGATTATTAACTTCAGGATCCAGTGTTACAATTACGGTCACAGGAACAGCTGATAAAATAGATGTGTCTGGGGGCACTGGTCTTACACCAACTCTTACGATAAGTCCTACTTATGTAGGACAGACTAGTATAACTACATTAGGTACGATTACTACAGGTACTTGGAATGGTTCTATATTGACTGGTACTTATGGTGGTACTGGAATTAATAATGGAACTAAAACGTTTACTTATCTAAAGAACATATCTTTTACATCAGCAGATGATACTGGTGTTTATACTCTCCCTACGGGGACAAAGACTATACCAGCTACAGCAGATAATCTTAGTGTATTTGCTGCCACAACATCTTCACAATTAGCTGGAGTTATATCAGACGAGACAGGATCTGGGGCACTAGTTTTTGCGACTAGTCCTACATTAGTAACTCCTGTACTGGGAGTAGCGACTGCTACGACTATAAATAAAGTAACTCTTACAACACCAGCTACGGGTTCAACGTTAACAGTAGTTGATGGGAAAACACTAACATCTTCTAATACTCTGACATTAGCAGGAACCGATGGTACTACCCTTACCTTCCAGGGTACAGATACATACGTAGGACGTGCTACTACAGACACATTAACAAACAAGACATTGACGAGTCCTACATTAACTACACCAGTCTTAGGGACCCCTAGTTCAGGAACACTAACTAATTGTACAGATCTTCCTATTTCTACTGGAGTAAGTGGTTTAGGAACTAATGTAGCTACATTTTTAGCTACTCCTAGTAGTGCTAATTTAGCTGCAGCTGTAACAAATGAAACAGGTAGTGGTTTATTAGTTTTTGCTACATCTCCAACCCTTACTACTCCTTTACTAGGAACTCCTACAAGTGGTGTTTTAACTAATTGTACTGGTTTAACGGAAGCTGGGCAAACATTAGCAGATAACACAACTAATGACGTAAGCACAAGTAAACATGGTTATGCACCTAAAGGTGATGGTAGTACAACAAAATTTTTAAATGCAAATGGTGCATATAGCACCCCCGCTGGTGGTGGCACTGTAACAAGTATAACTGCTGGTACTGGATTATCCGGCGGTACAATAACAACATCAGGTACTATAGCAGTTACTGGAAGCCCCGCGTGGCTTACCGGTAGTGCTGCTGTACCTTCTGTGTCAGCATACGGTAGTGGTGCTACCTCATTAACTGCTAGTGCCTTTACTAAAGTATTGTTTGCGACTGAATTATTTGATGTTGGGGGTATGTTTGCATCTTCTACATATACTCCAACTAAAGCTGGAATATATTGTGTATCAGCTGCTATTGGTTTAGGTGTATATGACACTGCAACTAGCTATACTCCTACTATATATGTTAATGGTACCGAGTATCAACGAGGTAATGTTATTCTCAGTACTGGATTAGGAATCGACTATACGGCTCAAGTCAGTGGATTAGTTTCATGTAATGGTTCTACTGACTACATAGAAATATATGCTTATAATAGTCATGCAGTAACAGCTAGAAGTACAGCAACAGCCTCTAAAGAAACATACTGTAATATACATTACGTAGGACCAGCATCATGATGACATTAGCACAAAAAATATTACAAATATATCCAGAATTGCAGTCAATGCGTAATGTGTTTACCGATTTAATAATTTTACAGGATGATAGTAATGGGCAAGGTCCATATATTAAAGTATGGAATTACAGTGAACCGGAGCCTACTAAGTCACAATTAGATGCTATTAGTTAAAAACATGATCACAATACAGAAAACTAAAGATATTAACTTACTAACTATAGAATTTAAACCATATCTTAGATATATAATAGTCTGGGAGCACTGTCAATAATGCTTAGAATATTTCAGACTAAGAATCCTCATATAATACGATCTGTATTTAATTTTGAACCAGATCTTGAACATGAATTTATTATTATTAATAAAGACACAAAAATAATAGGTATGTTTGAAATACAACCAGTCACTAAGATAACTGGAATACTACATTTACATATTAAACAAGAATACCAAAACCAAGGAATAGCATCAGAAGCAATGAAGAAATTAGTAGCTTCTTTAAAACAAACTAACTATAAAAGTCTGGTAGCCTTAATACCAGCATCAAATAAGAACATAATGAGTATAGTAAATAAAACAAAAGCTAAATGTTGTGGGTTATTACAGGATGGTATCATTCTTAATAATGTCGTACAAGATTTAATTATTTTTCAATTAATGGTTTAATAGTAGAGGTATATCATGCCAATGGGTGGAGGTTCTTCAGGCGGTGGTGGGGCTGTTGTTCAGTACACAGATCCATTTGCTGCAAGTAATGCTGGTTTAATTGGAGCACAAGCTGCTTCAGAAGCTAATCGTCTAGCTAGTAGTCAGATTAATACTGCTATTAATCAGATGAATCAGCAGTATCAGGCTGCTATGCAGAATTACCGTCCTTATACTCAGACTGGAATTCAGGCTTTAAATAAGCTAAATCAGTACATTGGTCTTGATCCATATAATCCAGGAAATGCTCCAGTAGCCCCAAAAACACTGGACTTAAATGATTATCTTGGCAAAGTAACTAGAGGACAAATTAATAATTATGTAATGGAAAATTCTGTTGGTAATAGAACAGGTGATCCAAATGCAGGTAATATAGCTCTAAATTATATGGGTGCAGGAGCATACGATAACTCACGTGATCCTGGTTTTGGTACTACTGGTGAAATAGCTACTGGGAAGTTAGGTTCTGGTTATTTTGGAAGTGCTGGTGCAATTGGACGTAATTTAGAAAATCCTATCAGAGCAGAAATTGCTAGATTAGCTTTAGAGCAAGACCGACCTGGGTATGAATTAGCTAAACAAGCATACGATCAGAATTTAATTTATTATAATCAAGCAAAAGATTGGCAACAACAGTACCTTGCTGAAGGGCCTTTGACACAAGCACAAATTACAGACAGAGTAACTAATCAACCGGGCTATCAAGCCGAACTAGGCCAAGGCATAGAAGCTATTAATAGAGCAGGTGCTGCTAAAGGAAGTCTAGGAAGTGGTGGTATACTAAAAGACCTTATGAATTATGGTCAGAATACTCTTTCTAAATACTACGGAAACACATTAAGTCTACTTGCACAGCAAGCAGGTCAGGGACAACAAGCAGCCGGAGGTATAGCTGCTTTGCAATCAAATCTTGGTAACAATACTGCTAATCTTTATGGAAATCTGGCAGACATTAATGCTAACTCAGCTCTAGCTTCTGGAAATGCTTTAAGTCAAGCTATGATTGCTGCTAACCAACAATATAAAACTGTTGGAGGCGGTGGAGGCGGTGGAGGTATGGAAGGTATTGGATCAGTCTTAGGGGGTATTGGCAGTATTGCCTCTGCTTTTAGTTCTAAGACTCTGAAGACGAAAATATCGACCCCATTAACTTCTGAAATATTAGATAAAGTAAATAAATTAGACCTAGATAAATGGAAGTACAAAGGCATTGATCGAGAACACATTGGCCCATATGCCGAGCAATTCTCAGAATTATTTGGGACAGGTGATGGCACTAGTATTAATTTAATAGATGCAGTCGGAGTCTTGATAGGAGCTGTAAAAGAATTAGACAAGAAGTTAACTAAATTAACTAACCCTATAAAAGGAGTATAAAATGCCTATCGATTGGGGTCAATTATCAAGAAATCCACAACCTATTGGTGGAGTAGTAGCTCAATTACCTTCAAGTCCTTCTGGTATGGCTCAAGCTGGACAACTAGGTCAAGGTATCATGCAAGGTCTAGCTCAAGGACAGGCCATACAAGGGCAAGCACTCCAAAATAAACAACTTGGAATGCAGAATGAGGCATTGCAACAAGCGGTAACTGACTCTAAAGCTTTCCGCGAAGCTGCTAAAAAAGGTCCAGAAGCTGTCTTAGCAGCCCATGATCAGATGGGAGATATTACTTTTAGACAACAGTACAACCAAGCTAGTGCTCAGTACGATAAATTTATTGCTGACACAGCATTAGTACATGCGCAGACTGAGGGTGTTAAAGCTGATACTAAGACTAAAAGTCCTGCTGTAGTACAAGCTACTCAGCTAGCTTTCGGTCAAATAGCTAATTCAGCTCAAGCTGTCAGTCAAAAAGCTGGTCCAGAAGCTGCTCAAGCACAGTACGATTTTCTCTTAGCTCAATTACCAGCAGAATCTAGAGCTGTTGCAGAACAACATGGATTTGATAAGTTTACTCCAGCAGTCTATGTTAAGTTAACTGCAGGTGCTATGGATGCTCAAGCTAATATGTTAGAAGAGCAGGAGAAAAAGAATCAAGATCCTTTAGCTAAAAATCAAGATGCTTTAGAATCTTTAAATAAACAACGTAATTTAGCTATTCATAATAACAGGGACACAGCTGGATTAGATAAACGCATCACTGAAACACAAGATCGTATTAATACATTATCTCAGGGAGCAGGTCAAAATAAATTCACTCATGAAAATACACTCAGAGATGAAGTTAATAAACAAAGTATTCCTTTCCAACAAGTTCATGATGCCTATGGTAGAGTATTAGCAGCTAGTAAACCTGATGATAAAACTGGTGAAGTTACTGGTGCTGGGGATCTCGCCTTAATCTTTAATTACATGAAAATGTTAGATCCAGGAAGTACTGTTCGAGAAGGAGAATTTGCTACAGCTCAAAACTCTGCTGGATTACCAGAAATTCTTAGAGCTAAGTACAACAAGATCATGAGTGGTGAAAGAATGGCTCCTAAGACTAGAGATGAATTTGTACGTAAAGCCAGAGATCTATATAAAGTACAAGAACAAGGATATGACAAAATCATATCTAATTATAAGGGTATAGCTGAAAGAAATAATCTAAATCCTGAAAACTCCGTCCAAGATATCAGAGTTATAGGAAGATCTGATGAAAGTAGTATACCTACTAAATCCTCATCTACTCCTGCACCCGTTAAAAATCTTACATTTAATCCACAAACCGGAAGACTAGAATAAGTAGGTACTAATATGCCACAAGTAATTAATTTACCAGGCGGGCAGACTGCTACGTTCCCAGATCAAATGCCTAAGGATCAAATTGAAGCTGTCTTACAAAAACACTTCCAACAAAGTCAAGCTCAATTACCTATGGAAACTTCTCCTGTCATTGACCGTATAAATGCGGCTGGTGGGGGTGTAGCACAAGGTCTTGTTAAGACTGGAGCTGCTTTAGGAGGATTAGTTACGGAAGCTATGCCTGAGCCTGTCAGAGATGTCCTTAGAACGGGTGGTAGAGCTGTAGGAGAAGTATTAACTCCTAGTCCTGAGAGTATTCCAGGAAAAGCAATGAAAGAATACCCTGGAACTGCTTTAGGTGGGGATATTGTTGGTCAAGTAGCTCCTTATGCTATTCCTGGGACTTTGGTCAATAAAGCTGGGAATTATGCTTTGAGTGGTCTGGCAGGAGCAGCTAGTGCTGATGATGGTTTACAGAATAGACTTCTAGGAGCTGGTACAGGTATAGCTATACAAGGTGGTGCTAATGTACTTGGAACATTATTACAATCTGGTATATCTGCTCTAAGATCCTCTGGAGTAGTAAAAAATATAGTAGATTATACATCTAAGCAAGTCAATACTATTAATCAGACTCTTAAAGGAAGTCCTCGTGAAGTAGGGGCACAAGCAGCTGCTAATATGTACAATGCTACAAGACAAGCTGATAATGAGATGTTTATGACTTTCCGAGCAGCCTCAGGTAATTTTTCTTCTGAAATACGTCAAGTAAAGAGAGCTGCAGAAGATTTATTAGATGAACTAGGATCAAACCTAGCTGGTCCTCAGAAGCAAGCTCTTATATCTACCATTAAAAAAGCAGATAGTGCTACTTCTATTGCAGATATGCATGATGTCAGAAAACTTTTAGCAGCTAACAGACAGCACTTCCAAATTCAGGCTGGTGAAGTTGCTTCTAAAGCTTTTGGAGGTTTACAGAAGACAGTAGATTTAACAATGAAAGACGTAGCTGAAAAAGCTGGTGTTTTAGATGAGTACTTAAATGCTAATAAACATTATACAGATAAATTATTACCCTTGATTAATGCTGGTACAGATGATGTATCAAGAGCATTAGAAGAAGCTGCAAGAACTAAAAATCCTATGTTAGCTAGTCAGGTCTTAGACAGATATATAGATAAAAATATTAGAAGTGATGCGCCCAATCAGACTAGAGCATTTCTTAAGACTTTAGATCCTATAGGACGTAATGCTGTTGAAGTAAGAGCTTTAGAAAGAACTATTGATAAAGTCAAAGATATGACTAATCCAGGACTTGCTTTCCGAAAAGAAATAAATAAATTAAATCAGACAGTCGGTGAATTATTCTCTGAGGATAATAAGAAATTAGTACAAGGGACTATGAGAGTATTAGATGAAGCTGCACCACTTTTAAAAAATAAACTCAGGACTGGTGAAGCTATGAATATGCCTTTTCAGTTAATTCTATCAACAGTCACTAAAGCTACTGATACAGCAACAGGTCAATTCATACTTAAGATGTTAGGAGAACCTTCTCTCCCACGATCTATAGTAAAAGAATTCATAGTCAAAGGTAATAGTATTCTTGGTGGTTCATTACAAGTTTCTAACCCAGATGAAAAGAATTAAGTATCTTAATCATTTATCTGAATAACCATAAAAAATAATAATATTAAAAATATAATAAGAATAGTATCCATAAATCCTCCTTTTATAGAGTATAACAGATGGCGATAAATTGGTCAAGTCTTTCAGGAATTCAAACCCCGAAGCAAGGTGTAATAGCAACTCTTCCGGGTTCATCTGAACAAGATGACGGTCTCGGAGGACTATTAAGCGGTCTGAGTTCTTTTGCAGGTGCTCTAGGAGGATTATCCAAACAAAATCCCAATACTACGGATTACGTTGGGACAGCTCCAAATACAATATCTGGTATATTAGGACAACCAAATCAAGCTGGTCTACAGGGTGGTCTTCAGAAACAAACTACACTAGGAAATACTAATTCTATCTTCCAGAATGCTATGAATCAACTTGGTCAACAGGAAGGGAATAAAACTCTTAACTCGTACCTCCAGAAAGCTAATCCAGGACTTGACTCTGCTCAAACTCCATGGTGTGCTGGGTTCGTCGGGAGTGTTTTGAATTCTTCTGGAATGAAAGGGACTGGTTCTCTGGCAGCAAAGTCTTACCTTAAGTACGGCAGACCTACAGAAACCCCTTCACAAGGCGATATAGTCGTATTTAACGATCTTTCTGGCAATAATAACCCAGACAGAGGGCACGTAGGATTCGTTCAAGGAATCGATCCTAAGACGGGTCAAGTAAAGGTTCTTGGAGGAAACCAAGATAATCAAGTCTCCGTTAAATCATATCCTATGAGTGCTGTCGCAGGCTTCAGACAACCTCCGACCGGCCAAGAAGTTCAGCAATTTGCTAGACAAAATAACATACAGAGTCCTACACAACTAGCTCAATTAACAAAGACTATTAACGTAAATGATGAATTGCCTCATGTAATGTCTGCAATAGCTCAGAATGAATCCGGTGGAGCTAAGAACCCGTACCAATCTATGACTCCTGCTGGTAAAGGACGTCATGCAGTTGGTAAATATCAGGTTCTTGATACAAATATAATAAGTTGGACTACTGAAGCTCTTGGCTACCCAATGACAGCCCAACAATTCAAGAATAACCCAGACGCTCAGGAAGCTGTTGCTAAATATAAAATAGGGCAGTACGTCCAGAAATATGGCCCAGAAGGAGCTGCTAGAGCTTGGTTCGGGGGAGAAGGGAGTGTCAAAGGAAAAGATAACGTCAAAGACAGTCTAGGGACGTCTGTAAAGGAGTACGAAAAGAACTTCAATAGGCATTATCTTAAATCTAGAGGTGGTCAGTCTTTACTAGATGAAGGTACCTATGGTCCTAATAAAGATATTCCTGGAGGCAGTACCAAGCCTTTACCTCCTTTTGCTCCTGGATTGCCTCCTTTACGTACAGCTAATAATATTCCTGCAAACTTAGAAAAGGCTTTCAATCCACAAACACCTGTCCAAAAACTTACTCCTGGTGAAATTGATGCTATAATGCAAAACCTACCTAAGAAAGCAGAAGGCATAGATTGGAATTTACTTTTGAATCAAATTCAGGATCAACAAAAACAAACCTAGGAGATATTATGCCACTATTAAATAATGCATACAGCTCATTGGACAATAGATTTAAACCAATAGTCCTAGAAATACTTAGAGAACTAGAGAAGCTGGGATACCAGCCAATAGTAGCAGAAGGAAGAAGAACGCAGGCTCAACAAGATGAGAAGGTCAGATTGGGGTACTCAAAGACTAGACGTAGTGTACACTTGACGGGTCTAGCAGCTGATATTGTGGATAAAAGATTTATGTGGAATATACGTAATGTTCATCAGTTTTGGTACGATCTTTTCCAAATAGCTAAGAAGCAGGTTATTAAGAACGGCCACCTTCGCTATGGTATGATCTGGGATCATCCAGAAAGAGAAGCTATTTATAAGAAAGCTCTAGACGAAAAAAAACCTAATCTTGTAACATGGTTCTGTGATGTTGCTCACATTGAACTTCATTTAGCTGATTAAGTAGATAGAATCCATTTTTTATTGGGTGTATCAGCTGGCAATAAAAGACTATGAGTATAACCTAATTCATCATCTACTTTTATAAAAACATGATATCCAGGGGCATTATGTGGAGTTCCAGGGGCCCAATAAACTACAGGAATCCTAAAATGCTCTGGATTAATCTTCAATATCTTAGATTCTTTAAACATAACTTAATTACTCATCTGTTGCAGTTCTAAGAGCTTCTAAAAGCTTAGTTACCTTAGCTAATTCTGCTTCCATTTTATCCCGCTCTACAATAATCTTAGTCTTGACTTCTTTCAGATTTTCTAATTGTCCAAGCAATAAATTACGTTGTTCAATTGTTAATTCTTTCATTATTCACCTTCCTTAATATTATTTAAAACCTGATTGATATAAGTATCTCGTCTTTTTCTAGTACATTCATTTAATATGCTAGCATTTACGGTCTCTAATGCTTGTATTCTCTCTAGAAGAATAGTTATTATTTCTTTTAAATCTAAATCATTCATTTAGGTTCTCCTTACACAAGCCTATTAAATAATTATAGAAATCTTCTTTGAGAATTTCTTTAGCTGAACAGGCTGGTATAAGCATAGTAATTCCATCTGCTAATATATAAAAGTCGTACTCGGGCGTTATCGAGTTGCCCTTAGAGTCTGAACATCTTTGACGACAATAGTAATGATATACTCCACCCCTAGGGGGATATACACAGTTCATAAGATTTCCTCGTCTTAATCCCACCATCTGTTTGAATTCCTAAACTCTTTTAAAAAAACCTCCCAATCTTTTTGCTTTAATTCTTCTTCTTTTTTACAGAGGGAGTTAAAGTCTTTACTAGCTTCTTTAGTACTAGGAACAAGTCTAGACCAGCCCACTTTAGCTGAGTCATCTATGGTTTCCCATACCATGGGGTATTTTTTATAGTGTCTAGAAAACTCCTTATCTAAATAATTATCGTTGGATATTCTTTCTAATGCCTTTCGAGCAGATTTAATACTCTTTATTATTTCTTTTTGTGTTTTTGGGACAGTATTAGAATACTTTCGCTGCCCATTTTCCATTTCGGACATGCATTTAACCATGACGTCATATAAAAAAACCTGGTCATACCATCTAAACTTAGCTATTACTTCTCTAAAAATTATAAAATTAGTAACAGTTGTTTTAATAGATTTATATATACTTCTGATATAATTATATAAATCCTCTATAGAGTCTAATAAGTAACTTTTAATATTATTTAGATTCATTTGTATCCTCATTAGTCATGGAGACCCAGTTACATTTATAATTTAAGTACTTTTTAACCTTACTATATAACAGAGTGTCAAAGTCCAATTCCTCTAGAATCTCGTCTTTTAGATGAGGCCATTTTTTTACTGCTAGGACAGTAACAATATTGAATACTAATCTCTGATAAGCACTTAAACACCAAGATAAGCCACTTTTATTCGCTATAGCAGTAATAAACCAATCTACTTTATACATCCATCGTGGATACTGAATATATAACCATCCGGGATACATAGCTGAATGTACAAACTGTTGATAATGCCCATCCCAAAAGAACCACTCTAGTCTCATAGTTCCGTACTTCTCTTTACAACCAGTAATTTGTATACGGCCATATTTTTGTAAATTAGACGCAAAGAAGTCACAAGCTAAATTCAAAGACATAAAATCAAAGTCACTTCCCCACATATGTGTTGCCATTCTAACCACCCTCACCAGAATATATGTCATTATTAGAAGCTAGGTAATTATTACCACCTAATTGCTGTATTTTTAGACGTCTGACCTCATCTTCTAGGGTATAAATCCTAGCTAAGGCTTCATCTAAAGCTTGTCGTAAATAAGTATACACACTATGCTCTCCTATACAGCCCAATCAATACTAACCCCAAAGCTATAGTAGCTATTAACTTAGCTACTTGTTCTAAAACAAATAATGGCCCTGCAGAATTACTAAAGTAAGATTTTATAATCTCACCATTCTTTTGGGTTATAGTAACTTCGCTATCATTTAAAATAGCCAGAACATCACTTTTGTTTAATCTACTTGAGGCTACACACTTGTCTAGCACTGCATCTTGCAGTGATAATGCTGCAGCATCAGTTACTACGGTACCGTACCGGATAAAAAGAAAGCTTTGCTCTTGTTTCATTTGGTGAAACATTAAAGCTCCTTCAGGTTTTAAGACTACTTTATTTGCATAACAAGTAATAAAAGCATGTGCTGAATAACTTGGTCCTACTACAATCATATTAATTATTTTACCTCTGGCCTGTGCATACTTAACAGACTGAATAAATTTATTCATTTCGAATACATCCCCACCGAAACCCTGTATTTCTAAATTAATAATACTAAATGGTGTATTTCTTAAAGCATTATCTATAGCTTCCCAGACTATTAAATCATTCCCTGTGAATGTCTGAGGGACTACTACAGTCACTTCTTCCGTAGAAGAAGGTACCTGCTTACTAGCTCTATTCTCTTCAGCTTTTACATTACTTGAAAGTACATATAATAATCCTGCTAGGACTAAAGCTATTTTTAATATTCTTGTTGTCATTAGTTTCTCCTTGGGTCTAATCTTACTTCTCTACTACCATTTGGATATATATATACTTCATGATCGGTATTTACATTGCGTATATCCTGCCTATTTACTAATCCTTTACTCATACATATTCCCATTAATCTTGTATTTTCTTCTTGACTATCACTAGATAAATCAGGTGTACCATCATTAGCTCTTATATGAAACATAAGAAATCCATATGGAGTTAGTACAACCTTACTAGCATAACAAGGTACTAATGCGTGCATACTCATAGCTGGCCCGACTATCTGAACTATAATGTATTTGTGGGACCCACGCATAAATTCACCAAATCTAATTCCAAGATCAACTCTACCTCCTCTACCTCTCCATAAGAGTACTATAATCTGAGTTTTAGCTCTTTGAATACGTTGTTCTACCTGTAACCATTGACCCCAATTAGAACTAAACAAGGAATCAGGAACTCTGATTATTGTTTTATTACCCTGTACTAAAGGCTGTTCTATATTAGAACAACTACATAGACTTATTATTGCGATTATACTTAATATATATAAGACTTGTTTTAGCATTTATGTACCTAATAGTTTTTTTATGTTTAATAGCGTGAAGTATTTCGGCTTGAACTCCTATACTCTCTAAATAGCCAGGCATATCAACTACCCAGACCTCATGACTAGATTCTACAAAAGCTAAGTCTATATCTTTCCAAGCTTCAAAACTAGTTCCAGGATTCTTCATGAATTTAGCTAATCTATGGCTAGTTGTAATAGGGCATATTAAAGCAACCTTATATGTCTCAGTCAAGGCTGCAGCAATCTTACTTATTTTATATTCCCTATAGAGGCGTACTAGAAAAGAAATAAATCTAAACTTAGATTTATAACTATAGGGACTACATAAATATACTACTTTCATACTTTACCTGCCATATAAAGGCCTATATTAGCTAGACTGTAACAAGAAAAAGCTATCCCCATACCTATATTACCATCAATTACATAACTTATAGCAGTCATTGAATATAGAATACCTACTAAACATAAGAACATTCCTGTCATAAGTCACCTATAGCCAAATATTTAGTGTTTTTCCGACCTTAAAACACATCAAGACTTTTAAATTCGTTAGTAATGTAGAGTTAATATGATTATAATCTAGATTATCTAAGGTGTCAAGATGTTTATTTTTAAGTCCTAATTTTATAATTGTTTTCAGGGGGCTATTATTATATTGCCCATATATTGAAATAGCTCCTTGATCTAACAAGGATTTTAATTTAGTCTTACTATAACCTGTCTTTATAGCTAATCTTTGCATAAGGTTAGTAATAGTACTTTGATTGAGATTAAATGTTGTTTTTAGCATATTACTTCTCTGTAAATTTATTAATTAGTCTGGATGCTGGTCCTTTTAAGGGTCTATTATCTATTAAATTACCTGTTTCCATAGCATCTATCAAAACTGCTGCAGAAGCTAAAACACCATCTAAATGATGCTTACCTGTCTTAGAATCAGGATCCAAATCCTCGCCATCTAAGAAAGCCATAGTATGTCTTAAAATAGCATCTATATAAATCATAGTCTGGACTTTCTTTTCTCTCCAATTGTATGGACCATATTTAGCTGCCCCCTCTTTAAAAGCTTGAGCTAAATGTAATATAACACTAGGTGGTACTAAACTTAAGGGGGGTTTTTTAGACCCAAATAAATCTTTGGGATTAGTAGTTGATTCTACAGTCTTATCTGATATAAATAAATCAAATCCTTTCTGTACACCTCCATGACAACCTATATGTCTAGCTTTAGTATCATCGCCTAAAGATTCTCGGAATTCTTCATCTGTTTTAAATCCACAATAAGATCTAGTTCGCATTCATCACCTATAGACTGTTATATACATCACCGTTTTCCTTTATTTTCATATCTTCATACGGACTAATGACATCCTTATAAAAATCCTGGAGTATTAAATCCAAACTATTTCCTATTAAATCAATCTCCATTTTTGAAAATATAGACTTAGCTCTTCTAGTTAGTTCCATTTTGGCACATACTAAAGCTCCAACAACATCGTTAGCAGTCTGATACTTAAAACCAACATTCTCACAATACTCATAGATTAAATTTTTAAAATCACCTTCTAGTGTGCCCAAGTCATATTCTGACTGACCTAGAAATTCTGTGACTCGTTTAGTAAGTAAATAATTTAATTCCCCTGCTGAAGTAGCTTTACCTCCTCGTGCCAATCTAAGTCTATCCGTACTTTTAATGTAAGGCATGTATGACTCCTAATTGATGTAACAGAATTAAGACTTGTACAAAAAAGACTAATACTACTACTACTGTTCTTATGAGTTCCATACTTACTCCAAATAAATCTGAGAGCAGGTCTTACGGGCCTTACTGATGTCGCAGACTTACGTCTTTGAGTGAGGCTACCAACCCCTTATCGCCGTGCCAGGAAAGCTATACCTTGGCTGCCCCGCCTTATACCGATAGCTGTAGCGGTTACTCTCAGAAGAAAACTAGAGTGTAATTTCTCAGAGGCTCTAGCCATATTTAATTACTTATCTTACCAAATACTTTATTCCTATTTTTATCATAGGACACCGTAGCTTTGCCTGCATAACCTCGATGTTCAAGACAATCAAATTGCTGATAACGCTGCTTTCCTTTAGTAATAATTTGTGTAGGCAATATTTTAGAACTTCCACATAAACTGCATGATACACCATCTTTTGCTGTACTAGTGTTGTGTTTTAATGTAATGTAAGGTAATACTTTTATAAGTATAGCTTCTGTATCTAAAACATCTTTTTGATTATAAAAAGTCATCTTTTTAAGAGCTACCCTACCCTTAGTAATGATATTTCTGTAGGAATCTTTAAAGAAAAATTTACAAACATCATTTATTAATGATGAAGATGTAGTATAGCTAATGACTGCCTCAAACTCAGAAATCTGCTTGTAATTATCAATATCTACCCAATCAGACATTTCCATTTTTTCTTTTCCACCAAAACCCATTATAGTGGATATATAATCTAAACTCTGTGACGGGAAAGCGAAGTATTTTTTAAGTTGCTTTTGAAGATCATCTACACTATCAAGCCATTCAGGGAATGGCTTCAAGCCTTGCATCATTCTCTGTGTATTAATATGTTTAATATCGAAATTATCTGAATTTTTCCCGAGACTGACATCTGCCTGACGTATTACAGCATCAAATTTAGCTATCATATCTGGATCTTTATAGTCCAGAGTATAGACTTTAGCTTGGCCGTACCATTTATAACTTATAGTTAATATTTGATATTGCTCATGACCTGGGACTAATTGACCATGTCTAACTACCTGTTCTCCAGGTCTCCATATATTAGCTTGTAAATGTCTAGTCTCAATATCCCATATCAAAAGCTTATAAGGTAGGATTAAAGGCTTTGTCATTATGTGTCCTCTCTATTTTTAATTCTATTTTATCATAAAATGAGTGATTTTTTATATTATACCTTATATATAAATGTGTTGGTATAACTATCATCATAGAGATGATACTATCAATCATAGCCCAGAAGACTAAACTTGTCAAGTAATTCTCCTTAAATATTATTTAATTTTTCCATAGCTTCTTTATACACTAGAGCTTGTGATTTACTTTCGAACGTTTTTATCAAACACCAGTCATCGCCTGATATGGTTCTTTCTAATAACGCCCAGGAATCGGGTAATTCTTCTACTTTAAATAAATCTTTAGTCATTATATTTCTCCTTTCAAGGGGAACTTCTGAAAATATTTATATGTACCCTCTAATCTTTGTCTATTGATTTTAGGGTCTTTAGTTTTTTCAAATCCCTTTAAACCCACATTACAAAGAAAACATAGTAATCCTCTGACATAACAAACTTTTTCATTGGGTGTCATTTTTTTAAATCCTGGAACATGTACGTGATCTACACATAACCTGCCAGATCCTGGTAAGCTTTTACAAATCCAGCATACTCCATTTTGATTTTCTAGTATATCTTTCCATTTAGACAATCTTAGTCCATAAGTCTGATATAATCTTAAATCTTTTAATTCCTCTTTAGTCTTTTTAATTGCTTTCATATTAATCACTCAGATCTATTAGGTTTTTAAGATTACCGCCGCGGCGTAAATATTCTTTACCGCCATCTAGAAATATGCCTGTACAGGCTAACTTATCTTGGAAACAACTACAAGTTACAAAATCATGTACGTGTTTAGATTCGATTATATCTAAACAATTTTTACACTGGGCCTTGTTATGGTTTATAGTCATTAACTTAATATCTCATCTAAATTGATATTATTATCGCCAAGTATTTCAAAGAATTCTTCTCGGGTAATTGGGGCTTTGTCATACTTATCTGTTTCTCTCAAACGATTACTTATATTAAGTAATGTTAAAGCTAAATCAAGAGCTTTAGCAGCTCTAAAAAAAGCTTGTTTTTCATCAATATCGTTTAAATCAAATTCTAACGTTCCTTTACTCATGATTTGAATCCTCTGAATAAAAATTTATGTATTCTGGATCTCTGCTTAAGCATTCTGACATTATTAACATATCCAATTCCTGTAACTGATCGAAGGTGAATTCATGTAAATACCTCTTTACTACTTCAATGATACTAGCAGTCTCTTTTTCAAATTTCAAAGGAGCTGTCATAACCTACCTCCAATTTCCAGTACTCTAATAAATGTTGGAATTTCTCCCACCCAATAACCACTTCTTGCATAGTCCATTCTTTTAATTCTACTTTACCAGGAGTTTGAGTAGATATAAATAAATTAAAGTATCTACCTGTAAACTGCCTATTATTAAGGTTATCTAATCTAGTTAGTCCTAACCCTGTCCCATACGCAGCTAATTGCATACAATGTTCTGAATAACCTAAATCTTTTTCAAACGCCTTGTCTTTTTTTGTTTTAAAATCAAGAATGATGGATTCTTTTTTAGCGGATAAGTCCACCTTTCCTCCAAATCCCAAATAGCTAGCAAAGCTTTTTTCTGCTTCCCAGTCAATTTTTCCGAAGTGCTCAGTAAGTTTATTAACCACTGGTAAAATAAAACTCTTGTCTTTTTCATCTATCTCTCCAGAAATAAAATACCTTTCAAGACTATCATGCATTTCAGACCCACGTTTAGCCGCATCTCTACCTATTTTCTGCGCTTCTTGAGTTAACATACCTTTCCATTGCTTAACTTTAGTTTCATCATTTAGATTGGGTTCCCAATCACATCTTAAGACAGCATTTAAAAGTTGATCCTGTAACCAACTATACAAAGCTGGTTTAGCTGGTATCTGCAATATAGTAGTTACACTAGGAACTAAGTTTAATTTCTTAGCGTCTCTGAGAGTTGTGTCTCTCTCTATCCCATTAGAACCTATAATTCTATACTGAGTAGATCCATCCTGCCCGTAGTAGTGTGACATTATAAAGAATACCCATTCAAAGGA
The DNA here is from genome assembly GCA_964349865.1 of uncultured Gallionella sp. GTDB lineage: Bacteria > Pseudomonadota > Gammaproteobacteria > Burkholderiales > Gallionellaceae > Gallionella. The sequence continues at coordinate 12,481 of CAYGIF010000002.1, read as the reverse complement.
TCAAAAGGATGCCAATCATTTGCTTGATGTTCACCGGGAAGAACATCATCCGATGTTTTATAGGATGCTTTTAATTCTTGTATCCTAGATTCTAATTTCGCTATATAGTTTTTTTGATTAAGGACTTTAATAGCCAGTTTAAAGTCTAGTCTAACTACTTTTTTTACAGGTCTAAAACATAGTGGTAACGTTCCATGGATAGTCTTTTTAATGACATGAAAAGTAATTGCTGGATTTGATCTTTTTGTCTCGAGTCTAGAGACACTGGCTAGTGCGTCTTTTCTGGACGCAAAGATCTTTAAGACTTTACAGAATTCCCCATGATATCTTAAGACTAAAAATACTTTCATAACTACCTCAAATTAGTCCCCTCCTGGTTCGCCTGATTGCAGCTTGTTTCCTGTTCCTTCGGGCGTGAGGGGAATATTCGTTTAGACACTACCTTTCTGTTCTAGTTCCTGAGCAACTCTTCGTTTCAATCCTAAGGCGGTTCTAAGCTTTCCTTCTGTCTCAGAATCCAGACCTTCTCTAGTAATGATAGCTTGTAAAAGACCTGAAACTTCCATAGAAATATCCTTAGTCGTAGGACTACCGCTAGTCAGTGTGATTGATGGACTAGTCTGAGTTTTTAAATAGCCCTCAGCTCGTTTAGCTGTTTTAGTGTTTGTTCCTGCAGTAGATGTAGTAGATTCGGATATAGATGAAGAGGAGTCTACTGTCTCTATTTTAATTACATTATTATTAGTAAACCTACCATTCTGTACAGAAGTGTAGAAGATATGTACAGTATCGCCTTCTTCTAGTCCTAGATCTGCATTTACGTTAGTTAACTTAGAAAATGTCTTACCACCGACTGTAAAAGTAACACGATCAAAGTCAGGTTTACCATTCTTTCCTGCTATTGGACCAGTTACTTCTATTTTTTCCAAAACTCCAGTAATATTTTGACTCATGTTAAACCCTCATTAGAATAAATCATTATTAATAGTATAGCATATGTTTTAGACTTTGCAAGTCTTTTTACTAATTTCCTTTAAATCTATCCATGTTTTTCCCTGACTAAACTCCATAGTAATTGGTGCTAACATCTTAATTCCCCACAATTCAAGCATATATCTAGGAACATTATTTATTACTTCTTGAATATCCTGTTGAGCTTCATCAAGAGTATCTTGATTCTGACAATCTAGCATCAGACTGTCATGTACAGTATTTATCATTAAGTATTTAGTTCGTTTAGTCTGAGCTATCTTAAAGACTTCGCCAAGAATCAGAAACATTATTAATCCCGCAGTATGCTGGACAGGGTAATTTTTGATATCTGGAGGATTATAAGATTCTACTATCCCTTTTTTAAATTGCCAGTCATATTTAGCTGGGTATTTCTGAAAGTTTAGTAAACTACCTGTCTGAAGCCTTAAATACCCCTGTTCCTCTACCTTTTTTAGGTTGTAGTGCTGCCAGACCTTAGTATTCGGAAAAACCTCATAAAACGTCTCTATAATCGATTTACACTCATCTTCTGGGAGCCCTGTTCTTTCTGAAGCAGTCTTGGGCCCATTTCCGTAAATAATTCCGAAATCTACAGCTTTGATTGAATTACGTTGTTCTTTAGTAACATTTTTCATTGGAATGCCATAGACCATCTCGTACATATATAGATGCATATCTATGTTATTATTAAGAAGCTCTAAGAGATGCCTGTCTCGGCTAAGCTGAGCAAATACTACCATTTCGATAGCTTTTAAGTCCCCATTTAAAAGTAGCCCATCAGAATATCTACTGACAAAGTGAGCTTTTATCAAACTCATACATCCCCCCATGCCCTTCTCGTAATAACTAATTAGATTTTATTAACTGTATAGGTATTCTGTGTAATTATATAAACTTTATCTTAAGTTATCGCTATTATCATTATAATATATAATATTGGTAACTTCTAGTGAGTACAAGAACATATACTATATTGTACTATGTACACCCATTCATTACAATCCCAATTGTATCGTATTATATGCTTTGTATTTCTTTCTTTGTCTATTGCTCCACATTTACACTGTATTATTCTAAGCATTATTCTTTACCACTGATGTTTTGCAAATTAGGATTATTTGAACTTAGCCTTCCAGTACTTGTTGATATATGATTAAAGCTAGTCCGGATCATGCCGTCAGGATAAATCTTATCTAGCATTCCCTCATAATAAGTTCCGATTTCTTTATTTAGACCTCGAGACTTGAGGATTAATTCAATGATTTGGATTGCTGGATTAATTTTCATTATTTGGGCCCTGTACTATTATTATCTGGAGGATAATAAATATCTATTAAGATAATAAATCCTAATATAATAAAAAACACTATCATAAAGCTATTCATCATTTAATAAATACTCCTGATCTTTCTTTAGAAAGACTCCAAATCTTGTACTAATAAATATAATTTCTTAAATTCTCTTTCTATTCTATTAATAGAGCTATCAATAGACGACAACCTTAGAAAGACCTTTTCTTTCAGTTCTTCTCTTGTTAACGTAGTTCTATATCTATTAAAGTCTTCTTTAGTCATATATTATCTCCCATTTATTCCAACCTGCGCCGCTTTCTAACAACCTTAATTTTGCTTTTAATAATCTTTGTGAGTCTTCTAATTTAGCATTTTTTGGTAATATTAGCTGTTTTGGCAATATATTTGGATCATATAATTTAGTATTCTTTTGTTTTAAATTGCCAATATCTTTTTGAATTTGATATAAAGTTTTTTCATCTAATAAATACCCATCTTTATTCATATTTTAATCTCCTAAGCAATTCAACCAAAACTGGCTCATTTGTTTGATATATACCTTTCTTCTTAGTTTCCCAGGATTTATCTGGCTTTATTCCTAATCCCGCTATTTTAATTTCTTTTTCTACTATTCGTGTTTTTATTTGCCCTTTAGTTTTGCCTGACTTTACCCTGAGTATCATTCCTTCGGAGTCAAGCATAGGCTCTTTCTGATTGTCTAATAGAGTGCCTCCAAAGAGTAGAACACTAAGGTGTTGAGGACTATTTAGATTAAAAACTATCATATCTACCCCCAAAAGTGCTCTGCTAAGATTCCTAAAGTAAAGAAAACTAGTCCCCACAACATTACTCCTACTAGAATAGTCATTTCCAATACCTCTTGATTAATTCTTGTAATTTATCTTCGACGTCTTTTAGGTCCGCCTGTCTTAGAAACATATTCCGATTCATGACATCCTGATCTATTCTAAAGCCATTATATTCCATCTCAGTAGTTGCTAGTAAGCTATTCATTGTAATATATATTAATGGCTCCATCTTGTGTTTTTTGATGTATTCTAATTGTCGGAGATAAACTTGCTCCGTATCCTTGACATCCTCTTCAACGTCTTTCAGGACACTTGCTCTTGGAAGATCTTCCATTTTATTATAACTCATTATGTGCTTAAGATCTTCTCGAATAGCCCATTTTTTAGTCGGGTCTGTTTCATGCTCAAACTCTTGAGTCAGTCCAAGTATAGTTTCTTTTTTATTAAAAAGCAAGCGATCTATATGTTTTATTCTGTCTGGACATCCATACTTCTGGACTGCTATATCTCGTAGTTTAGGATATTTATTAGTCTGTCCGGAAATCAGATACTCGGCTAGGGCAGTATCATATATCTTACCGCCTTTTGTCAAGAAGTCCTGTACTCCTTTAAATCCCCATAAGTAAAGAAGATCATACTTAATATTATGACCGACTAATATATCTTCATCTATCTCTAGATCTTTTAATCCGCCATTGACGTACTGTGTCCTTTGCTCAGCCTCATTCCTAAGACTAATAGCTAATATTTTACCGTAATAGAAATTACCAACTCGGTCATGTTCCTTATTACAAGTTGTTTCCAAATCTATTATTAAGTATTTCATACAGACATACATCCTAAGCATACTATGGGTTGTACTATGTCTTTGCCGCATTTAGCACAACGTTTGTTGTGCTCATCTTCTAGAGCTCTTGTTAAAGCAAGCTGAATTTCTCGGGCTAATTCTGGACCTGCTAGCATGGCCTTTAATTTATCAGACATCATTGCTTTCATATAAGGACCCTCAGTTTTTTCAACATAGAATCTAATTTAAATGACTCAATAAACCACCCACTAATAAACTTACAATTATCTTGAACTTCTATCCCATAAACATCAGAACTAATTTTTGTAAAAACCATGCTTATTCCTAGAGGATTTACTATTCTGTAAACATTTCTAGGATAATTATCCATACTACTGGTTGCTCCCATTTTTAAATGTTCTGAGAGTCTTATTCATTATTATACCTATCATTTAATTCAGAATCTATTTGAGCTTTAAGATTCAGCAACTCTTCTTTTGTAAGCATATAGGTGTAATACTTCAGACTTTCATAAAGTTTTTCTAAAGTACTAATACCTTCCTTACTATATATATTCAATGTAGCCTATCTCCTGGATTTCTTGAAGACTTTATTGCTGGTTCTATTACAGTAGTTATTCCTTCACTTACAGAGTTTAGGACAGTATTTACATTCCCAGCAAAACCAAATAAAAACCTATCATCTTCCGTATCCAACCCTTTATTTTTTGTATATGTTACGGTCAGCATATATCCAGTTACTTCATGGTCCGAAAAAATCTTTTCTATGTCAACTAGATCCATGTTCAAATGTTTAGATAATTCTGCGTGTCTACTCTGCTCTTTGGTTGTTGTCTTTTTGTTCATTTCTACCTCCCGGGAAGATTTGTTCTAGAGTTAAAAGTCTACCTTTTTCTGAATCATAATGTAACTCATCACATTTACCTAATTTACTGAACCAACGATTTTTAAGATTATATAAACTAAGTATATCACAACTATTTCCATTTGTCATGTTTCTTGATAATCCAATAATTCCGTCTGGCACTTGAGCTAAGACTTTAGAACTACGACCACTATATATATTTGGTACTTCTCCCTCATCCCATCTCTTAGCGGAAGCGGATTCATTTACATGGGATACCGCAACTACTATACATCCTAGTCTTTGTACTAGATCTTGTAAGGCGTAGATAAACTCATCTACATCCCGGCGTTCCCCATGCTTGCTAATACCGCTACGACCTATAATATAAGATATATGATCTATTATGATTAAATCTGTCTTTTTCACTTTTACTAAATATTCTATTTGTTTCAGCATATTAGCTGCAGATTTATTAAAATTACCATTAATAAACATTAAATTATCTGTTGATAAAAATGCCCGGACATCTTCCCATTGATCATTAGATAATAAATTTCTGTTTCGTCTAAGATTCCCTAAAGGAACATTATTATGTATTGCGGCAAAAGCTAGTGGTGTTACTTCTTCATTCTCTTCAAGAAAAAAATTAGCTATTTTTAAATCTGGTAAAGTATTTCTATAATGGTACGCTAATTCTCGTAATAAAGAGGACTTTCCTACGCTTGTTCCAGCAAGGAACATGTATAAGCACCCATATTCTAGCCCGCCCATGGACTCATTGAGTATGGGCCAAGGTAATGGTATCGACTTTATTTCAGAGTGTTTTAGCTTATCTATATCTAAGGTAGTCCCAAATAATAATCCGTCTGGAACTATTTCTTTACAATTATTATCTATTATATCTTTTAGTATACCAGCTCTTAACAAATCATTTGCATCTTTATAGTTTAAATCTTTAAAATCCAGTACTTGTAGTTTATCTGATTGTAAAATCTTTACAGCTGTTTTTGTAGCATCTTTTCCTACATCATCATTATCAAAAAATAATATTATATGCTTAAATTTAAGTAATTTATCGAAGTCATTTTTAAGATCTTTTTCTACACTTCCAGCTCCTCTGCTTACACTAATAGCTTGTTCCCCTATCTCATTAAGACTTAATTTATCTATTTCCCCCTCTACTATAAATAGTCTTTTACTAAAATCTAGAGCATTGTCATCTAGACCGTACATTCCTGGATGTTTCCCATCTAACCCAGGTTCAAAAATAAAATCTTTATTTTCGAATCTAAGTTTTTGACTTACTCCGTAATCCATTATATGAACAGTGCTTTTACCAAAAGTTCCAAGCATGTAATTAGCTTTTCTACAGGTTTCTTCAGAAATTCCCCTATCTATTAGAGCCTTATATTCACCATTAATTTTCATCTTGTTCTCCGGTGTAACACTTTTATAGGTGTTTTTATTACAAAAAGTACTAGTATTTTGTGGTAAGTCTAACCCTCTAGAACTTGAGGGTATTGTATATTTACAAGCAAAGCAATGACTACCTCCATCTTCATACATAACTAAGTTATTACTATCCCAATCATTATTAGATGATTTGCAATTGGGACAAGCTTGTCTTTCTATGACTTTAGACATAAGTTACCTTATTAATGTAATGTTTTTCACAAGAATTCATCACAATTCATACAATAATTATTTTGATCTAATTCATTTAGACAAAATGGGCACTCTACTACTTCTTCTGAAGTTTGAAAAACCCCATCTAAAAATGAATTTAAATAATTTGACATATCATTTCCTCTCTGGAAAACGTACGGTTTTATTTATTTCATCTATGTAACACTCATCGTCTGGATGAAATTCAAGAATTAAATAGTCTACCAAGGCACCTATATGTATAGTTTTTTCTTCTGTAATTCTTATAGTTAATTCCGGTTCTTCCTTTATTTTATCTAGACTATTCAACACACTATCTGCATTAGGAAGCAATAATTTATTGAGAATAATATTAAACTCTTGTATAAGGCCTCTAACACCTAATCTTTTTTTAACTGTTGTAGATACACATTTTGATTTATATTTACTAAAATTCACGTTTATACCTATTTTAGATAGGTGGTTTTTCCATTTTTTTACTATAAAGGTCTCATCTTCCCATAAAGTATTATATGTTTTTTTATCCAGAAATTCCAGCTCTACTACATGGGTAATGCGTCCTGCTATTTCTGGTATCATCCCAAAATTAATTAACTCCTCGTACACCTCAGTTTTTATTGCTGTTGATTCTTGAGTAAACCCTATGCTAGTGTCTATTCTATTTTGTCGTAACACTTCAAAATTACCAGCTAAAATGAAACAAAATTTAGATTTAGGAATAGAAGATAATTCTTTTATATCTTTAAAATTAAATTCAAAATACTTTAAAAGACTGTTTTGTATATGGGCCGCATGATTTTCAGTATTGCTACTTCCTTGTGGAATACATATCTTATCAAATTCATCCATAAAAATTACAATTAATTCAGGAAGGTTATTTGGATCTATTACTTCTTTTCCCCATTTTGTAAGGTGCTCTTTTAACGGTGTGCCACTCCAACCTTCCTGGGAAATTGATTTACTATTTATTTCTAATAATTCTATATTAAAATTATCTGCTATTGTTTGAATAGTAAAGGTTTTTCCTGTGCCTGTTTCTCCTGTTAGGAGCAATATATCATTAACTGGAATATCTGAAGTAGTACTTGCAAATAAGTGTTTTATTAAAAATAATAAACATTGATCCACTACTCTATCTTGACCAACGACCTTAGATGTGATTTTCTTTTTGATATCTGCGTAATTCATAATACCTCACTATTATTATTTTTCTGTACAAATATCTATTATATTATTACATCCTGGACTTACATCTGCTGCCACATTTAACGCTTGTATTAATCTATCTGTATTAGATAATTTTAAACCTTTTTCTTTCAGAAGTTTATCTTGTTGTAGCAGGGCTCCCCATGCTAATTGCCCACCACAACCTGCTGCAAATGGTAGTGCAGCCTCGTCCAGAGTAATTAAACCGTGGGGATAATTATCTGTGTCAGAAGGATTAAATATATCCATCAAATATAATCTACCACCACAGGCTATTAAGATTTCTGCATCCACGTCGACAGGTATTTTAAGCATTTTATCCTTGTCCATCATTCCTTTCCGGTCTAATAACCGTCTAATACTATTATAAAAATCTCCATGTAAGTAAGAATCTTGATCATAATCAGATAGATATGGCGGAAAATCTAATATATCAACAATTAAATGACATAAAAACCCATCCCCAGTGCCCGCTAAAATTAATCCATTTCTATACACTAACTTAGCTCTGGGCATAGTTTGAGCTTGTGACATATCCCAACTAGCCCGTCTATCAGCGGCCATTACTATTTTCCCAGTCCTGGATTTAATTGCTGCTATACAAGTCCCGTTTTGCTTTCTTATTAATTTAGTTTTCATAAGGTCCTATATAAATAAATAATTAAAATTAGTAATATTATTACCCAAGGCATTAATATTAAGGTACACAAAAGCTGGAATATTATATATATACAAAAAAATATAACCGATAACAATGATAATATTATAAACTCCATTAACTGTATTAAAAATAGTATCATATTATTTACTACCATAATATTGATGTAAATCCAGTAGATTATTCTCCCTGTATTCTACTTGTTGGTGTAAAGATATTCCATTTGGAGACTTTCCAGAGGAAACACAAGTCATTTGAAACAATTCAACGGATATATTGGATAGAATTAGATCAAATTCCTTTTTACCATCATTGTAAAAATTAAATTCTTTTATTACATCAGTGTGTGTTGGTCCTCTACTATCTACCCATTCTTCTCTTATTATCTTGTATTTAGAATATAGAGAAGTTAGTTTCATGATAAACTTAAGACTATGTAGTTTCATTATAAATCCTGTTGTCCGAAGTTATTATCTTTATCTTCTTGATAAATTTTAGCTAAACAAATTTGACATATACATGTGTATGTAATTAGCTTATAAGGGGCTTCATAATCTGTTTGACACTTATCACAAGATAAAATCATGTCAATACCTCTAATAATAACTTTTCTATATTATTTGTTATCTGTTCTTTAGTATTTATTATATCAGATTCAGACTTATCTAACAATAAGGATTTTAAATTCTTTTTAAAATGAGTCCCAAATTTAAATTTGTACTTATTTTTACCTACTTCAAAAGATACCTCTAGGTCATTTATCATTGTTTACTCCTGATTGTTATTAATTGCATCATAACAAGTATAAAAACCAACTAAAAGATATAGAGCTCCTGAAAGTAATATAAATGGATTATTAAATTTTAAAAGTATAATCCCGACTAAAATAAGAGTAGTCCCTAATAACATGCAGTTTTTACAACAATTTTTTAGTTTCTTAAACATTTTAAGATATCCTCCAAATAAATTTATTTTATAACCCTTTATATTAACCATTATTATAACAATTTCTAAGTATATTATGTCCCTGTAAATGGTTGAATATTATCTCCACCTATATCATCTAAGCCTATTATTTGATGTTCTTTTATTATTACTTCTTCTACTCGTCCATCAAAACTAGCTAAGAATTTTATCTCCTCATTTGTAAATTGTAATCTTCTTACAGAAGTTGGGCCTATATTATAGGAATATTGTACAGTTTTTAAGACTGGGTGGCCACCGTCTCGTAAAATAGTCAGATATATGTTTTTCCAATTAATATTCATTTAATACCTATATATCTATTAAAGGTCTTTTCATTCAATATAAAAATCTTATCTATACTTATCTTCATTAAGTTTTTCTTGTACTTCTCTTAATTCTTTAATGGTTTTGTTTAAAGACTTATCATTATCATTAATAACATCTTTTAATTCATAAAATACATACCCAATCCCAATATATAGCAGAAATAACATCATATAAGTCATAAATAAATCCTCTTATATATTTAGTATATATATATATAAACATAATAGCAAGGTTTTTTAAAAACTATTTATTCTTATTAATTAATATCTTACAAGCATTACTTAAATCTTCTATTCCGTACGTATAATCTGTGTATTGATTAGACATAAAGCCAGCTATATCAAAATGATGCAACTGTTGCGATTTTTGCAAGAATTCGTGAAGAAATAAATATGCTTTAGCTGCACCAGCTTCTCTGTACTCTGAATTAGAGTTTTCTAATAGTTTATTTTTATATAAGCACTTAGAGTAATCCTCGAATATTCTACCTATTCCTAGACTCTTATTGTTTTTTAATAGTATTTTAGACAACTTCTTAAGATCTTGAGAGAAAACCTCAGCATGTCCTTCTCCGATACTGTAAACACTATGTCCTGTCAGTGTAGCGAACGTTATAAGGGTTTTATATTCTTGACAATCTTCTATACATGAAGCTAATCCAAGTCTTCCTTCAGCATCTGTATTAACATCACGTACTTGTTTAGTTCTATATTGTATAATTTCACCTGGAAGAATAGCTTTACTATTTATAAGATTTACTGCAAAGAAAACCTGGACCGGTAACTTTAAAACTTTCCCTATTAATAAGGCTGTCAATGCTCCAAACTTATCATTATGCATATCAGATGCATCGGATTTTATATTATACCCACCACTATCATAGAGTATACCCTTCCCAATAAGGCATACACCCTTCTCTTTACCTTTAGAGAAATCCACTCTAATCATCCTAGGATGGTATTGATCATGATAAAAACATCTGTCTAGCGATTCTGTCTTATGTCTATAACTTATTGATGTAGAGTCTATTAAAGCACTGGTAGCTAATTTAGTAATAAACTTATCAGGGTTTAGTTCCTGACTACAGAATAATTCCTGTATTTTTTTATTTTTGAACATTTTGATTACCTCTATTTTGATTTCCAGGGGCTTGATTATAATTGTTATAATAAGTTATTGATTGATCTGATGTTGTATTGCCCGTTTGACTATCAGTATGGTAATTTGTACATGATTGTGTATTACCTACTTGACTACAAAAACTTTGTTCAAACGCGTGGCTTTTTAATGGGATTACAGATAAAAATAGTATTACTGCTATAATACCCAGAGCTCCAACAAATTGACCTATTGACATAAATACCTCCTAATTATTAAACAGATTATCTAAAGTCCTCCAAGCACAGTAATCTCTGTAACATGTCGGGCATAAATATATACAACTCTCATTTATAAGCATATTAGAGACTATATGTAAAGGCATATCTTCTACCCAACACAGATCACATATCATATAAAACTCCATAATTAATACTTATATTCTTTGCTTAATGTTTTATTTAATTAATCTAAAACTTTTTTAATCTCTCCCATCTGATATTCAGATTGGATAATAACCTCTGCTTGTCCAGGTTCAAAAACATGAGTCTTATGTTCTTCATGAGTTAGTGAGGCGGTTTCTTTAATAAATAATATTGTCTCTTCTATATCCTTAGATTGTCTGAGTTCAACTTTCTCAGGCTCATAAAATGCATGGGCATGACCAGTAACTTCTCCAAATGCTAAGACTACTCTATTTTGTTCTGTTTTTCCTTGTTTATCTTGATGTTGAGTTGACATTTTCATATTATAATACCTCTCTGTAATTAACTTTCTTGGAATGGTTTTTGATTTGATCCATCTTTAAATTCAATAAAAACATCTCCTTGTCTAAATTGCCCCTTGACTCCATATTCTTCCCCGTACTTTCCAAATGTGCTAGCTACAGCATTATGGCATGTCATTTTCTGACTTCTTCCTTTATCTACTAATTTACCATTTTTCATCGGAATTAACTCAGGATGTACAGGTAAATAATATGTTTTATAAGATGCGTCTAATTCTGGGCTGGAATTAATAACCTCTACTCTAACAATAGCTTCATCATCCATATTTGTTTTTCTTAAGAGTCGACGTTGTTGCCCAAATTGATCTTTGTCTATATCTAAGACTTCAAATTTACTTTCAATTAAATATCTGTCTACTCCATAAATAGTCAGCATATTTCTTCGGATTTCTATATTAGATTCTTTCTCAATTAAATCTGGTGTAATTTTTTCTGGTTGTAATATTATCCAAGCAGGCATATAGACTCCATGAATAGCAAACAAAGAAGAACCATCTCGCCATCTACAAAATGGCCCTGTTGTACAGTGAGGTCTAAATTGCTCATCGACTAACAACACTTCTGGTCGATCACTAATCATACAAAAATTCTCTGTGACTAACCGTGGTCCTGAATGTATAGCTAGACTTTCCCAACAGTCATACTTAGAGTAATCTACTCCGTATTGTTCTAATTTAGCAATATTCCTAAAAAAATCTATATAACCACACCAACCACTCCATTGATTTCCTCCTTGCCAAGTCGACCTACAGACATTTTGAGATTTTTTGATTCCTAGCCTGTTTAAATTAAATTTAGCATTAAATTCTGCTAAACAATTATCAATTGTATACCATTTATTTAAATCTGATTTAGTATTTGTTGCTGAATCTGTTGCTGAATCTGTTGCTGAATATATTGCTGAATATATTGCTGATCTTGTTGCTAATCTTGTTGCTGAATCTGTTGCTGAATCTGTTGCTGAATATATTGCTGAATATATTGCTGATCTTGTTGCTAATCTTGTTGCTGAATCTGTTGCTGAAT
>CAYGIF010000001.1:0-63541 GCA_964349865.1 uncultured Gallionella sp. | reverse complement strand
TGACCGTCTGGCAGCAACTCTTCACCCGCCGCATGCTGATCTGCGTGTTCACCGGATTCGCTTCCGGCCTGCCACTGTATCTGCTGCTCAACCTGGTTCCCGCGTGGCTGCGCACCGAGCATATCGACCTCAAGGTGATCGGCGCGTTCGCGCTGATCCAGTTCCCCTACACCTGGAAATTCCTCTGGTCGCCGCTGCTCGACCGCTACGTCGTGCCCGCTTTGGGCAGGCGGCGCGGCTGGATGCTGCTGACCCAGGTCGCGCTGCTGGCGGTGATCGCATCACTGGGCGGCTTTTCGCCGCAGAACGATCTGACCATTATCGTGCTGCTCGCCACCTTGCTCGCTTTCCTCTCCGCCACGCAGGACATCGTGCTGGACGCCTATCGCCGCGAATTGCTGCTGGACAACGAACTCGGCCTGGGCAACGCCGTGCATGTCAACGCCTACCGCATCGCCGGGCTGATTCCCGGCTCGCTGTCGCTGATCCTCGCCGACCATCTGCCGTGGGACACGGTATTCATCATCACCGCGCTGTTCATGCTGCCCGGCATCGCGATGACGCTGCTGGTCAACGAACCCGTTGGCGCGGCGGCGCCCAAGACGTTGCGCGCCGCCGTGGTCGAACCGTTCCGCGAATTCATCGGGCGGCAGGGCTGGCGAGGCGCGCTGCTGATCCTCGCGTTCCTGTTCTTCTACAAACTCGGCGACAGCCTGTGTACCGCGCTGGCGACGCCGTTCTACCTCGACATGGGTTTCAGCAAGTCGCAGATCGGCCTGATCGCCAAGAACGCCGGCCTGTGGCCGGCGGTGATCGGCGCGCTGCTCGGCGGCATCTGGATGCTCAAGCTCGGCATCAACCGCGCGCTGTGGCTGTTCGGCGTGGTGCAGGTGGTATCGATTTTCGGTTTTTACTGGCTGGCCATGCAGGGAGCGCAGGTCGAAGTCACCGCATTGCATCTGACGCAACTCGCGTTCGTGATCGGCCTGGAAGCATTCGGCGTCGGGCTGGGCACGGCGGCCTTCGTCGCCTATATCGCGCACACCACACACCCCGCCTACACTGCGACCCAGTTCGCGCTGTTCACCAGCCTCGCCGCCGTGCCGCGCACCTTCGTCAACGCCACGGCGGGCTGGCTGGTGGAACAACTGGCCTGGAGCGGCTTCTTCCTGCTGTGCGCGTTATTGGCGATACCGGGGATGCTGCTGCTGTTCAAGGTCGCGCCGTGGCAGGATACCGCTCCACGCGGCCAATGAAAATCCGCCACTCGTTAAAACGACGGGAATAATCGATGAAACGTTTCCTGATGTGCGCACCGAGGTTTTTTGAGGTGTGCTATGTGATCAACCCCTGGATGGAAGGCAACCTGGGGAAAGTAAACAAGGAACTGGCGCAGCAGCAGTGGAAAAACCTGCATGGCATCGTGGCGGGACTGGCCTCGGTCGACCTGATCGAACCCGTTGCGGGGCTGCCGGACATGGTGTTCACCGCCAATGCGGGACTCGTCCAACCACAGGAAGGCGGAGGAAAAGAATTCATCATCTCTTCGTTCCGTCATGCCGAAAGACAGCCCGAAGCAAAATTCTTCGAGAAATTCTTTTCCTCTCAAGGCTACCGGGTGCGGCGCCTAAAGGAAGAAACGATATTCGAAGGCGCAGGAGATGCACTGTTCGATTCGCGGGGAAGGCTCTGGGTCGGTTCGGGAATCAGGAGCGAACCGCAGGCGCTGGATGAAATCGTCGATGCGCTCAACATCGAAGCCTGCGGGCTGGAACTCGTCGACCCCCACTGGTACCACCTCGACACGGCATTCTGCCCGCTGCCGCAAGGCCAGGCCATCGCCTACGAAAAGGCGTTTGCCGGAAAAAGCGTGGATGCCCTTGACCATGCCTTCGGTGAAAACATCATCTGGGTCTCGGAACCGGATGCAAGGAATTTCGCCTGCAATGCCATCTCCATCGACCGGAGCGTCATCATGCATAAGGCGTCGGCAGAGTTGAAGCTCGCCCTGAAGCAGCGCGGCTTCGCAGTCATCGAGGCGGATGTTTCCGAGTTCATCAAGGCCGGCGGTGCATGCAAATGCCTGACACTGGAGATTTGATGCGAACCCGGATGTAATGCAATAGAATCCGGGCTATGTTCGCTATGTTTCCATGATGTCGCGAATCGCAGCATAGACCCGCATCATCAATTCGCTATCGCAACGCAACAGTGGGCCGTCAATCAAACGGCGATTATCGATTGCGCGCAATTGGTCAATCAGCAAGTCAGAATCTGATTCCAGCCGACCCTGCGCCGCAACACGGATGCGCAAAGGTTCTGCATCCTCCATTAGTTGTGTGGTTAAAGGAACGATCAAGGCCGAAGGGTGTTTTGCATCCAGCAAAGCCTGCCCCTGCACAATCAGCACCGGACGCACTTTGCTCGGTTCGTGACCCTTGCCGGGGTTCAGGTTGGCAAGCCAGATTTCCCCGTTAAGCACGCGGCGCATCCTCAGCCGCATCGAACTCGGCATTCACCTTCATGCTCCCGGCAGCGATGCGCCGCGACACCTTCATCAAATGCTCGCGCCGCTTTTGGGTAAGCACTTCCTCATTCATCGCAGCAATGGCGCGGCGGATATATTCGGCGCGCGGCAGGTGCAAAACCTTGGCTCGCTGTTCCGCCTCCTTCAGCAAATCATCGGGTAGCCGTAACGAAACTGTAGTCACTTATATACCTTGTTTGTGTGGTTGTTTATGTGATGCACTATAGCCACACATCCAGTTTGCCGCAAGCCAATCTAGACCAATCTAGACCGAAAAGTATTCCGCCGCCGTGCCGGGGATGCTGTTGCTGCTGAAGGTCGCGCCGTGGTGTGATGAAACAAAATTAAAAATGGGTGGGCAGGCAGGGTTTGCGTCTGCCCACGCGGCTTGGTTTCCGCGTGGGCACACCCTCCGGGTGCGAGAATCTCTACGAGGCAAAAATGTGCCCGCCCTACCTGTCTTGCGGTAGATTGAAAAGTAAGCTTGTAATTTGGTCAGGCACCCCCTTAAATGCCAAGGCTTTAATTTCGAGGTTCCCAACCCCATTATATATTTTTGAAAATCCTGATCCGTGCAGTGCTGTCAATAGCGATTTCTGAGTAAAGCCAGTTTTATGGGCGTAAAAATCCTGCCCGCTCTGTTCGATTATTCCGCTATGACCGTACAGCACATCCAGAACCATAATCGGCCCAGCGGGTGATTGGTAAAGAACGTCATCAATATCTAAACCTCTCTCAATGGTAACTCGCATCACTTCGCTGATGTCTGGTACCAGTATTTGAGCAAACCCGCCATCCTTAAGGACATGCAAGAACCCGGCAAGCACCTTTGGCACATCATGTCGGTAGTAGTGTTCAAGGTTATGTGAGCAATAAACCGCGTCAAACTGACCACCTTCCAGAGTCATGAGCTTGCGGGCATCACACACTATATCCGGGGAACCTTTCGGGTCGATGTCGAGCAACAAATGCTCAAAGTCGGCGTACTGAGGGGGTAGCGGAATTGCCTTATTATTGCCCCCACGTTCAAAACCTTTTTCAATTTCATACATCCTCATCTAAGTGAAATGATGCAGTGATATGGGCTAGGCCACTTTTTTCTGCAACATATATCAGGAACAAATACTCCCCGCCGAAGCGCCCCGCACCGAACGGCGCGGGGCGCTAGAAGCTGACCGGCATTTCTTCCACCGCGAAAATGCGGCGATGTTCGCGGATCGCATAACGGTCGGTCATGCCGGCAATATAGTCGGCTACCGCGCGCGCGCGGTCCGGTTCCGCCTGCCCGGTCGGCGGCTGGAATTGCGGCGGCAGCAGGCGGCTATCAGCCATGAAGACACCGAACAAGTCGCTGATGATACGCTGCGCCTTGACGCCCATGCGCATCACGCGGTAGTGGCGGTACAAATGCGTATGCAAAAAACTTTTCAGCGCACGCTGCCGCTCGT
This sequence comes from uncultured Gallionella sp., assembly GCA_964349865.1. Classification (GTDB taxonomy): domain Bacteria; phylum Pseudomonadota; class Gammaproteobacteria; order Burkholderiales; family Gallionellaceae; genus Gallionella. The sequence goes on along the minus strand of CAYGIF010000001.1, from coordinate 59,566 downwards.
TCATCTCCGGGCTGAAGGCGATCATCGCCGCCGCGCTGCGCACCTCTTCTATCGCAGCCAGATCCTGCGCAGCGATATTGCGCTCGCTCTGTCGGATCAGGTCGGACACCAGCGTGTTGATCATGCGCCGCACGGTTTCATGAACCACGCGCCGCTCCGGCAAGGCGGGATAGGCGCGGCGCACTTCCTGCAAATGCGTCGCCACCAGCGGCACGGTGGCGAGCTGTTCGAGCGAGATCAGGCCGGAACGCAGGCCGTCGTCGACATCGTGATTGTTGTAGGCGATTTCATCGGCAAGGTTGGCGATCTGCGCTTCCAGCGAGGGGCGGCGGCTATGCAGGAAGCGTTCGCCCAGTTCGCCGAGCTGCGCAGCATTATCCGCGGAGCAATGCTTGAGGATGCCTTCGCGCGTCTCGAAGGTGAGGTTTAGTCCGTCGAATGCGGCATAGCGCTCTTCCAGCAAATCCACCACGCGCAATGATTGCAAATTATGCTCGAAGCCGCCATAGGTTTTCATGCAGGCATTCAGCGCGTCCTGCCCGGCATGACCGAACGGCGTATGCCCGAGGTCGTGCGCCAGGGAAATCGCTTCGGCGAGGTCTTCGTTCAGATGCAGGCGGCGCGCGATGGAGCGCGCGATCTGCGCGACTTCGATGCTGTGGGTCAGGCGGGTGCGGAACAGGTCGCCTTCGTGGTTCACGAACACCTGGGTCTTGTATTCAAGGCGGCGGAACGCGCCGGAATGAATGATGCGGTCGCGGTCGCGCTGGAATTCGCTGCGGCTGTGCGGCGCGGCTTCCGCAATTCTCCGCCCGCGCGAATTGGCCTCGGTGACGGCGTAGGGCGCCAAACCACAAACCGTCGGCTCAGTCATGTTTGATACAGGCATTCAGGGTTTGCCGCAGCAACCCTTCCGGCACATCGCCGTAAATCACGGCGCGTCCGATTTCCTTGAGCAGCACGAAACGCATCCTGCCGCCTTCCACTTTCTTGTCCAGCCCCATCAATTCGAGATATTTTTCCACGCCCAAATCCGGGGCGACGGTGGGCAGCCCGGCGCGTTCGAGCAGGCCGCGGATGCGCGCCACGTCCTGCGCGCCGATCCAACCCAGACGCTGCGACAAGTCCGCCGCCATGATGGTGCCCGCCGCCACGCCCTCGCCATGCAGCCAGTTGCCGTAGCCCATGCCCGACTCGATCGCATGCCCGAAAGTATGCCCGAGGTTCAACAGGGCGCGCTCGCCGCTTTCGCATTCGTCTGCCGCGACGATCTCGGCCTTGTTCCGGCAACTGCGCGCGATGGCATATTGCAATGCTGCCGTATCGCGCGCCAGCAACTTGTCCATATTCTGCTCCAGCCATTCGAGGAATGGCAGGTCGCGGATCAGGCCGTACTTGACGACCTCGGCGATGCCCGCTGCGAGCTCGTTGTCCGGCAGGGTGTTCAGCGTATCGGTATCGGCCAGCACCAGTTGCGGCTGGTAGAACGCGCCGATCATGTTCTTGCCGAGCGGATGATTGATGCCGGTCTTGCCGCCCACCGAGGAATCCACCTGCGCGAGCAGCGTGGTCGGTATCTGGATGAACGGCACGCCGCGCAGATAGGTCGCGGCGGCATAGCCGGTCATGTCGCCGATCACGCCGCCGCCGAGCGCGATCAGCGGCGTAGTCCGTTCGCAGCGGTTAGTTAGCAGCGCATCGTAAATTAGGTCGAGCGTCGCGGAGTTTTTATATTGCTCGCCGTCCGGCAGGATGATCGGTACGCTGCTGACATCAATACTCTGCAAGGCTTGCCGGAGTCTTTCCAGATAGAGCGGCGCGACCGTCGTGTTGGTCACGACGGCTGCCCGCTTGCGCGGCAAAGCGGGTTGCAGCAATTCCGCCCGGCCGAGCAACCCGCTGCCGATAAATATCGGATAACTGCGCTCCCCCAATCCAACTGTCAGTGTTTGCATCATCTTCCGGTCAATATTTATTGGCTATTTTTCTGAATGTCTCTATTTCGCCCACCAAATGCAGCATCAGCGCATGCGCGCTTTGTTTGCCGCTCTGGATGACGATATCCGCAACCTGCCGGTACAAGTGGTCGCGCTGCTGGAACAACTCCGCCAATTTGGCGTGCGGGTCGGCGGTTTGCAGCAGCGGGCGGTTACGGTCATGCCGGGTGCGCTGCCATAAATCATGCACGCTCGCCTTCAGGTAGATGACGATACCGTTCTGTTGCAGCATCGCGCGGTTTTGTTCCGCCAGCACCGCGCCGCCGCCGGTTGCCAGAACCATGTTGTCGCGCCCCACCAGATCGCGGATGGCCGCGCTTTCGCGCTGGCGAAAGCCAGCTTCGCCCTCGATATCGAAGATATGCGGAACTGTCACGCCGGTGCGCTGCTGGATTTCCTCGTCGCTGTCCACAAAGGCCTTGCCCAGGTGCCTGGCCAGCGCCCGCCCCATGGTGGTTTTGCCCGACCCCATCATGCCCACCAGAATCAGGTTGCCGGACTGAAGCTTGCGGCTGTCCCTTTGTTCATTGGGGTAAGTATTTGTCTGGCTGTTTTGCATTCCGCCATTGTAAACGATAAAAAAGCCCGGACTGAGCCGGGCCTGTGCTTGGCTTATCCGGGGGATCAGCGCAGACTCATCTCGTCCTTCATGATTTTGGGAGTAATAAAAATCAGCAACTCCGACTTGGTATCGCTCTTGACGTTATTCTTGAACAGCCAGCCGACAACGGGTACGTCCCCCAGCAGCGGAACCTTCTGGGTGGAATCGGAGAGATCCTGGGTGAAGACGCCGCCGATCACGACCGTGCCGCCATTTTCAACCAATACTTCCGTGTTGACTTTTTTGGTGTTGATGCTCGGTACGCCGCCATAAATTGTTCCCACGGTGTCCTGATTGGCCGTCACTTGCATATTGATATGGTCGTCAGGCGTAATTTGCGGGGTCACACTGAGGCTCAAGGTCGCATCCTTGAATGAAACGCTGGTGGCGCCGCTGCTGGTGGCCGCCTGATAAGGAATTTGCGTGCCGGCCGAGATGGTGGCTGCAACCTTGTCCTTGGTCACCACACGCGGGCTGGCAATATTTTTGGTTCGGCCATCCAGTTCCGATGCGGTCAATTCCAGCGTCAGCACCTTGGTTGCCAGCGGGTTAAACAGCGACAGCGTCAACCCCCCCATTCCGCTGCCCGCGCCAGGCAGGTTTACATTGGGCTGGATGAGCGCCCGCGATGCCGTTGGGGTATTGCTACCCACTGAAAAACCTGCGCCCGCGCCGACAGCAGGGCCGGTATAGCCCAGCTTCCCGCCCAAAGTCCGGTTAAACGAATCGCCCGCCGAAACGAAACGCGCCTCGATCAACACCTGCCGCACCGGCACATCGATCTGCTTGATAATTTTGCGCACTTCCTCGAGGCGCGAGGGGGTGTCCTGGACAAATATCGTGCCGGTGCGGGGGTCGGAGACGGCGCTCCCGCGTTTCGACAGGATGGGCTGCTTTGCATCGGTCAGCAATTTGATCATCTCGGCGACTGTTTGGTAACTGAGCTGGAAACTCTCGGTGCGCAACTCTTCTAGGTCGGAGATTTCCTGGCGCGCGGCCAGATTGATTTTTTCCTTGGCGGCGATTTCTTCGCGCGGTGCAACCTGGATCACGTTGCCGTTCTTGCGCATATCCAGGCCGCGGCTCTGCAAGATGATATCCAAGGCCTGATCCCACGGCACATCTTTCAGGCGCAAAGTGAGATTACCGCTCACCGTATCGCTGATCACCATGTTAAGTTCGGTAAAATCGGCAATCACATTCAATGCCTCGCGGACATCGATCTTCTGGAAATTGAGCGTCAGTTTCTCACCCGCATAGCCGATTTGACTGCCTTTTACCAGCTTGTTGGGGTCATCGGCCAACGGTTTCACCTCGACGATGAATTTATTGTCGGTCTGGTAGGCGGCATGCTCCCACAATCCCTTGGGCTCGATCACCATGCGTACGTTGTCGCCCTGCGCGAAGGTATCCACGCCTTGCACCGGCGTTGCAAAATCAACCACGTCCAGCTTGCGCTGCAGATTGCGCGGCAGGCTGGTTTTAAGGAAATCGACTATCAGCGTCGTACCCTGCTGGCGGATGTCGATGCCGATGCCGGGGTCGGAAAGGTCGACCTGGATGCGCCCTTCGCCATTCTTGCCGCGCCGGAAATCGACGTCGCGCAAGATATGCTTTTGTGCGCCCTCCTTGGCCTCGGCAAACCGTGACGTGCTGCCAACCGCAGCCCGATCCGCCGCTTTGCCCTGCAAAGTGATCAACAGGCTGTTACCGTCGATCTTGGTGTCATAGGTGAGCATCTGATTGAGGTTAATCACCAGACGCGTGCGGTTGCCGGCCTGCACGATATTGGCGCTGCGCAAATCGCCTTCACTGAAATCCTGGACAGATTTTCCCAATCCGTTTGCGGTATTGGGGAAATCCAGCGCGATGCGCGGCGGGGTGTTGATCGTAAAACCGGCCGGCACATTGGCCAGCGGTTGCGCCAGTTCGACCTTGATGACTGTCGTCCCGTCACCGGCGCTGCTGACATTCAGCGCGGTAATGCTGTTCTGCGCGTCAGCCTGCGCCTGCGCGCTCAATATGCCGAATGCGATGAATACGCCCAGCAACCGAACCATGCTCCCGATCACGAAATTAAGTTGTTTCATCAGTATCACTCCCAAATCATTCAAGTAATTGCAGGCTGCTCATGCGCTCGGACCAGTCACCGGTGCTGTCTTGCACCATCTCCTTGATTCTCGCCTCCGTGTCGGTCACTTCCTGTATCAGACCAAAGTTCAAGCCGACATAGTTACCGGCTTTAACCCGATGCAACTTGCCATCCGGAGCGCGAATCACCGCATAGCCGACTTTATTCTGGTAAAGATAACCGACCATCTTGAGACCTTCGAGCGGAAACTCCTCCAAAGCCTCCTTGGGGCGGTCTATATCCGGCTGATTTATTCCTGCGCGGCTGCCGGGACTCAATTTCGGCTTGCGCGGCTTGAACGGATCGGGCAGGCTTGCCTCGTTGTTATAGACAAAAGGCTCATACGGCTTTACCTCTGGCGGCGGCGGAATCTTGCCGCGCATATCCGCCCCGGCATTTTTGACGAAATCGCGCAGATCCTGAAATTCCTCGCCGCCGCAACCGGTCAGCAGCAGCGAAGCCAGCGCAAGATAAATGAGTCTCATCATTTTTTCGCTCCTGCGGGCTTGGCGGCCTTCTTCTGGGCGGACGCTTCCTCTTCATCCAAATAGCGGAAAGTCTTCGCGATGGCGTCCATGGACAACCCGCCTCCAGCCAATCCACTGCCAACCGGATTTATCGCTATTTCATTGAGCGTGACGATGCGCGACAACATCGCGATATCGCTGGAGAATTTACCGATATCGTCATAATTTCCGGTCACCTTGATCGTGATCGGCTGTTCGGCAAACGCGCCGTCTCGCATCGTTTCGCCGCCGGGGCGGAATAATTCAAACTGCAAACCGCGCCCCAGGCCGGCCTGGTTGATGTCCGTCAGCAGCGCATCCATTTCCGATTTGCTCGGCAGTTGCTTGAGCAGCGCGCCAAAGGATTCCTGGGTTTCGGTAAGTTGCTTCTTGATCAAGTCCAGATTGATCGCCTGTTTCTTCTTGGCTAAAAAAGTTTCCTTGAGGCTGTCTTCCTCTTTTTTGATGGCTTGCAGGTTTTCCCACTGATCCTGCCAGTCAAACAGCGCGCCGGCGATCACCACGCAAAGGAACAAGACAACAAAGGCCAAAATCTTCGCCAGCCAGGGCCACGCGCCGGGATTCTTCGGATTCAGGTTTTTCAGATCATCTAGTTTCATCATGGCACTTAACCCTTTGCGCCGGCAGTTGCGTTCTGCTTGGTCAGGTTGAATGTCAGCGAAAATTCGCTTACGCGCGCACCGCCCGCACTGGAGGCATGAATTTCCACCAGGGCGGGGGAATCCAGCCACGGCGAATCCTCAATCGCGCGCATCAACGTGGAGATTCGAGCATTGGACTGCGCATAACCGACCACATTAATTTTGCTGCCCGTCTGTTTGAGCGTCTTGAGATACACGCCATCCGGCAGGATACGCAGCATCTGGTCCAGCAGGTGTACCACATCGGAGCGGTCGCTTTGCAGTTTTTCCACCGCGTCCTTGCGCGCCAGCAGGGATTGAGTCTGTTCGCGGAGTTTCTTGATTTCCGCGATTTGCTTGTCCAGGATATCCGTCTCCTGTTTCAGGTAGGCATTGCGCCTTTCCTGATAGGATATCTGGGTGCTGATTGCGGCATGCACGAACCCCACCAGCAATGCCCCCAGCACCACGGAAATCACGCTCAGCGCGGCAAACTGGACTTGGCGGGCGCGGCGTTTTTCGGCGCGATGCGGCAACAGGTTTATGCGTATCATGATGGGTCGAACCTCCGCATCGCCAGCCCGCAGGCGACAATCAAAGATGGCGCGTCAGTCTGCAACTGGCGCGGTTTGATGCGGCTCGACAGCGTCATCAGCGCGAACGGGTTGGCCACCATCGTGCTCACCTGGGTCCGGGTCGCCACCGCATCGTCCAAACCGGGCAACACCGCGCATCCGCCCGCCAACACGATGTAATCCACCTCGTTATATTGCGTCGAAGTGAAAAAGAACTGCAGCGCGCGGGCAATTTCCATCACGACGCTCTCGCGGAAAGGCGACAAGACATCGCTCTCGTAGTTATCCGGCAACCCGCCGTTGCGCTTGGCCGATTCGGCCTCTTCGGCGGACAAGCCGAACATCGCCTGAATCTGCTGCGTCAACTGGTCGCCGCCGACCTGCTGATCCCTCGAGTAGGCCGATTGCCCATTGCGCAATACGTTGACGTTCATCACGCTTGCGCCTATGTCGACCAGCGCGACACATTTATCTACCGCGCCGTCGGGCAACTGGGCACGGATCTGCTCAAAGGCCATCTCGGCAGCATAGGGCTCGACATCGACAACCAGCGCCCTCAAGCCCGCCCCTTGAGCGGCCGCGACGCGGTCTTCGACATTACCCTTGCGCGAGGCGGCCAGCAACACTTCGATTTCCTCCGGGTTGCCGGGAGCTGGGCCGATTACCTGAAAGTCGAGATTGACCTCTTCCAGCGCGAACGGGATGTACTGATTCGCTTCGGATTCGACCTGGTATTCAAGGTCTTCCTCGCGCATGCCGGCTGGCAGCAGAATTTTCTTGGTAATCACCGCAGCGGCGGGAAGCGCCAGGCTGACGTTCCTGATACGGCTGCCCAACCGCTTCCAGGTGCGCTGAAGGGCTTCCGACACGGCATCAAGATTATTGATATTGCCGTCGGTGACGGCATCTTTGGGGAGCGGCTCGATCGCGTAACGTTCTACGATATACCCGGCTTTTTTGGGTAATTCGCTCAACTCAACCATCTTGACCGAGGATGCGCTGATATCCACGCCGATCATGGGTGGAGTCTTGGTCTGCAAAAAGTCCAGCGGGATGTCAAAATTTACTTTGGGCATAGGCCGTTTAGAGCTTTTCCGTATAAAGTGGTTTAAATCCTAGCAATAACTATAAACCATGTAAAGTTATTTTTAAGGGGTCATTTTATCCGCAGAGCCGATATAATTTCGCGCACCATATCATCATTCCCTCTTTTCGGACAACTGCACATGGCTTCCCGCCGCTGGCTTCTCCCGGTTCTTGTCGCGCTAACCCTGCTTTTGCTCCCGGCGATATTGCTCGGCCTGGCGGTCATGCTGGCTTATCCGACCCTGCCCTCACTGGAAGCGCTTACCGATTACCGCCCTAAGATTCCGCTGCGCGTTTACAGCGCCGAAGGCGTGCTGCTCGGCGAATTCGGCGAGGAGCGGCGCGCCCTGGTCAAAATTTCCGAGGTGCCCGACGTGATGAAAAAAGCCATTCTTGCCGCCGAGGATGACCGGTTCTACCAACATGGCGGCGTGGATTACATGGGCGTGCTGCGCGCGGCAATTTCCAATTTCACCTCCGGCGGCGCAAAACAAGGAGCGAGCACGATCACCATGCAGGTGGCGCGCAATTTTTTTCTTTCCAAGGAAAAAACCATGACGCGCAAATTCAACGAAGTGCTGCTCGCCTTCAAGATCGAGCATAATTTGAGCAAGGACGAAATCCTGCAACTCTACTTCAACCAGATTTATCTCGGCCAGCGCGCCTACGGCTTTGCGGCGGCAGCCCAGGTTTACCTCGGCAAACCGCTAGGCCAGGTCACCGTTGCCGAAGCGGCCATGCTCGCCGGGCTACCCAAGGCGCCCTCCTCGTACAATCCGGTCGTCAACCCGAAACGTGCCAAGCTGCGCCAACTTTACGTGCTGCGCCGCATGCATGAGCTGCGCTTCATCGACGACGAGCAGCTGCAACTCGCGCAACAACAGCCCATCGCGGCCAAGCGCGGCAATCAGGAATTCGGCGTCAAATCGGACTACATCTCGGAAATGGTTCGCCAGGCCGTTTATGAAAAATTCAAGGAAGACACCTACACACAGGGTTTCAAGGTGTACACCACCATCCGCCAGCAGGATCAACTCGCCGCGCATCAAGCCGTCCGCAATGGCGTGCTGGAATATGACCGCCGCCACGGCTACCGCGGCCCGGAAGGTTTTGCCGATTTGAAAAAGGGCAGCAGCGAAGAGCTTCTTGAGGAGGCATTGCAGGAAGCAGCAGACGACAATGACCTGATTCCCGCCGTGGTGCTGGAAGCATCGCCCAAACTGGTTCGCGCCTATTGCAAGGGCGGGGAAATAGCCGAAGTCAAAGGCGACGCGTTGCGCTTCGCCCAGCGCGCGCTGGGCGACAAGATCGCCTTGAACCAGCGCATCAATCCCGGCTCGATCATCCGCTTGCAGAAGGATGAAAAGAGTGTCTGGCAAATAAGCCAGCTTCCGCAGGTGGAGGCCGCCTTTGTTTCCGCCGATCCACGCGATGGCGCCATCCGCGCGCTGATCGGCGGTTTCAGCTTCAGCCGCAACCAGTTCAACCGCATCACGCAAGCCTGGCGGCAGCCGGGTTCGAGCCTGAAGCCTTTTATTTATTCCGCCGCGCTGGAAAAAGGCTTCACGCCCGCGACCGTGATCAACGACGCACCCCTGATGTTCGATGCCGAACAAACCGGCAGCGAACCCTGGCAACCGAAGAATTTCGACAACGAATTTGCCGGCCCGATGCGCATGCGCCAGGGTTTGGCTAAGTCGAAAAACATGGTTTCCATCCGCATATTGCAGTCCATCACGCCGCAATACGCCCAGGACTACCTCACCAAGTTCGGCTTCGATGCGGACAAACATCCGCCCTACCTGACCATGGCGCTGGGAGCCGGCTCCGTCACTCCCCTGCAAATGCTGGCCGGCTATTCGGTCTTCGCCAACGGCGGTTTTCGCGTCACCCCTTACTTCATCCAGCGCATCGAAGACGCCCAAGGCAAGGTGCTGAGCCAAGCCAAGCCGGCCATTGCGGGCGAGAATGCAGACCAGGTCATCGATGTGCGCAATGCCTTCACGATGATCAGCATGATGCAGGACGTGGTAAGACACGGCACCGCCGCCCGCGCGATGCAGCTCGGCCGCCAGGATCTGGCCGGAAAAACCGGCACCACCAGCGATTCGGTCGATGCATGGTTCTGCGGCTTTCAACCCACCCTGGTCGGCATCTCCTGGATGGGCTTCGACCAGCCGCGCAGCTTGGGCGACAAGGAAACCGGCGGCGGCGCTGCCTTGCCGATATGGATGGGCTACATGGAAAAAGCGCTCCAGGATGTGCCGCAAGCCGCTTACGCGATGCCGGACAACATGGCTGCCGTGCGCATCAACGAGGAAGGGCATCGCGACGCAAACGGCTTGCTGTTCGAATATTTCTATCAGGAAAATATTCCGCCCGAGCAGATTATGCCTCCTCACGCGCCAAGCGAAGAAACCAGACCGGCAGAGACCATCAAGGACCAACTGCTCTGATCACGACATGACCAAAGGGCACGCGCATATGACCAAGGAACACCTGCACAGGAATCCTGCTTACAAACGCGACCTGATGCGCGAACAACTGGCGCATCTGGCCGCCAAGCTGATGGCCGAAGACGGCATCGCCGATCATGCCTTCGCCAAACGCAAGGCCGCCCGGCAACTCGGCGCGGCGGACACCCAGCACCTGCCCAGCAATCAGGAAGTGGATGACGCGCTGCACAGCTACCGCGCGCTCTACCAGCACGATAGCCACCCCGGCATCCTGCGCCGGCTGCGCGAAGAAGCCCTCGCCACGATGCGCCTGCTGGCGGAGTTTCACCCCTACCTGACCGGCTCTGTGCTGAGCGGAACGGCTGGCGCGCATTCGGACATCAACCTGATGCTGTTTTCCGACGACGCGAAAGCCGTGTTGTTGTTTTTGCTCAAGCGCAACATCGCCTTCGATGACGGCGAATGGAAAGTTCATTTCGCCGGACGGGACGAGAGCGTGCCGAGTTACACGCTGACCGGCGAATCCGGTGTGCAGACCCACATCATCGTGCTGCCCGAAAACGCCCGCCACAGCGGCAGCCGCCACCCGGAGACGCATGCGGACATCGCGGCGGTGGAGGCATTGCTGGCGGGCTGATTGAAATTCGTAGGGTGGGCAACTCGTTGCCCACGATACATGAAGCGATGCTCAAGCCTGCGTGGGCACAAAGTGCCCACCCTACTCGACTGGAGGTTTGTCATGATCACGTTACGCAAGGCAAACGCGCGCGGCCACGCCAATCACGGCTGGCTGGAGAGCTGGCACAGCTTCTCCTTCGCCGACTACCAGGATCCCGCGCATGTGCGCTTCGGCACGCTGCGCGTCATCAACGAAGACATCATGCAGCCCGGCGCCGGTTTCGACACGCACGGCCACCGCGACATGGAGATCGTCACCTATATCCTGTCCGGCAGGCTGCGCCACCGCGACAGCATGGGCAACGGCGAGGACATCCACGCCGGCGAGATACAACTGATGCGCGCCGGCAGCGGCGTGCAGCACAGCGAATTCAACCCGTCGGACGACGAAGCGGTGCACCTGCTGCAAATCTGGATCATGCCGGACGAGCAAGGGCTTGCGCCGGGCTACTGGCAGAAAACCTTCCCTGATGAGGCGAAGCGCGGGCGCTGGTGCCTGCTGGTCTCGCCCGATGCTGCGGAAGGCTCGCTGCACATCCATCAGGACGCGCGACTGTCGGCGGCGCTGCTGGACGGTGCGGAGACGCTGGACTATCCCATCGCCGCCGGACGCAGGATTTATCTGTATGTCGCGCGCGGCAGCGTGCAGGCCAATGGTCATGAACTGGGCGCGGGCGACGCGCTGATGTATGTCGATGAAGAGCGAGTCAGTCTTGCGGCAGGGAGCAATGCGGAGGTGTTGCTGTTTGATTTGGCGTAGGGCGGGTTAGCCGCAGGCGTAATCCGCCGTTGCTATCAAAAGGCGTGCGCGCAGCGCACACAAAACCGCTTTTCATTTTTCCCCTGTGCGCCGCCGAGTAGCGGAAAACGGTCAGGGGTATTCGGCGAGGACTGTCTGAGCGCGTAGCGCGAGTTCCGCAGCCGCCTGACCGTTTGAGCAACGCAGGGAACCGCGCAGCGGCGGCAAACCGGGGGCTAAAGGGGGGTGAGATAAATACTAAGGGTAAAGTGAGATAAATGTGGGAAGAACAAAAATGAGGCGGGATTATCTGGGATGCAGTGTAAAAAACACTTTTAATAGGTAAAACAAAAAACCGCCAAAAAATCAGATTAAATTTGCCAGGTAATTATTGGCAATTCCAAGTATTGAATCCTCGGCTTCGGGTTGCAAGTTGCCCTGTGCGTCCACCGGCAGGAACGGACGGGCGGGAATGGTGGCCTTATGCCCGCGCCCAGCCTTTCCGCCGAGCTGATGGATGGCGGCATATACCTTGTTGCTGCCAACCGTGGCGCTGGTGGCATCGCTGCTTGAGCTGATCGAAGCGGCCAGCTGCCCGGTATCCTGCAATATCTGCCCGCCCTTGCGCCGCTCCGATGGATTCTTTAAGCCGAGCCACTTCGGACGCCCCTCGGCGGCGAAGTTGGCTTCGGTCTGTGTGAACATTTCGGTTGCAATCGTGCGCATCACCGGCGACATATCCCGCCCGGCCTGAGCCAGCCGCCCGAGCGCCGACATCACCACCTGGTCTTCAATCTTGATTTCGAACATAGCTGCCCCTATAATCAATGCACAAGGTCGGCTGTCCGCCGATGGGTAATGGCTAAACTGCACCGCAGCGAAGTATGCAGGTTCGAGTCCCGCCGCCGACCTTCACTCCATTCTCGTAAATCTTCCCACGTCCTGCAGCCTGGTATCGCCCGCCGGCAAGCGGTAGGCGTTCACGATCGCATCGAGCCTGCCGTGGTGTTTAACGTTGGCCGCCGCATCCACCGGGATGTAGATCAGCCCGCCGCTCCCATCGCTGGCCACGTACACCAGGTTGCTGTGCAGCTTGTCCCAGTACACCGCATCTGGCGTGGCCACAACCTGCGGAAGCACCTGATATTCTGCCAGTGTGAGCGCGATTCCTCCGGCGTGGTGCTTTTGGTTGTCCGCGTGTACCAGGCGTTTTTCCGGCAGCGCCAGCACGCGCGCCGCGTCCACGCCGCCATTGTTGGCCTTGGCAAAATCGGCGATCTGCTCGGACACGAAGCCCACCACCTGCACCTCATGTCCCGGCGCACGCCTGCCCAGCGCAGCGCTCACCCAGTTCGCAAACACCTGGTGGCGCAGTCCGGAGTTGTTGATCGCCTGCACCGCCTGCACGCGGATCGCGCGATCCTTCACGGCGCTGATTTTGCGCATCACCTCAATGTCGTTGCCGAATACGGCCTTGCCGGGGTTGTAGCTCCAGCCCGCGTCGGGCGCAAACAGTTTGCCCTGTCCGTCCACCTTCACACGCAGCGCCTTGACTTGCACGGTGCTGCCATCCTTCATCGGGATCTCGTGATCGATCATCTGCCCGGTGGACGATTGCACCGTGACCCCTTCGCGCTCGACCGCAGCGGCGCTGAGCGGGCTGACGCGGCAGCGGCAGTTGAAGCCGTTGGGCGGGTAGTGGGTAGACCACAGCGCATCATCGTAGCGGAACACGCGGCCATTCATCGCGCGGTGCATCGGGCGGGTGCGGCCATCCAGCACCGCGACGTATCGCCAGTACGGGTGGCTGTCCGCGCTTTCCATCATCTGGCGGTAGCGCCCGGCCATGTAGGCGGTTTGCAGGTTGGTCTGGTAGATCGTTTTGAGGCGGCGCGGGCTGCCCAACTGCACCGTCTTGATTTCGCCCGTGTCCGGGTTCACCAGATCGGGGCGGCTGGGGTCGACCTTGGAGATCAACTGTTGGCCCCACCATCCCTTGGCTTGCAGGATGGGTGTCAAGGTCTTCTCGAAGTCGCGCAGCGTGGTGCCGTTGTTTAACGCATCGTCCAGCGCGCTGCGAATGTCCAGCAAAATATCGGCACGCATCACCTTGGCCACGGTGAAGGCTTTGGCATGCGCTTCCTGCCACAGCTCGCGCCAGTCCCATGTGAGCACGTAGCCCTTGGCCTGAAAAGACTCGATGGCCTTTTCGGGCGGCAGGCCGAACACCAGGGAAAGGTCAAGCTTATCCATCACACACCGCTCAGATCTCTAACGCGCCATGAATACTCTGCGTTGCACTCATCAGCCGCGCCATAGCTTGCCTTTACGGTAAGCAGTTTCTCTTCCGATTGATTACTGGCACTCTGAATCGCGTTATCCGCCGCATCCAGCGTGATCGTCACCGTCGTCGCCGGAGTCACGCTCACGTTGGTTTTAATCGCCGCCCCAGTCGTTTTGCACTTTATGCTGTAAGTCACGGTGGCCGGAATAGCTGCAACCCCGGACCTATCGGTAAAAGCCACCTCAACATAAGCGGTGCTGCGTTCGTTTACGATATCCATCATGGAACCTTTCTGAAAGTAGCCGAGCGTTTGCTGGCTGTGAACGTGGCTTTGCGTTGTGAGAAGGTGAAGGTCATGCCGCGCTTTTTGAACAGCATCGCGATCTTGGCAATGGTGTTGGAGAACAACGTCCCCAGCCCGCCCGCGAATGACAGCGTGCCGCCCACCATCCGCGCGGTCAGCCTGGTCACACCACCGGACAACGACAGCACCCCGCCCACGGACTTGCCGATCAGGCGCGGGCTCTTACCGTCGCGCAGGATGTAGGTGGAGGTGGCGTCGGGGATGATGTCCCAGGGGGTGTCGATGATGGCGCCGACGGCGGGTGCGCCTATAGGCGTCTTAATCAGCTCCTCCGCGCCTGAACCAAGAGACAGTCGTGCTGGGCCAGCATAGTGAACAAGTCCAACAGACCCGCTGATAATGCCGCTACCAACAATTGTCTTTGGATAAAGACTGTGCGTAGTGAATGTGATGAACTTCTTCACCCACTGGTCGCGCTCAGTCACGTATGTTGATGCCAGCGTCACCCATCCGGCGTTGTCACACCAGGCCAACAGATACCCACGGTTAGTCGGCACTGAAGATGGGAAGTAGCACCACACTTCAAACGTGAACTGAGTTGACAGCGGAAGTACCGCATACCCCCCCCCTTAAGCGCTGTCGTGACGCCGTTTACCGTGGTCAACGTGTTCTTGATACATGCCGCAACCCCCTCTGGGAGAGTTCCGATCGAATCCAACGACAGCACCGACGAATTCGAGCCGTTCCAATTCGCCGTGCTGGTGTCGTGAAACGAGTTGTATAGCCAGTTCTTCCTGCTCCTCACCACATTCCGCTTCTGCTCCACCCCGGCCCCGCCGGTGATCTCCACCACGCAACCGGCATAAGCATCCGGCAGCTCCGACGCAGCAGCGGCCAGCGTGATGGACTTGCTCGCGCCCGCCTGCGCGGTGCCGTAATGGAGGCCGCCGAACAGGCCGAGCACGCCACCCACAGGTTTGCGCGTCTGCTTGTTCACGCCGCCAGCCAGCCCGAGCGTGCCGCCGCAGGATTGGTTGTACTGCGTCATATGGTCTAGCCGCCGTCGCTGATCGTGAGCGAGTAGGTGAACTGGATGGAGTCGGCTGCGGCCACGTTGATGGCGGCGAACACGGTGCGATCCATCAGCGTTCCTGCGGAGGCTGCGTTAAACAGGCCATGCTCGGTGATGGCGGCACCGGCATCGAACAGCAGGGTGCCGACGCTTGTATAGGTCTTGGCGACCGTATTGACCTGCGTGCCGACCGCACGGGTGGTATCCGGGTTGAGCGCGGCGGTGGCTTCCGTGACCAGCGCGGTATCGCCGATAGCCTCGGCGGTGGTGCCGGTACCGCAGGCGTGGTATTTAAACGCTGAGATATCCGCGCTGCCCGCGCCGTTCGCTAGATCGTCGCGCAGGTAATTTACAAACGCGGTGGTGACGACGCGGCGGCCGACGCAACCGAGATCGAGCACGGAGCCGTCCGCGCGGATGATGCGGGCGTTGAGTACGCCATAAGCCCGCACGCGACCGGAGGTGCCTACCATCAGCATGCGGGCGGCGATGCCCCCGATGGTGATGTAGGTGCCGAGGTAAAAGGCACGCCAGTGCGCGCGCCAGTTGCGGAGTTGATAACGTAGTTTTGCGAGGTTCATGGTAGTTCCTTTCGTTATGGTTGGTTCAAAACATCAGTCATGCCGCGCTCAACCGCCCCCACACCTCGGCCACGAACATCGCGCGTGCCAGCGTCTCTTCGAGCTGCTGCGTGTCCATCTGCGGAAAGGTCGCGGCCAGCTTGTCGAATACCTCGGCGTAGTCGGCGGAAGCGGCGATCATGTCGAGCACCGGTTTGAGCGCGGCCACGGCCTGACCTTGCAGCATGTCCGGCGCGATCGCCTCGATTGCGGCATCGAGCGCGGTCTGATCGGGGAAGGCATCCGCAGCGCCGCTCGCAGTAAGCGCGGCGGTGGCTGCCGCAACGGCACCCTCTCCCCCAGCCCCTCTCCCGCCTGCGGGCGAGGGGAGCGAAGGCGGCACGCCCAATACCTCCGCACCTTCTTCGGCCTGCGGGATTCCGGCGCGCTCATGCGCCCATTCGGACGGGATGCGCATTCCGATGCCGACCAGCTTCGGCAGCGCATCGGCCAACACACCGAGGTCTTCGCTATCGTCGAACATGAACTTGAAGCGTGGGCAGCGGCGGCGGTCATCCACGCCGCCCTTGTTCAGCGCCAGCAACGGATACACCAGGTCGCGCGTGAGCGTGCCGCCGAGCTGGATCGCATCCGACACCATCAGGTCGTGGCGCACTTCGTTGTGCACGTTGCCGAGCGCGTTGGTGCTGCTCTTGCCGTCCGCCTGGCTGGTGAGTGTGCCGCCCAGGATGGCCTTGCTCTGGCTCTTCTCGCACCAGTCGATCATCGCCATGAACGGATCGGATGCGCCCTTGGCCGCTTCCTGGAACTCGATGGCCATGCCTTCCGGGATGATGCCCGCAGCATCGTGTCCGATGCTCATCACCGCGCGCAGTAGCGTGGACTTTTCTTCGTCGGACGCGCCGGACTGGTATTTGCCCAAGCGCAGCGGCAGGCCGTAGATCTCCAGGAACTCGGCGAGATCGCCGACCGAGTAATTCTTGAACAGGTACGGCCACGACAGCACGCGGTGCAGTCCGGCGCGGGCGATATAGCCGCTCTTCGCCTTGTGCACGTGGGTGATCCAGCCGAACGGTTGCAACGCTTGCCCGTCCAGCGACATATCGCGCAGGCGGATCTCGGTGCGCGTTTCGCGGTCGGTCTGAAACCATCCCTGCGGGCGGTGGTGAAGCTGCTTGGGCAGCCATTCGTTACCCAGCAGCTCCCACTCGATCTCCTGACAACTGAAGCCGTGGCCGATGCCGTCCAGCGCGTCCAGGATCACATCCTCGAAGTTCGGCACGTCCTGCAGCAGCTCCTTCGCGTACCCTGCCAGCTTGCGCTCGGTGGCGCTGGCGTTGCGCGGCGGCACGATGTCCCAATCTACCGTGAGCAGCGCGCGCTTGCGCTTGCCCATCTCGGCGTGAATGTGCGCGTCCTTCTCTTCCATGTCCATGAACAGCTCGTGCTGCGCGCGGATATCGCCTTGCTCGGCGGATTCCAGGATGCGCGCCAGCTTGACCGGCGTTAAACCGCGCGACGGGTGGCTGGCGAATTCGCGGTGCAGCTGCGCAAGGCGCGAGGTCTGCGGCTCGGTCAGCGTGTTGCTTTGGATAGGGTTGCCGTTTACGTCTACAATTTTGCTTACCATGCCGATCTCCTGTTGCCGCCGCCATCATCGTCGCGGCCGCCATCTGTGTTGCGCTTGTTCCCCACGCCCTGGTACTCGATCACCACATACGGCATTGACAACACCGCAAAGGTGGCCAGCGCCAGCGCAACCGCCGTGTCGCCGTGCCGTTCGCGCCCATCGCTGCCTTTGACCCGCGCGTTGTCCGGCACCTTGGCCACGCCTTTTTCCATCACGATCGTGCGCATATCGGCCAGCACGTCGGCATCCATCGGCAGCGTTAACTTTTTATCTTCGATCGCGGCCTTAAAAGGCGGCATGTTCTCGCGGTACCACTCCTGGGAGAGCATCACCTGGGCGATGCGCTGGCCGTATTTCTGCATCGCCACCTCGGCGAGGTACTGGCCGTTGCCGCGCGCATCCATCGCACCGGCGCGGAAGCGCGGCAGACGGTCGAGGATATAAAACAGGATCTGGCGCTGCTGGTCGAACGGCACGTTGCGCATTTCGAGAATGAACGGCGTGACCAGGTCGAGCGTGCGTGTCTGCTCCAGCGGCCAGATGGCCGACACGTCGCCGTTGCGCGCAAAATCTTCGCCGAAGAAGTGATCCAGATTCGGGTCGAGCTTCTCCAGCAACGGGCGTAGCACGTCTTCGCACCAGTCGCGCATCTCGGCCTCGCGGATATGGCTGGGCGACAGCGTGAAGCTATCCGGCAGCGTCAGGCGCACCACCGGGATGCCCGGCTTCATACACGCCTCGATCATCATGCGCGTCAAATAGCGGCCGCTGCCGGCACTAGGGATCACGTCCAGCTCTTCGGCGGCGTTGTCGCCGTATTGCGCATAAATCTTGGCGCGCCATTCGTCCTGCGTTTGTTCCTTGAGCCGGTCGCCCTGGATCAGTTTAACGCGCTCATACAAGCCATCGGCCAGAGCATCGTCGAAGGTGGTGCGGTGCAGCGCATAGGGAACTTTGCCAGCGCGAATGTCGTTGACCAGCTCGTTGAACGGGTTGGCGTCACCGTTGTGCGAGGACAGCAGGCGCACTTTGCCGCCCCAGATCAGCATCGCCAGCGCGGCCTTGAGCAAGCCCGGCAAATCGTCGTGGAACGCCGCTTCGTCGATAGTGACCTTGCCCTGCTTGCCCCGGATCGAGCGCGGCCGGCTGGAGAGCGCGAGTATCTTCTTGCCGCTGGCGAAGTCGATGCGGAACGCCTTGATCGCCACGCCTTCGTCTTCGTAGATGCACTCGTTCATTTCACCTGCGGCGAAGTCGAACGCCTTGGCCCACATCGCGCAATCGTCGATGTACTCGCGCGTCATGTCTTCTGAATAGCCGATATACAGCGCATCCATCGCGTTCTCTGCGGGTGCGGCGGTCATCACCGCATCGCAGGCATCGCACCAGGACGCGCCGATCCGGCGGGACTTCTCCCACGCGGCTACATCGGCGGTTTCGGATACCCATGCCTGTTGGTAGGGAAGGAGGACGGCGGGGGTAACCACACCGGGCGATTCGTGAATCGCCCCTACGCCATTTGCCCGTAGGGGCAATTCACGAATTGCCCTCACGCTGCAATCCCGAGAATCCCGCGCCGGATCGTATCCAGCGCAGCAGGCGAAAGCCCGCCCTTCTTGCCGATAGCCTCGACCGCATCGGCTGCTGCCGTGGCCTTGGCGCGCACCTCAATGGCCCACTGCTTCTGCTTCACCGTGGCGTTCGACAGGCGCGCGACCATCAGGCCGATCTCCTTCATCGGCGCGCCTTCTTCCATCTTGAGCAGGGTGTCGAACGCCTTTTGCTGCACCAGGCGGATCAGCGCGTCGTTCATCGCGCCGGCATCATCGGGAATGGATTCGGATATCGCCCGCGCCTGCTCTGTCGCCATGCGCAACGCGGCCAGCCGCGTCTCGAATTCCTGACCGTAGCGATGCACGGCGCTCTTGCTGATATCGAAGCCGCGCGTTTTCAGCTCGGCGGCGAGCAGCTCGTAATCGGCGAAGCCTTTATCAGCCAGCGCCCGGTCAAGCCATGATTTAACGGCATCCGGGAGCTTGGATATTTTGCTGCGCGGCGCCACGCTAGTTGCTCCAGTACTTGACCGGGCGCGCGATACCCGGATCGCAGTCCACCGTGTACTCCGCCAGATCGACACCGTGCCTGGTCAACTCGGCGTGCCAGTGACCGTTCGGCTCGCGGTGAATCTTGACCAGCGCGCGCTCTTCCAGATAATCCAGCTCACGCCGGACTTCTTGAGCCGTGGCATCCGGGCTGATCGCCTGAACCACCGACAGCACCAGCTCCTCGGCAGCGCCGATCGGGCGGGCGTTATTGAGCGTCAAAATAATATTCCAGCGCATCATCTCGCGCCGTACTTTGGCGATGTCCATTATTTTCCCCCTTCGATTCGTATCATCTTGACCTCGTTCATCAGCGCATCCATGCGTGCTTCCAGTACCGACTGGTTGCGGATCGTGTCCTCGCGCCGTGTGTACTGATTTGGCAGGTCGCCCCGCATCAGCAGCATGTCGCGATCCGTGGAACGCGCCAGCGTCTCTATCTGAGAAAAGCGATTTTCCCAATGCTCCTGGGCTTCGGTGCGCGCCACTTCCTGCGTGGCAAAGCGCTCGTCCAGCCGTTTATCAAACTGCCCGATCAGCACCTTGCCCAGCGCCCACGCTGCCAAGACAAATAAAACAAACAGTCCAACCAACCAGGTGAATTCAACTTGTAAAATCATGGTCTGCTTTCCCTATGTTCGTAATCGTCGCGGCAATCAACATCGCAAAAGCACCCCTTGAACACCACTTCGTCGCAGTTGTAGCAAAAGCCGAGCGGCGGCATGGAGGGCTTGGCGGCTTGCGCGGCCAAGGCGCGATCGCGGTCTTCCTGTTCGCGCTGGCAGCCCTGGTCTATCGCGTCGGTCATGGCTTTTGGCTTTCCGCCTCGTTCAAGTGATCGATCAGTTCGTCGAGCCGCTTGCGGTCTTCTCCGCAGAGTTCTGCGTTGATGCGGACGTTGTCGAGGGCTTCGCGGGGCGTAGCGCCACCGGCTGCGACGATTTGGTAAGCAGCTCCGCCGGGATCGCCTTGCTGATCGAGTTCGGGCAGCCAGGCGGCGTTGTACAGGCCGACCCAAGCAGGGCTGAGCCGCATAACATGAACGCCAGCCTGCGCCGGCTGTCCTGGCTGCGCTTCACATTGCGCGAGGTTCGTGTCTTTTTCATAGTTAAGCCTTTCTTGCCAGTTGCGGTAATAGATGCGCGCCTTGCCGCGCCACGCGATCACGTTGGCGGCGTGCTGCTTGCCATTGGCCAGCGCACGCTGAAACGCCTTGCCGTCCTCACGTTCTTTGGTCAATTCCTGCGCATCGCGCCGGTCGGACTCGCGCGATAAGCCCTGCACATAGCCGAAGCCGACACCGGCCAGCAGCAACAGCACCAGCGCGAGGATGCGGTATTGAGCGGGTATCAGGCGCACTTGATACCTCCGCCCCAGCCCGCATAGATCGGCTGCCAGCGCGTCAGGATCACGCGCGGGTAGCTGCGGTTCTCCGCGAAATTCGAGGCGCTGCGCCCGGCGTTAAACCGCTCGACGTGGCCGAACCATCGGGCGCGATCCGCGCCGCGCTGTGCGGTCAATGCCTGGTCGCGATACACCCACCCCAGCCCGCCGTTGTAGGCTGACAGCGACATCGCCATGCGCTCGCAGGCATCGGCGGCCTGCACGCGATCCCACAGCCAGCGGTCGTAGGTGACCAGCGCGCGCAACGCCCAGCCGGGGTTATACGGCTGCGCCTCGCCCATCCGGTACGCGCCGGAGATCCACATTGCCGTGGCCGGCATGAATTGCGCGATACCCTGCGCACCCGCCGGGCTTTGCGCGTCTGAGCGCCAGCGGCTCTCCTGGTGGATCTGTGCGGCAAAGGTGGCCACCGGCGCATCCATACCCCACACGGCGCGCGCCTGGCGCGTCAGGTCGCGCTGGTGGCGGGCGGCATCGCGAGGTACAGGCGTAGGGGCGTATGGCAATACGCCCTCTGCCAGCGCCAGCAACGGCAGCAACAGCATCGCGATAACCACCGACAAGATAATTAGCGGGGGCGTCCAATACGTTTTGCCCGGTTCCCTCATCACACCCCCAAACTCACAGCCAGCATGGCGCAGCCGACGATGATCGCGCGGCGCAGCTGTGCGGTGGCCTGCAAAGTATGGGAAGGGATCAGCACAGCATCGTCAGGCCGCGCATACGGGAACAGCGAGCGGTCGATCCAGTAGCCGACCACCGCCGCCATCGTGATCAGCGACAGCTTGTATAGCGAGACGGGCAGCTGCTGCGGGGACAGCACGGCGATCGCGGCGAGCAGCGCCAGCGTGATCAGCAACCAATCGGTCATGCGGGGAATTCTGCTCATTTTGGCGCTCTCCAACGGGAAGGGTTGAACAGACAGACATGCGACTGGTGCGTGTAATACCCGGTCGAGTGATACACGCACAGGCCGTGTTCTGGCATGCGTGCATCCTCGTGGCGTGTCCATTCGGCGCAGTTGCCGCAGGTTTGGCAGTTTGTGCAGGTTTGCTTGGGTGGGTGTGTTGTGTTCATGTCGCGCAGAGTACGCGCGCGCGCGGAGAGAGTTAAGGCGGAATGGGTTCCGGCAGGAATGCGAGAGACGGGAATGAAAAGCCCCGCAGAGGGCGGGGCTGGGTGGGTGACGCTGCGGGGAAATTATCCGGGCAGCATAAGCTGATAACTATTGCCTTTTTTGATGCGCCGAATATGACCGAGTTCGTTCGCAAAATACAGCACGTAGCGCATCTGCTCTTTGATTTCATCGGGCTGACCTTTGTAAACCTGGCTTTGCAATATTCCGGGATTGTCGCGCACCAATGGCAGTACCCTCTCCATCACCTGCTTGTAGAGCGGGTCTTCATTGGCAAATTCGGTCATCAGTTGCGTGAAGTTTGCGCGGTCTTCGTCGGTGACTGAATTGCCAACCATGCTGTAGGCGATCTGCTGTAATTGCTGTCGCGCCCAATCGTGATCGCCGCGCTCCCACGCCCGCTCAATTGCCTCGCAATGCTCCAACCAGGCAGAATCAACCGGGCGCGATTGAACCGGCTTGTTTGGCTCAACAGGTTTGGCTTCAACTTTGCGCCGCACCTCTGGCGGCAGCTGTTCGGGACGCTTGCCGAATAGAAAACTGAATAGCCCCATGACGCTCTCCTTTACGTTGGTTAAAAACCATTCACACTTCGCTCTCCATCAAATGGATGATTTGCACGCATCGAGCGAGGCATTGAATCGGCCTCTGGTCAAGTAACCACCGCCGCGCACCACTGATAATCCGCCATCCATCGCGTGAATCGTTGCCAATACGCAATCGTGGTGCTTGCCAACAGCTACATTGTCCTGTTGATCGTTCCAGCCTCGCATAAGCGCTATAAACTCATCAAGCGTTTGAGTTGCAGCGGCAGAATCGCCGCGCTTATCTGCGTCAGCGACTACCTCATCAAGCCGCTGCAGCGACTTTGCAGTAATCCTTGCCGCGAGACGAGCGTTGTCGCTATCCCATTTCTTATTGCTGATACCAGCCTGTTTGAATGTATCTGGAATTTGCCCTGGCATCACGGCATGATATATGCCATTAAACCCGCCAGTCTCTGCCATAAGCCAGATAAACAAGGCTGTCCCGGCCAATGAAAAGAAAACCTCTTTGCCGCTCAGAGTTCGCTTGATGCTCATGCTATCTCCTTGTAGTGGGTTAAAAACTATTCATCCAGCTTTCTTTCCGTGTTGCGGTTTCTCCAGCGCAGCGCAGACCGCCTTTAAGGCCGCCTTGCCTTCCGGCGGCGCGTGACGGTAGTTGTCCAGGAGAGCCGCCTCGCCGGGAGAAACGATTTCCACCCGCGACATCGCTGCGGCAAGCGCCGCAACGTCCCCTGCTCCCACATAAAACAGCAGCTCCTGCATCAACTTCTGCTTATCTTCCGGTAGTGCAGAGCCTCTAGCGGAATCGGTCGCAGATTTCAATTCATCAAGGCGTCGCTGAAATTCCTGCTCGCCCGCCGATTGAAACATCGGGCCTTCGCCAGTCGCCAGCCAGTCACCACGAATGTTCAGTTTCTTAATTAGGGTCGCACCCTCTTCTTGCGTGAGCTTGTTAACGCGGCCTGCGGTCATGTTCTTTACTCGCTGCACATCAACTCCCAACACCTCTGCAAGCGCTTTCTGTTGAAGGCCACATTCCTTCATCACCTGCCTGATAAGTGCAGAAATCATAAATACCCCTTGACAGGTGCAATTACTGCACCTAAGATTCACTATATCAATACACACCAACGCACCGCAAACGCGTTTTAGCAACCACCAAACGGAGCACGCCATGACACGTACACCTGATGAAATCCGCGCTGAGTTCAAGCGCAACGGAATCTCGATCGCCAGCTGGGCAATCGCAAACAATTTCAACGGCAACCTCGTATTAGAGGTGCTGGCCGGTCGCAAGAAAGCCATTCGCGGCCAGAGCCACCAAATTGCCGTCAAGCTCGGACTGAAGGAAGGGGTGGTTACCACCGCCCGCGACTTCGATCCTCGTGCCCGTCTCGCCGCCTAAGGAATGTCAGCCATGCCTATATCCACAGTTTCGGCAGGTGTTAATAGTCCGTTAATTAACACTGTTGGTGCATTTTACGCAATAAAAAACGCTTTTACAGGTTCCAAGGGGCTATTTGTTTGGAATGACCGTACGACGGGTGATTTCCAATGATCCGCCGCAATTGGAAACGCATCCAGCCCACCAACCTGCGCGACGCGCTGCGCCTGTGCAAGGACTACGCACTTGAGCGCAAGAATTATTCTGTTGAGCGTATCGCCGACCTGATGGATGTTTCGTCAGACCTGCTCTACAAGTGGCTTTCGACCGGGAAGATGCCGGTTTCATCCATCCCCGCCTACGAGCACATCTGCGGCATCAACCTGGTCACGCGCTGGCTCGCCGCCAGCGAGGGCTTCCTGATCATCATGGCACCCACGGGGCGCAGCGCCAGTGCCGCAGACATGCACGCTCTGCAGGAGGCGCTTAACGATGCTGCCGGCCAGTTATTGCAATTTTACGGCGGCAAGGTTGATGCGGCGGTTGTGCTTTCCGCCATCCAGCAAGGTATGGAGGGCTTGGCCTGGCACAAGGGCAACGTCGAGAAGCATCTCCAGCCCGAACTTGAATTTACCCAGGAGTGAACATGAAAATCGTCGCCACACTCACCCGTTGCCGCCACGGCCAAGCCCTGGTGCAGCTTGAATCCACACCGTTCAACGGTCTGGAAATCCGCCCCGCCGACTTGCGCGTCATGGCACAGCATCTGGTCGCCATCGCCGACATGGCCAACCGTCTGCCGCTGGGAGGCAAACACTGGAAGCCATCCCGCGTTGAGATTGGAGGTGAGGCTGTGCAGCCGGGGCTTGAGTTTGGGGAGGGCAAGCTATGAGTCTGAACCTAAACCTGAGCGCGAAACAGATTCAGCAAGACTTCGCCGATGAACAGAAACGATCCGCCAGCCTGATCCGTTATTTGAGGCTTATCGCCGATCTGTACGAGCAGCACGGCAGCACCGAGCTTGTCGCGCAGCGCCTGAGTGAAGCACTGGATGGAAACGGCAACCCAGAAACCGCCAAAGCGCTTGTGGATGGTGTCAGGGGCGGAATGCTCCGGTTGTTGTTGACCATCGAATTGGCTTGGCGCGAACGCAAGGTATTGGGGGCGCGCGATGGCAGCTAAAACCAACCAGTCTGCCGCCAAGGCATTCGCCGTGCTGGATGTGCTGTGGCGCAACTTTGCCAACGGCTACACGCCGGGGGAGCTGGCCAAAGCAACCGGCCTTACCGCATCAAACATCACGCACTACGTAGACGCGCTGGTAGATGCCGGGTATGCCGAGCGCATCCACGAAACAAGCCGCGTGCGCGTGTCCGTCAGTGCCGCACGTAAGGCGCTCCAGGTGATGCAAAGCCTGGATGCCGAAGAGCGCAAGCTGACCGAAATCAAAAACCGTTTACACACCATCGCATAAGGGGCAACAACATGGGACGCACCAAATCAACAGCAGTCGCCGAATCGCACGAGGTTACGCCGGAGCAAACGCCGGGCGTGGAAATAGCGGCAGCAGCCGCCAACCAGATGGCCGCATTGCGCCATGAATATGGGCAGGGCCGCGACCTGGTGAATCAGATGCTCGGTCAGGTACAGATGGCAAATGCGGCAGGGGGCTTACTCCAAACGTTTGGAGTCGCAAAGCTGGCCTTTGTTAAGGAAAACAAGCTGTATCAACAACTTGCAGGAATGAAAACTCCAAACGGTTTGGAGTTGTGCGGGACATGGTGCGAGTTCTGCGAACTGCTCGGCATGTCTGATGAGAAAGCCAATCAGGATATCGCCAACCT
Source organism: uncultured Gallionella sp. (assembly GCA_964349865.1). Classification (GTDB taxonomy): domain Bacteria; phylum Pseudomonadota; class Gammaproteobacteria; order Burkholderiales; family Gallionellaceae; genus Gallionella. Next base: position 33,868 of record CAYGIF010000001.1, on the reverse strand, counting down.
TAAAGCGTTCGGCGAAGAAGCGCTTGAGAATATGAACCGCATCGGAATCGGCTACCGCGACCTGCGCCAGTACCGCAAGCTTCCGGCCGATGAGCGGCTCGCGCTGATCGAGGCCGCAAAGGACGGCGACAAGGAAGGGTTGCTAGACCTCGCCGAAACCCTGATCGCTAGGCACACCAAGGAAAAAGAGGCCCTCACCCATCGCGCCGAAGACGCCGAAGCCGATCTGGAAGCCAGCCGCGCCCGCGTCACCGCTAAAGAAACCGAGACGGAGCGGCTGACCAAAGAGCTGGGCCGCGCCAAGAAGCGCATTCAATCCGCCACGCCGGACGAAGAAGGCGCGCAGCTCCGCGAAGAGGTGAACCTGTTCGCCTTCGAGGCCGAGGCCACGATCCTCGGAAAGCTCACCCCCGGATTCGAGGCGCTGGCTGCACACGCCATCGCAAACAACTGCACCCACGAAGAATTCATGTCCGGCTGCCTGGCGCAGATCGAACGCGCCCTGACCGGCCTGCGCAACCGCTTCAACGTGAAGGCGGTGCCGGATGGAAACGAGATTCCCGACTGGTTGCGCCCCGGCGCAGAAGAAAAAGCCGCCGAACAAGTGCAAAAGGATATCGCCAAGGCAGGCAAGAAAACAAAGGCGTAAGGGGAAATCATGAGCGCGGCCATCACAGAACGTTTAGTCGGCATATCGCAGCAGTCGCGGTCGATGCCTCACGGCGGAAAGAGCGAGTTCTACGCCCGGGTGGCGGTCGAGCTGGGCATGTCCCCCGCGACGCTGCACCGCAAGCTGAACGAGGTTTCCGTGCGCCCTACCCGCAAGCGCCGCAACGATGCCGGCAAGGTCGTGATGTCGTTCGACGAAGCGCAGTTGATTTCGTCCGTGCTGACGGAATCCACGCGCCGCAACAACAAGCGCCTGATGAGTATCCAGCAGGCGATGGAAACGCTGATCTCGAACGGCAAGATCGCCGCATCCCGGGTGGATGAAGAAACCGGCGAAATGTTCCGCCTTTCAGTTTCCACCGTCGCCCGGGCGCTGCGCCATTACAAGCTGCACCCCGACCAGCTCAGCGCACCAGCGCCGGTGACGGAACTCGCCAGCCTGCACCCGAACCATTGCTGGCAGATCGACCCATCACTGTGCGTGCTGTATTACCTGCGCAGCGAGGCGGAAGTGAATCGCGGCCTGCAAGTGATGGATGCGGACGAGTTCTACAAGAACAAGCCGAAGAACCTTGCCCGCATTGAAAAAGAGCGAGTCTGGCGCTACGTCGTCACCGACCACACCAGCGGCACCTGCTACGTGGAATACGTGCTGGGCGCGGAAAGCGGTGAGAACCTCGCCAATATCTTTATCCACGCCCTGCAGAAGCGCGGCGAGCATGACCCGTTCCACGGCGTGCCATTCATCGTGATGGTTGACCCCGGCAGCGCCAACACAGGTGCGGTGTTTAAAAACCTGTGCCGCAGCCTGCAAGTGCATGTGCAGGTCAACAAGCCCGGCAACCCGCGCGCCAAGGGCCAGGTGGAAAAGATGAACGACCTGGTCGAGAAGAAATTCGAGAGCGGCCTGAAATTCATCGCGGTCAACAGCCTGGAAGAACTCAATCAAGCGGCATGGCGCTGGATGCGCGTGTTCAACGGCACCAGCATCCACACCCGCACCGGGCAGACGCGCTACGGCGTGTGGCTACAAATCACCCAGGAACAACTGCGCACCGCGCCCGATGAAGCGACCTGCCGCGAGCTGGCGCACTCCAAGCCAGAAAGCCGCAACGTCACGCCCAAGCTCACCGTCAGCTTCAAGGGCGATGAATACGACGTGTCGGCGCTGATCGAATCCGCTGGCCTGATCGTCGGCCAGAAGGTAATGGTGGTGCGCAACCCGTGGCGTCCGAACGCTGCGCAGATCGTGGCTGTGAACGAAGACGGGCGCGAAGTCTTCCACGTAGTCGAGAAGGTCGAGCGCAACGAGTTCGGCTTCCGTGAAGGCGCGCCGGTGATCTGCGAATCCTACTCGCGCCACGCGGACACCAGCGCGCAGCGCAATGCCAAGGATATCGAAATGCTGGTGATGGGCGCGGATACGCTGGAAGGCGCAGCGCTGGCGCGCAAGGGCAAGGGGCTGGCCTTCAACGGTGAACTCGACCCCTACAAGCCGGTGACCGACACCATCCTGCCCGCCTACCTGCCCAAGCGCGGCACGGCGATGCATGTGCCGAACCCCACGCAGATCGAGATCAAGCCGCTCACCCACACCCAAGCCGCCATGCAATTACGCCCAATGCTGGGCAGGCCGGTGACGGCAGAAGACCGCGCACGGCTGGCCGAGTGGTACCCGCAAGGCGTGATGGAAGAGCAGCTGCAGGAAGCGGCAGATCACCTGGATGGAAAGTTTGCAGAACCTGCGCCGAGGCTGGTAGCGGTGAAGTAGAAAAGATTTATGGCCGGGGTGCAACCCGGCCATAAGAGTGCCGCGCAAGCGGCTTTTGTAACAACAACGAGAAGGGGATTGTATCAATGAAAACCAGAAAAGCAAACCGCAGTGAGGATCGCCATGAAAACCGCGACCGCTCTTAAACAGGAGTCACATTACATGCCGCTCAAACTCAAGGGAGTGCTCGCGCGCCTGGGCATCCGCCAGACCGAATGGGCTTCATCCATCAAGCAGGATGGGCGCGGGGTGGAAGGCAAGCCGCTGTCGCTCTCCGCCGCCACGCAGATCATGAACTGGGGCACCTGGCCGCGCCTGACCTCGCAGGCCAGCATCAAGCGCCAGACCGAAGAGCTGCTGCGCCGCCACGACGCGGATGAACTGGACATCGCGCACATCTGGGAGGTCGAGGAAGACGACACCTCGCGCAACGTTCACCCGGTCAATGTCCACCTCGGCCAGAAGCCCGCCCGCCTTCAACCTGAAATCGAACCTCTGGAGATCGAAATGCTTTCACCTAATGCAAAAAAACACTTTGGAATTTTCCGCGACCCGTTCGTCGAAGACGTGCAAGGCCCGGAAGATGTTTTCCTTTCGGCAGATCAGCGCTACATCCGCGAAGCCATGTTCAGCACGGCCAAGCACGGCGGTTTCCTCGCCGTGGTGGGCGAATCCGGCTCCGGTAAAACGACGTTGCGCCGCGACCTGATCGACCGTGTCAACCGCGATGCGCAACTGATCGTCCTGATCCAGCCGCGCCTGATCGACAAGGGCACGATGACCGCAGGCGGCATCTGCGAGGCCATCATCGGCGACCTGCGCGAGGGCGAGAAGGTGCCGCGCAGCTTGGAAGCCAAGGCGCGCAAGGTCGAGCAACTGCTCAAGGATTCCAGCCGCGCAGGGAACTCGCACTCGCTGCTGATCGAGGAGGCGCACGACCTCTCCATCCAGACGCTGAAATTCCTCAAGCGCTTTTGGGAGCTGGAAGACGGCTTCAAGAAGCTGCTCTCCATCATCCTGGTCGGCCAGCCCGAGCTGAAGAACAAGCTCGACGAGCGCATTCACTACGAGGCGCGCGAAGTGATCCGCCGCTGCGAAGTGGCCGAGCTGGCCCCGCTGGATCGCCACCTGGAAGAATACCTCACGCTTAAATTCAAGCGCGTCGGCAAGCAGCTCAACGAACTGTTCGACAAGGACGCCTACGACGCCATGCGCGCCCGCCTGACGCGCCAGAAGGGCGCAGGCAAGGCCGTTTCGATGGTGTATCCGCTGGTGGTGAACAACCTGGTGACCAGCGCGCTCAACCTCGCCGCCGAAATCGGTGCGGGCAAGGTCGGCGCGGACGTCATCAAGGAGCTGTGAGGAAGTCATGACACCGCTGCATTTCTGGCTGCTGTGCTGGGCCGTCTTGCTGGTTTGCTTGATCGCAGGGCTATTTTTTGAAGGGAGAAAAAATAATGAATGACCACGCATCGCGCATCCGTGCGCAGCAGCGCAAGGCCGCCAGCCGCGCGACCATCGACGAACTGGAAAGACGCAGCGCGCCGCTGTTGTGGTCGGTTGGCTTGATCGCAATCGCCGCTGCACTCGGGCTGAGCATGTACACCGCAGGGCACACGGCGGCACTGCGCGAATGCCCGCCGGTGCAGCAAGGCGAGCGCCTGCTTAGCTCGGAACAGCGCAGCGATGGGGCTGTTTGCCGCTACGCCCAAGGCTATGCCGACTACGGCCACAAGGTCACGCGCAGGAAGGCGAAATCATGAGCGCGGCCTGCCCGAAACACAATACCGGAGGCGGCCCTTGCTATTGCAGCGGATCAGTCTACGAACCCATCACCGTATTCAGCGCCGCCGCGCGCCGACTGTGGATTGCCGAACAGGCCGACTACTGCGCCAAGTGGCTCAAGGCGCAGGGGCTGGAAGTGCTGCGCGTGGAAAAAGGCCCTCTCACCCAGCCGCGCATCATCATCCGCCCCAGCCCGCTGTGCGACCGCTTCGATGGCGCGGTATCCGGCTATTCGCGCACTTTGAAAGGCGAGCTGCGATACAGGTGGGTGATGCGCTTCGACTGCGAAGTGCGCTGGGACGCAATGGACAGCCACGCGCGTTTCGAGGTGCAGCAGGAGCGCGCTTACAAAGCCCGGTCACTATTCAGGCGGTTGGCGGCAGCCATTGGCTGCGCGACTGGGGGTGCGGCATGACCAACCCTCACATCAACATCGCAAACGACATCGCCATGATGGCCGTCGATCTCGATGATTGCCGGGGCGCGCTGCCCGAACACCTGCGCTTCAACGCCATCACCTGCGTGCGCGAAATGCACAAGTTCGCGCAGGAGCTGCTGGGCGAGGACGCGGGCGAGATCTACAACCAGGAGGACGCACCAGCAATTGCCACGATTGCCGCCCAGGCTGAGCCGGAAAATCTCAGCAAGCAGGAGCTGATCGAAAAGTGCCGGGAACAGCATCTAACCTTGATCGCGCAAGACGAGACGATACAGGCGCTGTGCGCCAAGCTATCCGCGATGTGCAAAACCGCGCACGAACTCGGATCGCAACAACACGCCCTGGTGGATAGTTACGACGCGAACGACCAGGAAGCGATCGCCGTACAGCTCAGGACGTTGTCAGACCTCCGCAAGTCCTTCAAGAAGCCGGAGGTGCACTGATGGCCGCCACCACGTTCACTGTCAGCCACGGCAAAATCCGCATCAAGGTGCGCCTGCTGCCCACCGTGGCCGACGTACACCGCGAGCATCAAGCCGTCGCGCGCCGTTGCCATGATGGTAAGACGGTCTGCGCCTTTTTCCTGCCCACCCCACGCGCCACTCGCTATGTGGGAACCATCACCCTGCCGCTGCAAGGCAAGCTGCGCGAATACGTCCCGCACGAAGTCACGCACGCTGTCATTCATGCGCTCAACGGCGTATTGAGCCATGACGACGAAGCCTGCTGCACAGCGATAGGGCGCATCAGCGCACGCATCTTCAAACACCTCGATCAGATCGGATGTGCAGCATGAGCCGCCTGATGAACCCAGAACAGCACAGCCAGCTCATGCTGCTACGCAACAACATCGCCGCATCGGTGATAGCCAACAACGCCGACGCAACGCAGCGCAGCATGGGCATAGTGCAGGGCTACCTGCTAGGCCTATACGCCGCCAACGAAATCGAATTCAGTGACGTACAGGCGCTTGAGGATGAGGTGATGCAAGGCATCACCTTCCTGATGAATGCGCGGAAGGCAGGCCATGCTCATTAAACAGAGAGCGGTTGAATTTCCTTGCGCAACAGTGCAATCGGTAAAGAGAAAGCTGTTGGTTGCGCTGGTTGGCTCAACGAGCCAACAGCCGGTAGACCTCTCGATATTGCGCAAATTTGGCAGACGCATGCAGGTCGATGCCGCGCTGATGCAGATGTATAAGGCTGGCGAGGTGTGCTGCTGCAAGATCATCAAGAATAAGCGTGAAAGCGTTGTGTGGTGGCTGTCCGGCGCAGTAAGTCAGCCGCACAGCTACGGCATAACCGGCAGGAGCGCGGCAGCATGAAGATGACCTGCCCGGCCTGCGGCTCCCTCTCCAGCCTCGATGCGCTGCTCGGCAACGAAGGCGCGCGCGAGGCGGTGATGGCTGCGCTGGCCATGCCTGCACCGCTGGGCAAGCTGATGGTGCAGTACCTCGGCCTGTTCCGCCCGGCGCAGCGCCAGCTCTCGTTCGACCGCGTGGCCAACCTGCTCAACGAGCTGCTGCCGATGGTCGCCGCCGCCCGCATCGAGCGCAGCGGCCGCACCTGGAGCGCGCCGCAGGACTACTGGACGATGGCGCTGACCGAGATGATCGCCAAGCGCGACAACCTCACGCTGCCGTTGAAGTCGCACGGCTACCTGCTGGCCATCATCGAAGGCTACGGCCAGAAGGCCGAGGGCAAGCAGGAAGGCCAGCGCGAGAACCATCTGGCAGGCCGCACGCCGGCCGCAACGCCGGCGGCTTTCAAGCAGAACGATGCGGTGCTTGGCAAAAATGACAGGCCGCGCAGCAGGATGCCGTCCGCAGTATTGGCCGCAGCCGGTTTAGATAAATCCACCACAGGAGGCAATGATGGCAACAGCTAGTCAGCTTTTAACCCTGCTCTCGCGCCACATCGGCAAGGGCAACGGCATCGGCGTCAAGGCGCTCGCGGCGCAACTCGACACCACCGAGCGCCATGTGCGCACCCTCACCAGCGAGCTGCGCGAAGACGGCCACGCCGTGTGCGGCACGCCGCAGGACGGCTACTACATCGCCGCCACGCCGGAAGAATTGCAAAGCACCTGCGAATTCCTGCGCAGCCGCGCCATGCACAGCCTCACGCTGGAATCGCGCCTCAGAAGAATTCCGCTGACCGACCTGCTCGGCCAGCTTCACTTACCCACTTAACCAGGAGAACCGCAATGCCATCAATAGACGAACTCGAAACCCTCGCCAAAGCCCACGCCAAGGCGCGCACCGACCTGCACCACATCGTCACCCTGCTCAACGCCGAGCTGGACGCCGTCAAGCGCAAGCGCATGGCCAAGCTCAAGCAGTCCGTGGCGGAAGCCGCAGAGACCGGCAAGGCGCTGCTCGACCTCGTGGCCGAATCGCAGACGCTGTTCCGCAAGCCGAAATCCGTGATCCTCTACGGCATCAAATGCGGCTTCAAAAAGGAAAAAGGCAAGCTCGACATCGCCGATCCCGAACAGACCATCAAGCTGATCCGCAAACACTTCCCGGAGCTGGCCGACAACCTGATCGCCACCAAGGAAGCCCCCAGCAAGGAAGGGCTCAACACCTGCGACGCCGCCACGCTCAAAAAGATCGGCGTCACCGTCACCAGCGACACCGAGGTCGCGTTCATCAGCGACCCGGCCAGCGAGGTGGACAAGATCGTCAGCGCGCTGCTCAAGGATGCGATGGAAGGAGAGGTGGCGGCATGATTAACGTAACGCTAGAAGAGCTACGGTATGCCGTGCTGCACGATGATCGATTTAACGGCGACATATTCGCAAGCGACATCGATCACATTTTGGAAATAGCCATGATGAAGATCGGTTTTACTGCACTGCAATCACCGATCCGAATTGCCTTGGGGAACGGAGAGTTCATTGTGTGCGCGAAGCTAGAATCCACAGACGAGAACGGCGGCGCGGGCTGGGCCGGGCTGGATCAGGCGGCGCGTTAAACGGAGAACGATACATGTCCAAGCGCCCCAACAAATACCCAGCCCGCTACGCCGAGCAGAAGCGCGAGATACAGCTCATCAAGATCGCGCAGAAGCAGCTCGGCTTGGACGACGACACCTACCGCGCCATGCTGTGGTCGGTCGCGCGGGTGAAGTCCAGCACCGAGCTGGACTTTGCAGGGCGTAAAAAGGTTTTGGATCATCTGCAAGCCTGCGGCTTCAAGCGCATCCGGCCGCAGCCGCGCGCCCTGGCGGACGATCCTCAAAGCAAGAAAATCCGCGCGCTGTGGCTGGAGTTGCACACGGCGGGAAAGGTGCGCAACCCGTCCGAGTCTGCGCTGGCTGCGTTCGTCAAGCGCCAGACCGGGCGCGATGCGTTGCAGTGGCTCACCGCGCGCGAAGCGAGCAACGTGATCGAGGAGTTAAAAAAATGGCTGGCACGCTAATCCTGCTGGAAGACGTGGACGTGAAAGACCTGCCGCCGCTGGCGCAGGAACTGGTGGCGCTGATCGGCTTCGGCGCGACGATCCGGCTGGTCGAGCGGCGCCCCGGCATCCCGACCTTCATCCCGAAGAGCGTGCCGGCGACGAATCACTGGATGCTCTGCGTGTTGAACGGCAAGGCCGCCGAGGCGCTGGTGAAGCACTACGGCGGCGAGACGATCACCGTGCCCAACTGCAAGCTGGCGCTGGTGAAGATCCGCCAGCGCCACATCCTCAAGAGCCGGGACGAAGGCTATTCACAGACCGAGGCGGCATTGCTGCACGGCGTGACCCCGAGGTGGATACGCGCGCTGGAATCCAGGGAGCCGGAAGAGGAAAAGAATTTGCGCCTGTTCTAGCCGCTAAAAGGGCGGCGCTGCGACCGGATGCCCGGCTCTCAGGGTGAAGGCGCTTTATAAAACTTTATAAAGCGGTCTGCGGGCGATTCGGGTGCAGGGATGGAGTGCGGATTTCGCTGTTTGCTTTTGATCCGGTATCTGGTAGTCTGAAAAAAAAATACAACACCCACCACCCAGCCCCGCCTCGCGCGGGGTTTTTTCATAGCGGAACCCCTTCCGCCTTAACTCCCCTCGCCGCCCTCGCCACAATGGCGGCATGAAATCCAAAAAAACCAATACGCCACGCTCGCAATCGGTCGCCATCGCGGCCTGTTCGTTCGCGCTCGATGCGAACGGTTATGTGCAGTTGCTGCCCGCCGGTGAATTCCGCGCTCGCGACGGACGCCCGATAGAGTGCGCCGCCTGGCTGACCAATGCCGAGATCGCCGCCAAGCTGATCGCCGATATCGCCGCCCTGGTGAATCCCATTGTCATCGACTACGAGCATCAAACCTTGTTGTCCGCCGAGAACGGCCAGAAGGTACCGGCTGCCGGATGGTTCACGGCCGAGGGTATGGAGTGGCGCGAAGGCGAGGGCCTGTTCGCCAAGGTTGAGTGGACGGATACGGCCAAGCTGCACATCGATGCCAAGGAATACAAATTCATCTCGCCGGTGATCCTTTACGACAAGAAGACCGGCGCAGTCAAAAAGATTCTCAATGCCGCACTGACCAACAACGCTGCCATCGACGGCATGGAAGAGGTCAGCGCTCGTTTAACCGTATCACTCACACAACAGGAGACACTGAGTATGAACCTCGAAGAATTGCTCGAACAATTGCGCTGGATGCTGAATCTGCCCACGTTGGCCACGGCGGAAGAGGTGCTGGCCGAATTGCAGAAGGCGACGGCCGCGATCAAAGCCGCTCAACCTGAAGCTGTGGCTGCTGCCGGTTTTAGTGTCGCCGGGTTGGTCGCGTCGCTGGGTGGTCAGGTTGCTGCGCTAAAGGTTGCCGCACCCGATCCTGCCAAGTTCGTGCCGGTCGATGCGATGGCCGCGCTGCAAACCGAAGTGGCCGCATTGCGCACCCTTCGGCAGGCTCAGGACGATCGGGAGAAGGAGCGCGACGTGGATGGCGTGGTTGTTGCCGCGCTCACCGCTGGCAAGCTGCTGCCTCCCCAGGAGAAGTGGGCGCGCGATCTCGGCATGAAAGACCTGGCTGCGCTGACTGCGTATCTGGAAACCGCGCAAACGGTCGCCGCGCTGACTGGTACTCAAACCGATGGCAAGCCGCCCGCAGGTCAACCGGCTGGCGAGCTGTCCGAGTCGCAACTGGCGATGTGTCGCAGCACGGGCGTTTCGCCGGAAGACTTCAAAAAGACCCTGGCCGCACAGGCTGCGGTTTAACCCTTAACAAACCAACAGGAGAAAGACATGCCTTTAACTGCTGATCGCAACACCCAAATGACCGACGGCGAGCTGATCTCGGTACCGATGGCCGCCGTAAAGATTTTCGCGGGCGGCCTGGTTGCCGCAAACGCTACCGGCTACGCCACCCCCGGCGCAGTCTCCACCGCGCTGACCTACCTGGGCCGCGCCGAAGAGACCGTGGATAACACCGGCTTGGCACCTGGCGCAAATAGCGTTCTGGTGCGTCGCTGCAAGGCGTTCAAGTGGGCAAACAGCGGCGCGGACGCTGTCACCCAGGCCAGTCTGGGCAAGCTCTGTTACATCGTCGATGACCTGACCGTGGCGCTGACCAACGGCAACGGCACACGCTCACCGGCGGGCATCGTGCTGGCGGTAGATACCGACGGCGTATTGGTCGGAGAAGCCGATCACGCCAACCTGTCCGCAACGGCGGCGCTGGACTTCGCCTCCATCGCGGCGGCCGCCAGCGCCGACCTGACCATCGCCGTATCCGGTGCTGCGGTCGGCGATGCGGTGTCGCTGGGCTTGCCCGCCGCACCCACTGCCGGGTTGGTGTTCCAGGCGTTCGTATCCGCCGCCAATGTGGTGACGGTGCGCGCGACGAACATCACCGCCGGTGCAGTGGATGCCGCATCCGCCACCTACCGCGCAACCGTGCACAAGGCGTAAGCCTGACGCTTATCCCGTTAACTCAATAGGAGACTCACAAATGAAACTCGTTAAATCTTTCGCATGGATCGTCGGCCTCGGTTTGCTGGCATCCCTTGTGCTGTTCGGCGTGACGGCTCCGGCCGCACACAGCGGCTTGTCGCTGGGTGATGCCGGACTCGGTATCGCGTTCGGCGGCATGATCGTCAACCGCGACAGCATCGCCAACCTGTTCGTCAGCCTGAAGACCTCGTTCAATAACGCCTTCGGCGCGGTTGAATCCGTCTGGCCGCAGATCGCGATGAAGGTGGCCAGCACGTCCGGCTCGAACGATTACAAGTGGTTGAGCAAGTTTCCCAAGATGCAGCGCTGGGTCGGCGACAAGAAGATCAAGTCGCTCGAAGCGTTCAAGTATGTGGTCGAGAATGAAGACTTCGAGGCAACCGTCGAGGCCGACCGCAACGATATCGAAGATGACAACCTGGGCATCTATTCTACCCAGGCGCAGGCCGCCGGCGAATCGTCTGCGCAACTGCCGGACGAGCTGGTGTTTGAGGCGGTCAATGGTGCTTTCGCGGGTGTTTGCTTCGACGGCCAATTTATGTGCGACACCGACCACCCCGTGACGAATCCCGCTACCGGTGCCAAGGGGTCGGTATCCAACAAGGGCGTGGTGGTGTTGTCCGCCGCGACGCAGGCATTGGCGATGGCCAGCCTGGGCGCTGCCGCGACCGCGATGGGTATGTTCAAGGATGACGAAGGCCGTCCGCTGAACGTGACGCCGACGATCCTGCTGGTGCCGGTGGCGCTGCGCGACGTGGCGAATACGCTGTACACGGCGGATCGGCTCGAAGACGGCAAGGCCAATCTGTACAAGGGTATGTTCAAGCCGGTCGTGTCGCCGCGCCTGACTTCGGCAACCGCATGGTTCCTGCTGGATACCACCAAGGTCATCAAGCCGTTCATCTACCAGGAACGCAAAGCCCCGGTGTTCGTCGAGCAGACCGACCCGCAGGCCGATGATGTGTTCAACCGCAAAAAATTCAAGTTCGGCGCAGAGGCTCGCGCGGCGGCTGGCTACGGATTCTGGCAGACCTGCTACGGCTCCACCGGCGCTGGCGCATAACAGTTTTGAGATCGAGGCGGCTGGGGTGAAAGCTCCAGTCCATCCGTAGAGGTTGCATGCGACGTTGACATGCTGGGTAGCCGGGGTATCTCGTAGACCGCTTCGTTTTCTAATTTTTCAAGAGGTGAATCATGGCAAAAGCAAGCACAGGTAATGCAGCAGCTGTAAAGGCGGCAGGAGAGAAGAAAACTGACCCAGCTACAAATACCGTCAAGGTGCCCGCGCTGAGCGTGGTATCCGGCCGCGAAGGCTTCCGCCGCGCCGGTCGCGCATGGGGTAAGGAAGCGACTGTGGTCAAGCTGTCCGAGCTGAGCAAGGATCAGATCAGGCAGATCAAGGGCGAGGCACTGCTGACCGTCAGCGAAGTCGAGATCGACGAAGAAGTCGCCGAGTAAGCAATGAGCTACGCATCCCAAGCCAACATGATCACACGCTTCACAGAGCAGGAAGTGATCGCGCTCAGCGATCGTGCGAATCTCGGCGTACTCGATGCTGCAGTAATCGCCGGTGCATTGGTCGACGCGGATGCGGAGATCGACCCGTATCTTGCACCGCGCCATGTTCTACCGCTGGCCATCGTTCCCAAGATTCTTTCCAACTTCGCCTGCGACATCGCGCGTTATCGTCTCTGCGGTACGGGCGGGGTGACTGAAACGGATGAAGTGCGCAACCGTTACAAGGATGCGATCAAGTTTCTTGAAAACGTGGCCGCTGGAAAGATCGGCCTCGGGCTGGATGCGGCAAACAATGTCGCCGCGCCTGCCAACACGGTGCAGTTCAGCGCGCCGGGCGAACGGGTGTTTGATCGGGGCGCGCGCGGATGATTGCTGCGCAATTCCCTCTCCCTAACCCTCTCCCGCTTGCGGGCGAGGGGACGAACGTGAAAGGCATCCGATGATTGCCGAGATCGAAGACGGCATCATCGCCCGCATCGTGGCGGCAGCCGCTGCCACGCCGGGGCTGGGCTATCAGTTGCCGACCGTGGAAAGTTATGGCGGCGAGCTGGACGGCGACCTGGCAGCGGTGGTGCGCAAGTTCCCTGCGGTGTGGGTGACGTTCGCGGGGTGCAGGGCATCAGCCAAGGAAAACACCCAAGGCAACAAGTGGCGCACCCCGGCCACGTTCGTGACGATGGTCGGCTCGCGCAACGTGCGCGGCGAGCGCGCCACGCGGCAGGGGTTGAAGGTTGGCGGCGTGATTAAAGAGGTCGGCGTGTACCAGATGCTGCAAGACGTCAGCCTGTTGCTGGCCGGTAGCGATCTCGGTTTGGCCATCACCCGATTGAAGCCGGGCGCGACCCGGACGCTCTACAACACCAAGTTGAACGGCCAAGGATTGGCGGTATTTGCCCGCGAGTGGCACTGCGAGTTTATCGAAACGCAGCCGCGCGCGCCGATCGACATAACTGATCCGATGTGGCTGAAGCTGGGGATCAACTACTACCTGAAGCCCGGCGACAACGTCGCGGATGCTTCGGATACTTTAACGCTGGCATAGGAGACATAAATGAAAGCTAAAGCCGCACCGGGCATCAAGGTGCCAAAAGAAGACAAGCCGCGCGAATACATCACCGATGCCGAGGCGGTGGACTTGCCGGATACCGCCTACTACCTGCGCCGCGTCGCAGAGGGTGACCTGATCGAAACCCCTCTCCCCAACCCTCTCCCGCTTGCGGGCGAGGGGGCGAACGTGAAAAGCACTAAAACCACAACGAAAGGAGCTTAACCGTGGCCAGCCCAAACATCAGCTTTGACAGCATCCCGTCCAGTATCCGTAAGCCGGGCAAATATTTTGAGTTCAACACCAAGCTGGCGGTGCGCACGCTGCCGGGCAACTTGCAGCGCACGTTAATTGTCGGCCAGCGTTTAACGGCCGGTACCGTCGCCGCCGGTGTCGTGACGAACGTGTTCTCGGATGCGGAAGCCGCGACCTTTTTCGGCAACGGCTCGCAGCTGCACCTGATGTGCCGCGCGGCGATCAAGGCCAACCCGTACCTGGCGCTGGAAGCGATTGCGATGGACGATGCGGGCGCGGGCGTTGCCGCCACCGGCACGGTCACGCTGACCGGCCCGGCGACCAAGGCGGGTGTGCTTACCGTCAAGGTGGCCGGTAAGCTGGTGGAGATCGCCATCACGAATGCCGATACCGCCACGGTGATCGCCGCCGCGCTGGCCGCGCAGATCGCCAAGCAACCCGACCTGCCGGTGACGGCTGCCGCCAGTATCGGCGTGGTGACGCTTACCGCCAAGAACAAGGGTGTGCAGGGCAACAACATCAAGATCGAAGCGGTCACCACCGCTGCCGGCACCACCGCCGTCGTGGTGGCAATGGCATCCGGCGCGACCGACCCGACCGTCGCCACCGCCTTGGCCGCCGTGTTCGCCGCCGGGCACAACATCATCATCACCGCGTGGAACGATGCCACCAACCTGACCGCATTGCGCACGCACCTGGATAGCGTGAGCGGCCCGCTGGAACAGCGCGGCGCGATTGGCGTCTACGCCCACACCGGCACGCTGGCCGCCTCCACCACGCTGGCGGGTACGATCAACGCCGGGCGGATCTCCGCACCGAACTTCAAGGTGCCGGAACAGCCCTGCGAACTGGCGGCGGCTTACGGCGCGGTGGTGGCCAGCGAGGAAGATCCGGCACGTCCGCTCAACCTGCTGCCATTGACCGGCATCACCGCCCCGGTGCTGGCCGACCGTTTGAGCCGCACCGAACAGGAAAACGCGCTGAACAACGGCGTGACCCCGCTCGAAGTCGGCCCCGGCGAGAAGGTGCAGATCGTGCGCGCGATCACCACCTACACGCTCGATGCGCAAAGCATCCCGGACATCAGCCAGCTCGACCTCACCACGATCCGCACGCTCGACTATGTGCGCAAGGCGTGCCGCGAGCGCATCAGCCTGCGCTTCCCGCGCGAGAAGCTCTCCGAGCGCACCGCGCCCAAGGTCAGGGATCAACTGCTCGATGTGCTCTACAAGCTGGAAGAGCTGGAGATCGTCGAGCAGGTGGATGCCAACAAGGACGGCCTGATCGTCGAGCGCGACTCGCAAGACCCGAACCGCCTCAACGCGAAGATACCGACCGACGTGGTGAACGGCCTGCACGTGTTCGCCGGCCGCATCGACCTGTTGCTGTAAAAACACGTGTAGGGGCGTATGGCATACGCCCTTCTGGATAATTGAGGAATAGGGCGTATTGCCATACGCCCCCACAGGAGAAAACAACATGTCAATTGAATACGATGGCGAGATAGTGGTAGAGATCAACGGCAAGGAAGTCGATTGCATTTCCTTCGACGATACCGTTAACACCGGGCGCAAGCCTGTTAAAACGATGAACCGGACAGGCCGCGCCAAGGGCAGCGTGACCGGCATCAAGATGTTCGACATGAAGATCACCGCGCCCGCACCGGCCACCGGCGAATACGAGTGGGAAAAAATGAAGGACGCGCAGATCGTGATCTACCCGGTCGGCAATCCGACCAAGCGCACCACCTTCATGGATTCCAATGTGAGCAGCGTCGGCTCGCGCTACCAGCTCGAAGGCGAGATGGTGCGCGACGTCAGCCTGTATTGCTTGAACAAGGTGTAAGCGATGAGCGCACTGACGGTTAAAGGCAGGCTGCCGATCGGCATCACGGTGGACGGCAAGGCTTACAAGGATTTTTCCATCCGCCCGGCGACCCTGCGCGATTCCTGCGCAGCGGTCGAAGCGGTGGGAGGCGATGCGGCTCCCAATACTTTGCGCTATGCCACGATGGCGCAGCGCGTCAGCATCGATGGCTTGCCGCAAGAACAAGTCACCGTCGAACTGCTGATGGGCATGTACGACCGCGATGCCGTCACGCTTGAACTGGCGGCGGATGAAGTCGAAAAAAAGCTCGATGCGCTGAGCAGCAGCTAACCACCGTCCGCCGGGCGCAGGCGCTGCTCGCCCGCGCCGGATTCGATCCGCACCGGGTGTTGGATATGTCCGAGGCGGAGATCGAATCGCATCTGTCTGTGATCGCACAACTGTCCGGGGCCAAGCCGCAAGGCAAGACCAGCAGATTCAAGGGTCATAGAACGAGTAAAAAAACATGAGCGGAAAAAATCTCGAACTCTCCCTGGTGATGCGCCTGCGCGATCTCGCATCGAGCGGGTTCACGCGCGCGCAGCGCGTCTTCCAGGACGGCATCGCCAACACCAGCAAAGCCACCGACACACTGACTCGCACGATCTCCAATCTCGGCAAGACGCGCTCCGCCGCCGGGGTGCTCGGCATCCGCACCGAGCAGAACATCCAGCGCGAGATCCAGCGCACCGAAGCCGCCTACAATCGCCTGCAAAAATCCGGCACGCTGTCCATGCGCGAACAGGCGCGCGCAGCCGATGCGACGCGCACCCGCATCCGCGAGCTGAACAACGAGATGGGCAAGTACACGCTCGGCCAAAAGGCCATGAGCGGGTTGAAGACCGGCGCGGCGGTTGCGGGCGGGATTGCGGCTGGCGGCTATGTGCTGTCCAAGCCGGTCGGCCAGACGATGGACTACGGCATGCGCCTGGCTCAGATGTCGAATACCGCCTTCAACCAGCGCGACACCATCGGGCGTATCGCGGGCAAGCGCGAGCTGAATGCATCCATCGTCAACGCCGTGCGCGTCGGCGGTGGCACGCGCGAGAGTGCCGCTGAAACGCTGGACACGCTGATCGCTTCCGGCGCGATGTCCGGCAAGGATGCGATGGGGATGCTGCCGACCTTGACCAAGGCGGCGACGGCTTCCGGCGCAGACCCCAGCCAGCTCGCACAGATCGGCATACGCGGCATGCAGACGATGGGCATCAAGCCGAGCGAGATGGGCAAGGTGATCGACATGGCCATCACCGCCGGCCAAGCGGGCGGCTTCGAACTGAAGGACATGGCCAAATGGTTGCCGCAACAGATGGCGGCGGCCAAGCTGTCCGGCATATCCGGTATTCCTGGTATGGCCAAACTGCTGGCGGCCAACCAGGCGTCGGCGATCACTGCGGGCACCAAGGATGAGGCAGGGAATAACCTGGTCAACCTGCTGGCCAAGATCAATAGCCGCGACACAGCGATGGACGCAAAGCGTCTTGGTATCAACCTGTCCGGCACACTGTCCGCCGCGCGCGGCAAGGGCATGGATTCGCTGGATGCGTTCGTCGGTGTGGTGGATAGCGTGGTAGGCAAGAATAAAGACTACCAAGCGTTGCAGGCCAAGCTGAAAACGTCCACCGGCGCTGAGCGGCGCACGGTGCTGGAATCTCAGGCAGACATCCTGCAAGGCTCCGCCATCGGGCAGCTGGTACAGGATCGCCAGGCACTGATGGCGCTGGTCGGCATCATGGGCAACCGGGGCTATATGGCCGACGTGCAAAAGAAGACGCTGGGCGGTGCTGGCGCGGCTGAAAAGAACTATGCCGTGATCGCAGAAGAGGCCGGATTCAAGGTGGAACAAGCCGCCAACGAGAAGACCTTCGCCACGCAAAACGCGTTCGAGAAATTAACGCCGTTAGTCGGATCTGTTGCAGAGGGTTTTTCATCGATCGCCAAGGAATACCCGCTGCTCACTTCCGCCACCGTCGCGGCCACGACCGCGCTGACCGCACTGGCTGCCGCTGCCCTGGGCATGGCCGGGATATCCGTACTGACGGGCGGCAAGGGTGCCGGGTTGACCGGGCTGCTGGCCAAGGGGCGTGGCCTTATTTCCGGTGCGGGTGCTTTGGCTACGCGCGCCGGTGGCGCACTCGCTGGTGTGGTGGCAGGGACGGCTGCCGTACCGTTAGCCGCTGCAACGGCGGCGGGCTATGGTGCCGGTACGCTTGCGTACCAGGGCGCGATCAAAGGAACCGAGTTCGGCGACAATATCGGCGGGATGATCGCGACCATTATGTCCGCATTCGGAAACGCGGAAGCCAAGCGTGCCATCGAAGTAACCCTGCACCTGGACGGCGAGCAGATCGCCACCGTGGTCAACCGCCGCAATGCCAGTACGGCGGCCCGCAACTAACCCGGAACTCGTTCCGCCTTAACTGCTCTTTCGCGCGCGCGTAACCTGCGCACATGGCTTGGGCACAAACATTACTGGATGCATCCTTCAAAGGGATCGTTTTCGAGGTCGTTAAAACAGACGACAGCTCGGAACGAGCCATCGCCGAACATTCCTACCCTTACGTGGATGGCTCCGACATTGAGGACATGGGGCGCGGCGCGCGCCATATCAGCGTTGAGGCGGTGTTCTATGGCGATGATTACGAGACGCGCTTGCAGGCGTTCCTTGCCGTGCTGGATCAGCCCGGCGCGGGCGAATTCATTCATCCTGTTTTTGGCTCTATCAAAAACGCCCAGGCCGCACGTTCATCCGTTCACCATGATGCCGAGTCCCCGGATTACGCTTCTGTTCCTGTCGAGTTCATTGAATCCACGCCGGGCAACCCGTTCTTCGACCGCAGTCTGCCGTCGCAAAAGGCTGATGCCGTCGCGCAGCATGGTGCTGCTGCAACTGCTTCTGCTTCGGCGGCTGCTGCGTCGCTCATAGAGCGCCTGCGTGCCGCCAATCCTTTGTCCGGGCTGGATACGCTGCGCGACACGTTGACCGCGCCGCTGCTGGCGATCTCTGCTCAAACCGGCGTGGTGCTGTCCGGCCTTGATGTGCTGGCTTACCCGCGCGCGTGGGGAAACGATATTTCGGCGCTGGTGGACGGTATCCTTAATGTGCGCGATTTCGGCAGCAGCCTCACCGCCGACTGGGCAAGCATCCAGAGCGACCTTAATTCATCTTCTGTTGTCAGCACGCCGTCCGTCAGCGCCGATTGGGTTGGCGTGCAGAACGATCTCGCCGCCTTCTCCGAATTCAGCGCGCCGCCCGCTACCGCCCCCGCGCCGGTCACCTCCGGTGCCGAGCCGACTGAGGCGCAGGCGATCGCTGCCGTCGCGGCCACCATCCAAGTCAATACGTCGGTCGGGCTGGCGGATGCCGCCAGTTTTGTGCTGGTCAGCGAGGCCGCTACGCCGACGCTCTCGCCGGTCGAGATCGAGGCGATCTGCAACAAGGCGCGCGGCACCCTTAATGTCGCCATCGAACAGGTGCGCGCGATCTACGGCATCGAACAAAGCCGGACGATTACAGAACAGCTGAAAGACCAAGGGTTGGCGGTTCAGGATGCGGCGCGCTCGATCATCGAGGCGCGTCCGCCGCTTATTCTGCGCGCGGTTGAGGCACCGGGGAATCTGCGCCTGGCGGCGCACCTGTGGTATGCCGACCATACCCGCGCGCCGGAGCTGTATCGCCTGAACGGCGCGCGCAGCCCGTTCGTTAATGCCGGAGATCGCGTCAATGCCTACGCCCTCTGATAACGTCGAGCTGCTGATCGCGGGCAAGGTGCACGGCGACTGGTCGAGCTACGAGATCGACTCCGACCTGCTCACGCCTGCCGATGCCTGGCATGTCATGCTCGGCATGACGGACGGCAAGATGCCGCCGGATGTGGCGGCAGGCGCGCCGGTGGTGGTGAAGATCGGCGGCGAGACCGTGATGACCGGGCGGGTGGATGAGATCAGCCACCAGGTCAGCAAGACCTCGCACACGTTTACGATGTCGGGCCGCGATCAGGCATCCGTGCTGGTGGACTGCTCGGCTCCGGTATTCGTGGCCAGGATGGCGACCCTCAATGAGATTGTTGCCAAGATCGTGCGCGCGCTGGGTATCACAAAAATCCGCATCGATGCCGACGCGACCCGTACTCGCGAGAAGATTAACGTCGAGCCGGGCGATAGCGCATGGGACACACTGGCGCATGCCGCCGAGGCGAACGGGCTGTGGCCGTGGTTCGATCCGGACGGCACGCTGGTGGTCGGCGGGCCGGACTACACCACGCCGGTGGTGGCCACGCTGGTCCTACGCAAGTCAGGCAAGGGCAATAACGTGATCAGCCTGGCCAAGCAGGAATCGGTACACGGCCGTTATTCCGAGGTGACTGTGCTCGGGCAAACGCACGGCACCGACCTGGAACAGGGTAAGCACGCGCTGCGCGGTAGTTGGAAAGATGATGGTGTGAGCTGGTACCGCCCCAAGATCGTGACGGATCACGAAGCGGACAGCACCGCAGTGTGCGTCGATCGCGCACACAAGCTGATCTCCGACAGCCGCCTGAACGGCTTGACCCTGTCCGCCGTAGTCCAGGGGCACCGCATTGCGGCTGACGGCCTGCTGTGGAAGCCCGGCCAGCGCATCCGCGTGATCTCCGAGCCGCACAACCTGGACGCGATCTATTTCCTGATGGCGCGCAAGTTCGTCCGCAGCCGTATGGACGGCACGCGTACCGCGCTGACGCTCAAGGAAGATGGCATGTGGGTGACGGACGCGCACCCGCACAAGAATAAACACCGGCGCGGCAAAAATAGCCTGCCGGGCAAGATCATCGACGTAAGCGGGGGCGCGTAATGATCAAGCAAATCGACCAGCGCATCCGCCGCCACCTTTCCGGTATCCGCCTCGCCTTCCGTGGCGTGATCACGCTGGTCAAGGCCGCTGGCGCGGTGCAGTTCGTGCAGCTCGATGGTGTGTCCGGCGAACAGTTGCAGAATAACGAGCTGTTCCAGCAGTTCGGCTACACCAGCAACCCTCCGGCCGGGACGATGGCGATCGTGCTGCCGATCGGCGGCAAGACCGCGCACGGCATCATCATCGCCACCGAGCACAGCACCTATCGCCTGAAGAATCTGGCCAGCGGCGAGACTGCGATTTACAACCAGTGGGGCGACTACGTGGCGCTCAAGGCCGACCGCAGCATGCAGGTGGTTTCCAGCCTTGCGGTGGACATCACCACGCCCACGGTGAACATGAGCGGCAACCTCAACGTGGCGGGCAACATCGTCGCGCAGGGCGACATCAGCGACCATAACAACAAGAGCATGCTGGGCATGCGCGCCACCTACAACAGCCACACGCACAGCGACCCGCAGGGCGGCAGCGTGGGCGTACCTTCGGCAGGGATGTAATGGACACCCTCATCAACCCGACTACCCGCGATTACGTGCTGCTCAGCGGCGCGGCGCAGCGCGACCCGGCCGGCGGGCTGGCCAATTCCTGCTACCTGCGCCTGGCCGTTCCTTTGGGCAGCTACTGGCCGGACAAGAGCTTCGGCAGCCGCCTGCATGAATTGCAGCGCGAGAAAGACTTGGCGCGCGTGGCCACGCTCGCCAGGCAATACGCCGAGCAGGCGCTCGCGCCGATTGTGGCCGATGGCCGCGCCACCCGCATCACGGTGTCCACCGAACAGCCGCACAACGGCCGCCTGCATCTGCTGATCGAGGTGATCGCGGCCAGCGGCGAGACGTTAACTTTCAAGCATCCCGTACAGGTTATTTAACGCCATGCCCTACACCACACCCGATTACCGCCAGATCCGCGCCGATATCCTGCGCGATATCGCCAACCAGCAGCCCGCCGCCTACACCGGCGAGGATTCCGACTTTGCGGTGCGCGCCAATGCGGTGGCATCCAGCATCGAGGGGCTGTACGAGCACCAGAAATGGATCGTGCGCCAGGTCTTCCCGGACACCTCAGACAGCGACTACCTGGAGCGCCACGCCAGCCTGCGCGGCATCACGCGCAAGGCCGCATCGTTCGCCACCGGAACGGTGCGCTTCTCCGGCACGGTCGGCAGCGCGGTACCGATCGGCACCGAGGCCAAGAACAATAGCGGCATCGCCTTCGTCACCACAGCAGCCGGTGTGATCGGTGGGGGCGGCACGGTGGATATCGCCGCGCAAGCGGTGCTGGCCGGGTTGGCCGGCAATCAGGCAGCCAGCACCGCGCTGACGCTCAGCGCCGCGCCCTCGGGCGTGCTGGCGCAAGCCTCCATCGTCGCCATGACCGGCGGTACCGACATCGAGACCGATGCCGCGCTGCTGGCGCGCGTTCTGTACGATATGCGCCTGCCACCGATGGGCGGCGCGAAGCATGATTACTATGCGTGGGCGATGGAAGTGCCCGGCGTGACCGATGCCTATGTGTTCACGCAGCGCCGCGTGATCAACGGTGTGGACGTGGTGATCGAGACTTCGGGCGGATTGCCGGGCGCTCCGCTGATCGCAGAAGTGTTGGCCTACATCGATACCCAGCGCCCACCGTGCGTCGACCTGCTGGTAATGGCACCCACGCTGGTGGTGGTCAACATCGCCGCCGTGCTGACGCTTTCCGGTACCACGCTGGCCGCCGCCACGACGCGCATTAACAGCGTGCTGACGGACTACTTCGCCACGCTGCATGTCGGCGACGCGGTGACGCGCGCCAGGCTGATTAGCCTGATGATGGGCGTCAAGGGCGTGGTGGATGTGAGCCTGACCACCCCGGCCGCCAACGTCGTGCCGCTGGCCGATGCCACCCACTCCGAGATTGCATCGCTCGGCACGGTGACGCTGACATGATAGCTACGCTATTCCCTCTCCTCAATCCTCTCCCGCAGGCGGGCGAGGAGACAAATGTGAAAGGCGATATTTGATGCTGCACGCCGAACTGTTAAAGCGCCTGCTGCCGCCCGTCGCCTACGACCCGAACGCGCTGCTGCTCGCCGCCGAGCTGGATGCGGAAGGGGCGGCGCTGGATGCCGCGCAGATCGCCGCCGAGTTGATCCTGTCTGAAGCCGATCCGCGCAGTGCTTCCTATTTGCTGCCAGATTGGGAGCGCGTACTCGGCCTGCCAGATCCGTGCGCCGGGCAACTGCCGACCATTGAGCTGCGCCGCGCCGCCGTGGTAGCAAAGATCACCCAGCGCGGCGGGCAATCCCGGCCATTTTTTATTGCGCTGGCGGCCAAGCTCGGCTTCGTCATCACTATCACCGAATTCAATCAGTATTCGGTGATGTCGCCAGTCAATGCGCCTTTATGCGGCTGGCCCTGGTGTTTCACCTGGCAGGTAAATGCGCAGCTCAATACCGTGCGCTATTTATCGGTGATCTCTGGCGTCAACGAGCCGCTTGCGACGTGGGGGAATACGTTGCTGGAATGCGCGCTCGGCCGCTTTAAGCCCGCACACACCGTCGTTCAATTTTCATACAGTTAAGGAGGTAAATATATATGGACAACAGAAAATGGGAATCGGGCGCATCGGCCAACCCGCCAGCCGCACCCGCCTCGCCGTCTTCCGGCCACCCGACCGATGGCGACCCGCTGGCGTCGGTGCCGCCGACGGTTCCGGGAGCGCACTGGTTTTACCAGCTCGGCGAGGAGTTGCGCGCGATCCTGACGGCGGCGGGCATCACGCCGGATCATACCAACCTGACCCAGCTGCTCACCGCGCTGCGCTCTGCCGGGGTGTTCCAGACCCCGGCGCAATTCGACAACACCACCAAGGCGGCAACCACCGAGTTCGTGCGGCGACAAGGGTTGCAGTTATCTGGTGTACGCACAATCACGGCAAACGAGTCTATTCCCGGCACGGATGCGGGGAAACAGCTTATTGTCTCAGGCAGTGGCGGCCTGACCCTTACGCTACCGGCAGCGAATTCTGTTCCTGCCGGAGCGGCGATTTGCCTTTCGACGTCATCGGCCTACGGAACAAACACCATCCAGCGCGCCGGGACCGACACAATCCTATTGGACGGCTTTGCCGGAATTTCCTCTTTCCCGATCGCGGCCGCGTCCGATGTTGTGCTCGTATCGAATGGCTCTAACACTTGGAGTGCAGTTTCAGGATTGACGAAACTGCAGGACTCTCGCGGTGAGTTTGCACACTCTCTTTCCGCGAATGGTTATCAAAAACTGCCCTCAGGTTTAATCATTCAAGTCGGTTCTTTTGTGACCTCAGCCGGTGGGTCGGTAGCGGTAACCTTCCCGATTGCATTCACAACGGCGTGTTGGGCGGTTCCGTGCTGCCAATTCGGAACAAACGTAACGCTCGGGGTTGATAGCCCCTCTACAACTGGAACCACCATCCGGTCTTACGTGGGCAGCACCGGGGCGGGAGTGGCAGCTAATGGCTTATACGTCGCCATCGGAAAATAAGGAGAAATCATGCACTACGCAAAATCAACCGGCGGATTCTACACTAGCGCAATCCACGGACCGAAGGCGCTGGACATTCCCGACCCGGCATGGGTGCGCCCAACCATTCAGGTACCGCAGGATGATGACAGCGGCGGTACGGTCATGATCGATGTGCCGGATGAGACTGCCGTCCATCCGACCATCACTGTGCCGAATCCGGACTGCAAGATACCCTCCGACGCGGTCGAGATCAGCGAGGTGGAGCACGTGGCGCTGCTCGCCGCGCAAGCATCAGGCAAGCGTATCCAGGCCGATGCGAATGGTCACCCTGTCGCCGTCGACTACGTTCCGACGCTGGACGAGGTTAAGGTCACCAAGACCGCCGCGATCAACGCCGCCTGCGCCGCCTCGATCGTCGGCGGCTTCACCAGCGGCGCAGGCGGCGCATCACACACCTACGACAGCGCCCTAGAAGATCAGCTCAACCTGATCGGCGCGGTGAGCCTGGGTGCCGACTTGCCATACCGCTGCGCCGACGCGGCAGGCATCAAGGCATTCCGCCTGCACACTGCTGCGCAACTCAAGCAGGTGGCCGCAGATGGCGCGCTGGTGAAACTCGCCGCGCTGGAAAAAGCCGCCACGCTCAAGGCGCAAGTGCAAGCCGCAGCGGACGTGGCAGCGGTCGAGGCGGTGGCGTGGTGAAAGTCGCGCTGATCTTCGGCAAACAGCCATCCGCCACGCTGACCAAGCTGTTCACCGGATCGGCCTGCTACCACGTCGGCTTCACGGACGGGAAACACTTCTGGGACATGAACCTGATCCGTCGGCGGCGCTTGTGGGCGGGTCTGTATCCGCCCGAGCATGTGCGCCTGGTCGAATGCCCGGTGGACGTGGCAGCGGAATACCTCGATCACAAGCTCGACACCGACGAAAGCACCTACGGATGGAAGGATTACATCCTGTTCGCGCTGCGCCCTGTCTACCACTTCTTTGGGCGCAGCACGCGCAACCTCGGCGGCGTGATCTGCTCGGAGCTGGTGTACAGCGACCTCAACGCCTGCGGCTGGAGCGTGAAGTTTGCAGAGGTTCCATCACCGGCAGACCTGGAGCGGGTACTGATTAAGTAACGAAAAAAAACGGTGCGACCGTTAAAAGTGTTCCACCACGATTAACGGCCACCTCCCGCAGAACTCTCCTGCGTTTAGCCTGGGCACCGTGCTGTGCACACAGCGGAGCGAGGCTACCACGCGAGAGTTACAAGATGGAAACGGTTCGATGCGGTAAGCGCAGTAGAAAACTGGCAGAAGCGGAATATGTCCGCCTGTCGATCAAATGCCCGCGTTGCGGGACAATGAATCATCTGAGGGCCGCGAGCCCCCAACCAGAACGCCCTGGAGCGTCGATCCGAAAGGAACCGCCCCATGAAAACCCAAGCAACTCCGCTCTTTAACAATCAGGCTCACGCACCCATCATCCCGTGGATCGGCGGCAAACGCCGCCTGGCCAAGCACATCCTGCCGCTGTTCCCGGCGCACACCTGCTACGTCGAGCCGTTCTGCGGCGCGGCAGCGCTGTACTTCCTGAAAGAACAGGCCAAGGTCGAGGTGATCAACGATATCAACGGCGAACTGGTGAACCTGTACCGCGTGGTCAAGCACCACATGGAAGAATTCACCCGCCAATTCAAATGGGCGCTCACCAGCCGCCAGATATACAAGTGGCTACAGGCCACCCCGGAAGAAACTCTCACCGATATCCAGCGCGCAGCGCGGTTCTTCTACCTGCAAAAGAATGCCTTCGGTGGCAAGGTCAGCGGCCAAACATTCGGTACAGCCACCACCAGCGGCTCATGGCTCAACCTGCTGCGGCTGGAAGAAGACCTGAGCCAGGCGCATCTGCGCCTATCCCAGACCTATATCGAGCACCTCAGCTGGGAAGCATGTATCGCAAAATATGACCGCGAGCACACCCTGTTCTACTGTGACCCGCCATATTTCGGTACGGAAGGCTACGGCGTGGATTTCGGCATCGAGCAATACACCCGCATGGCAGAACTGGCTAGAACGATCAAAGGCAAGATGATCATCAGCGTCAACGACATCCCCGAAATGCGCAAAGCCTTCGCCGGACTGCACATGGAAAGCGTTGATATTACCTACACGGTCGGCGGAGGTAAGAAGGGGAGCAGGACGGCGGAACTGGTGATCAGGAACTGGTGACGTTTATTGTCGGGTAGTAAATCCCGCCCTGCTTTTACTACGTGCAATTTTGTTGCGTAAGGTAAAATTCAAAAGCCAGCGCATTTATCTCGCAATTACGCTTAATTTATCGCGCGGCGCATCAGGGGGCGCCTTCTTTTGGTTACTTTTCTTGGCAAGACAAGAAAAGTGACTAGCTGCCGGGCTACCCCCGGCGGTTTCCCCCTCTGGCTTCCGGGTCAGGCTCGTAGTTTAGCTTCAATTAAATCCCAGCGTTCGAGATACCCGCCGATGTCCCATCCGCTGAACGACTTGTGCGGGGGTAAGTGCACGGTTCTCACAGTATTCGCCTTATGCTCTTGACCCTTTGCACCTGGCGCCTTAAGCCAGAGCTGATGAGCATGAGCTACATTTATTGCCATAGCCGAAGATGGAATAATGTAGTACTCAAAATTTGCTTTTGTGTTTGGTTTCGGAATTCCACCGAGAACCCAGAAAAAATTTTCTCCAAAGTCTTTCTCGGCCTTCATACCAACGCTGCATGTTCTACTGCCGGGCACGAATGTTTTCACTTGGATATGAACAAATCGCGTTCCTTCAATATTGCTGCACAAGATGTCTGTGTTCGGTGTGTTCCCAAGTGTCACAACAGCCGAGTACCCTCTACGACAAAGCTCGCCTGCGACAAAGAATTGGCTTGCATTTCCCCTACTACTTTTCTCTTTCTCGGACATGATGTGTTTAATAGCCTATAGAAGTAGACACCAAAAATACCAACAAGCATGCCGTCAAGTTATCTGTTATTTCCCTTCCTTCAGTCACCGCGCCGCATCCAACACAAAGTGGGGGGGTTGAAATACTGGGGTTCACAAGCTCACTCCTCGGATGATTCACGCATCAATCCAGAACACGCCACACTCCGCAGCGCCGGATTTCCTTGTACATCGCGTCGGGAGCAAGGTCGGCGCCATTGGGCCATGCGACCGCTCCGCAATCGAGATAGGCTTTCGCAAAGAAAGCGGGATCGCGCAGCGCCTCGAAGACCCCCGCATCTGCCCCATTAACCAGTGCGGAAATATCGACGATGCCGCTCGATCCGTCGTTGAACGTGACCGCCAATTGCCATTCCGGGAGCACGCTGAGTGCGCGCAAACGCCACGGCGCGGCGGGAATTATTCCAGCGGCTTGATGGGTTTCGGTAATTGTTTGGCTCGACATAGGTTCCAGTCCTCCATTAATTCGTCCCGGTGCTCGTTGGCCCATTCCAGCACCATGCCCAGCGCCCGGCGCGGCAGCTTCCCCTCGATAACCTGTAAGGTCTGGATGTCGATTTGCGCCTCATGCTCGGCGTAGAGGGCGTGGAAATGCGGTGGATTGTGTTCGCCACGGATATACATGTGAATGAGTATCCCGAAGAACTGGCTGATGGTCGGCACAATCTTACTCCTTCAGCCACCTTGCCGCATCCAGCGCAAAATAAGTCAATATCCCGTCCGCCCCCGCACGCTTGAACGCCAGCAGCGATTCCAGCACGCAGGCTTGTTCATTCAGCCAGCCGTTCTGCGCGGCGGCCTTGAGCATCGCGTATTCGCCGCTGACCTGGTAGACGAAAGTGGGCGCCTTGAACTCGTCCTTCACGCGCCGCAGAATGTCGAGGTAAGGCATGCCGGGCTTGACCATCACCATGTCCGCGCCCTCCTGCAAATCCAGTCCGACTTCCCACAGCGCCTCATCGGAGTTGGCAGGATCCATCTGGTAGGTGTATTTGTTGCCGGAACCCAGGTTGCCGCTGGAGCCGACCGCGTCGCGGAACGGGCCGTAGAAGCTGGAGGCATATTTGGCGGAGTAGGCCATGATGCGGGTGTGGATGCAGCCCTTGCGATCCAGCGCGGCGCGCACCGCGCCGATGCGCCCGTCCATCATGTCGGAGGGGGCGACGATGTCGGCTCCGGCCATCGCGTGGACTTGCGCCTGCTGCGCCAGCACCGCCACGGTCTCGTCGTTGAGGACGTAGCCGCTGGCGTCGATCAGGCCGTCCTGGCCGTGGCTGGTGTAGGGGTCGAGCGCGACGTCGGTCATCACGCCGAGTTCGGGGAAATTCTTCTTCAGCGCGGCGACCACGCGCGGCACCAGGCCGTCAGGGTTGTAGGCCTCGCGCGCATCCAAGCTCTTCAGCGGCGTATCGATCACCGGAAACAGCGCCATCACCGGAATGCCCAGCTTGACGCATTGCTCGGCATCCTTGAGCAGCAGGTCCAGCGTCTTGCGCTGCACCCCCGGCATGGAATTGACATCCTCGACTTTGTTGCTGCCTTCCAGCACGAAAACCGGATAGATGAAGTCTGCCGGTGTGAGTATGTGCTCACGCATCAGGTCTCGCGAAAAGGCATCGCGGCGCATCCGGCGCATTCTGGTATGAGGGTATTGTCCAAGTGTTTGCATGATTTTTTCCTGAATTATTGCTCTTTCCGGAACTATTTTAGGAATCGCTTATCTGATGCTTTGAGTGGCGCAAGTCACTCCCCGTTTCTCCTCCCTGAGCGGGTCGTCTTAACCTTGTTAAGGCTCTTTGCCCCCGGTTTTCCGGGGGCATTTTTTGGCTATTCGCTTTTCAACCAGCCTGCAATCACCCCTTCCGCCTCTTCCACGCCGATTTTCTTCAGGCTGGAAAACAACTGCACGGAGCACTGCGGAAAACAACGTTTCGGAGAAGACTCATGCCCGCTTGCGGGTGTGATGTCGGAACCAAAATGTTCGGCCAGATGAGATTTTACGCGATTTAGGGTCAGTGTGGCCTGCTGCCTGCTGAGTTTGTCCGATTTGGTCAGCAGGATATGCACCGGCTTGCCGGTCGGCGCAAACCAGTCCAGCATGGCCTCGTCCAGTTCGGTCAGCGGATGGCGGGAATCCATGATGATCACCAGCCCAGCCAGTTCCTCGCGGGTTTTCAGATATTCGCTCAGCAGATGTTCCCAATGCCGCTGTATATCCGGCGGCACCTTGGCATAGCCGTAGCCGGGCAAGTCCACCAGGAAATTGTTCCCACCCAGCGCAAAGTAATTGAGATGCTGGGTGCGCCCCGGCGTCTTGCTGGTGTAGGCCAACCGCACATGGTTCGCCAGCGTGTTGATCGCGCTCGATTTGCCCGCGTTGGAGCGCCCGACGAACGCCACTTCCCTGCCGCCGTGCTGCGGCAAATCCTTGATGTGATTGACGGTGGTGTAAAAAGCCGCCTGCGAAAACAATCCCATGGAAGCCCCTAAAGCCTACTGCGCGGCTCAATTGCTGCGTTGCGCGGTGCTCGCTCCTTGCCTACCCAATCAGGTATGTCTCGTTCGCTGCGCGCCGTGCGCCTTGCACTTGAGCCGCTCGCTACGGCCTTAGAAGCTTCCATCATTACCAAGTGGCGAAAATCTTGTCGGCGGCGGCGATGGTTGCGGCGATATCCGCATCGCTGTGCGCGGCAGAGACGAAACCCGCCTCGAACGCCGACGGCGCGAGATACACGCCTGCATCCAGCATGGCGTGGAAGAAGCGGTTGAACGCTTCCTTGTCGCAGCTCATCACTTCGGCATAGCTGATCGGCAGCGCGTTGCTGAAATACAGGCCGAACATGCCGCCCACCGCCTGCGCGCAGAACGGAATACCGCGTTTCTGCGCCGCAGCGGTCAGGCCTTCGGTGAGCTGTTTCGCCAGTTGCGAGAGCCGCTCGTAAAAACCGGGGGCTTGCACCAGTTTCAGCGTAGCCAGCCCGGCTGCCACCGCCACCGGATTGCCGGACAGCGTACCCGCCTGATACACCGCGCCGAGCGGCGCCAGGCATTGCATGATGTCGCGCCGCCCGCCGAAGGCCGCCGCCGGCAGGCCGCCGCCCATCACTTTGCCCAGCGTCACCAAGTCCGGCTTGATGCCGTAATGGCCTTGCGCGCCCTGCAGACCGACGCGGAAACCGGTCATCACTTCATCGAGGATCAGCACCGCGCCATGCTGCGTGCACAGTTTGCGCATCGCATCCAGGAATTCGCGCTTGGGCGTGACCAGATTCATGTTGCCCGCCACCGGTTCGACGATCACCGCAGCGATTTCGTTACCCATCGCGGCGAAGGCGCGCTCCAGCCCGGCGGCATCGTTGTAGTCCAGCACCGTGGTCAGCGCGGCGATCTCGGCCGGCACACCGGAAGAACTCGGCTGACCGAAAGTCAGCGCGCCGGAACCGGCCTTGACCAGCAATCCGTCGGAATGGCCGTGGTAGCAACCCTCGAATTTGACGATACGCGAACGTCCGGTAAAGCCGCGCGCCAGGCGGATCGCCGACATCGTGGCTTCGGTGCCGGAACTGACCAAGCGCACCATTTCCAGACTGGGCAACAGCTTGCACAGCAGGTTGGCCAGTTCCAGTTCGGCTGCGGTGGGCGCGCCGAAACCCAGCCCCTGCGCCGCCGCATCCTGCACCGCCTTGACCACGTCGGGATGGCAATGCCCGGCGATCATCGGCCCCCACGAGCCGACGTAATCGGTGTATTTCTTGCCGTCCGCGTCCCACACGTAAGCCCCTTGGCCGCGCTGGAAAAACAGCGGCGTGCCGCCGACCGAGCGGAACGCGCGCACCGGTGAATTCACCCCGCCCGGAATGACTTTCTGGGATTCGTCGAATAGCTGCTGGTTATGTGTAGTCATGTCAATTTACCTTACTCAAATAGATTGGAAAATTCTCTTGCTGCACCTTCAATATCCGGCGCGAAAAATACCGCCGAAATCACCGCCAGCGCGTTTGCGCCGGCTTCAAGCAACTGCGCGCCGTTTTGCGGCGCGATGCCGCCGATCGCGACCAGAGGCACCGCCAACTCACGGCGCGCCTGCCGCAATAAATCCGGCGTGGCGGCCACGGCATCGGGCTTCACCGTGGAAGAATAAAAACTGCCGAACGCCACGTAATCCGCGCCCAGCCTCACCGCCTCATGCGCCAGCGCCAGGCGATTATAGCAAGACACGCCGATGATTTTACCGCCATCCAGCAGCGCGCGCGCATCCGCCACGCTGCCGTCCGCGCCGCCCAGATGCACGCCGTCCGCCGCTACTTGTTGCGCAAGCGCGACGTCGTCGTTGACGATCAGCGCCACGGCAAATTCGCGCGTCAGCCCGCGCAATGCCTCGGCCTGTTTCAGGCGCAATGCCGCATCGGCGGTCTTGTTGCGGTACTGCACTACCCGCGCGCCGCCCAGCAATGCCAGACGCACCTTGCGCAGCAACTCCGCCGTGTCGGTTTCGTCCGGCGTGATCGCGTATAAACCGCCAATCATTTCAATTCGGACGTTCGGGTTGTTCTTCATCCTCTTCGCCGCGCGCCCAGAACAAGCGATCCGGAATATGCTGCCCCATGCCGGGCCGGAAGCCCGCATTCAGGGTTTGCCAAGTGTATTCCTGCGCCTCCTTGACCGCCTCCGGCACGTCCACGCCCTGCGCCAGCAGCGCGGCAATCGCGGCGGACAAAGTGCAGCCGGAGCCGTGATAGATTCCCGGCAGCCTAGCCCAGCTATCGCTGCTGATGACCCCGCGCTCGCCATACAGCGTGTTGATGACCTTGGGCGTTTGCTCGTGCGTGCCGGTAATCAGCACATACTCGCAGCCCATCTGCAAAAGACGCCTAGCGCATTCTTCCAGGGAAGGATCATCCTCTTCATTGTCTTCGTCCAGCGCGAGGCGGCGCGCCTCCATGCTGTTCGGCGTGATGATGGTGCTCTGCGGGATCAGCAACTCGCGCATCGCATCCAGCATGTCTTCGTCCGCCAATTCGTCGCCGCGCCCCGATGCCAGCACCGGATCGAGCACCAGCGGAATATCCGGATAATCCGCCAGCACTTCGGCGATCGCCGCGATGTTTTCCACGCTGCCGAGCAGGCCGATCTTGAACGCCGCCACCGGCACGTCCTCCAGCATCGCGCGCGCTTGGTCCACCACCCACTCCGGATCGATCGGCAGCACATCGTCCACCCCGCTGGTGTCCTGCACGGTGATCGCCGTGACCACCGACAGCGGGTGACAGCCCATGCTGGAAATGGTTAACAGGTCAGCTTGCAAACCGGCTCCGCCGCTCGGATCGGTGGCGGCAAAGCTCATTACTAGCGGGAAAGATTCGGACATGATGTGGGCAATGGTAAAATGCTTCCGGGCAGGCATTTTACCCTATAACCCCCAAAATAATTTCGCCAAAGACAATTTCGAAAGGGTGGAATCCTGATGCGTATCCTGCACACCATGCTGCGCGTAGCCGATCTGGAAAAATCGCTCGCCTTCTATACCGGCGTGCTCGGCATGAAATTGCTGCGCCGCACCGATTACCCCGACGGGAAATTTACCCTGGCCTTCGTCGGTTTCGACGACGAAGCGCAAGGCGCGGTGATCGAACTCACGCATAACTGGGGCGTGGAAAAATACGAGCTCGGCAACGCCTTCGGCCATATCGCGATCGAGGTCGCGGACGCCAGCACCGCCTGCGAAAACATCAGGCAGCGCGGCGGCAAAGTGGTGCGCGAAGCCGGAGCGATGAAGCACGGCAGCACGGTGATTGCGTTTGTCGAAGACCCGGACGGATACAAGATCGAGCTGATCCAGAAAAAATAACGCCGGCATTTGCGGCAATATGAATCGACTCTGCGGTGAATGATATGAACGCGGTATTGAGCGCGCGCAATTTGCGCAAATGCTATGGCGACCAGCCGGTGGTGGGCGGGCTGAACCTGTCGATCCGACGCGGCGAATGTTTCGGCCTGCTCGGGCCGAACGGCGCGGGCAAGACCACCACGCTGCGCCTGCTGCTCGGCCTGATCGCGCCGGATGCGGGCGAGCTGCAATTGCTGGGTCATGCCGTGCCGGAAGAATCGCGCGCGGCGCGGCAACGCGTGGGCGTGGTGCCGCAGATGGACAATCTCGACCCCGATTTCACCGTGGCAGAAAACCTGCTGGTGTACGGGCGCTACTTCGGCATGAGCGACAAGGCCATCGAGGCGCGCCTGCCGGAGTTGCTGGAGTTCGCCAACCTGACCGGCAAGCGCGATGCCAAGGTGCCGACTCTGTCCGGCGGCATGAAACGGCGGCTGACCCTGGCGCGCGCATTGGTGAACGATCCGGAAGTCATCTTCCTCGACGAGCCGACCACCGGACTCGACCCGCAGGCGCGCCACCTGATCTGGCAACGGCTGCGCGAACTGAACGCGCGCGGCAAGACGCTGCTGCTCACCACGCACTTCATGGACGAGGCCGAGCGGCTCTGCCACCGCCTCGCTGTGATGGACAACGGGCGCATCATCAGCGAAGGATCGCCGCGCGAACTGATCGAACAAAACATCGAGCCGCAGGTGGTCGAAGTGTTCGGCGAGCACGCGGCCGCATGGGCGCAAAGCCATGCGGCGCGCCACGCGCAACGCTTCGAGGTGAGCGGCGAGACGGTATTCTGCTACGTTGCGGATGCGCAGCCGTTGTTGCGGGAGTTGCAGCAACATCCGCAATTGCGCTACCTGCATCGCCCGGCGAATCTGGAAGACGTGTTCCTGAAACTCACCGGACGGGAGATGCGCGAATGAATAGTCGCATTGCATGCGAGAGAAGGGAAACTGCCATGCCCGCTTTCGCCCTTGAGCGGCGCAGCCGCGATCCCTTCTTCCTTCTCCCTTCCCTTCCAAAGCAACCATGAGCAAGAATCATTTCGCCCTGCCGCGCCCGAGTCTGCGCTTCATCCCGATCTGGCGGCGCAACTTCATGGTGTGGAAAAAAATGGCCGGCTCGTCGATACTCGGCCATCTCGCCGACCCGGTGATCTATATGCTGGGGCTGGGTTACGGGTTGGGCGGCATGCTGCCGGAAGTCGGCGGCATGTCCTATATCGCCTTCCTCGCCGCCGGGACGGTGTGCTACAGCGCGATGAACAGCGCGAGCTTCGAGGCGTTGTATTCCGGTTTCGCGCGCATGCACGAGCAGCGCACCTGGGAGGCGATCCTCAACACGCCGGTCA